>SKJX01000199.1 GCA_007121785.1 Nitriliruptoraceae bacterium
CGATCCCGATCGCGGTGACCATGAAGCCGACCTGGCTGACGATGTGGTAGCTCAGCAGCCGGCGGATGTCGTTCTCGAGGATCGCGTAGATCACACCCCAGGCGGCCATGACGACGCCGAAGTAGATCAGGATCTCCCAGCCGGCGAAGCCACGGACCAGCGCGTACACCGCGGCCTTGGTCGTGAACGTCGACAGGAACACCGTCCCGGCGACGGTCGCTTCCGGGTAGGCGTCCTTCAGCCAGCCGTGCAGCGGGGGGATGCCGGCCGACAGGGCGCAGGCGAGCAGGATCAGCCACGTCCCGGCGGACGGCTCGAACGACTCGAACGCGATCGACCCGGTCGCCGACAGGTGCACCAGGATGCCGGCCAGCAGGAGCTTGCCACCGGCGATGTGCAGGAACAGGTACCGCAGGCCGGCACGGTTGGACAGGTGGGTGCGGCGCGCCAGGATCACGAAGGTGGAGGAGATCGCCTTGATCTCCCAGAACAGGAAGAACGTCAGCAGGTCACCGGCGTACACCACCCCCATCGCGGCGCCGGCGTAGGCCAACGCGGCCGTGCGTTCCCCGGGCCCTTGCGTGGCCAGGCCGTAGATGCCGGCGATCAGCGCGGCGAGCGCGAAGACGACCCCGAACGCCCGCGCGAGCGCGTCGCCGCGCAGCACGTCCAGCTCGAAGCCGAGGAACGGCACCTGCGCGCTGGCGGCCGGATCGAGCGTCAACGCCGCGGCCAGCGCCAGCACCGGGGCGATGACCACCAGCGCGCGGCCGAGCGTCGCCGGGACGACGCGGACCAGCACGGCTGCGGCCAGCAGTGGGAGCGCCGGGTGGAGCAGCAGGTCAGCCACGGCGGCCCTCCCCGTGGCCGTCAGCGTCCGAGCGCAGCCCCAGTTGGACGTCGAGGTCGGGGCGCACGTGCGCCTGGACGTCGGGTGGGGTCTCCTCCGGGTCGTGGGTCTCCGGGCGGTCCACCAGCGGCGCGAGGACCGACTTGGCGAACAGGATCAACCCGAGACAGCCGAACAGCCCGATCGACGCGCCGTAGCCCGGGACGGGCGAGTAGTCGATGAACAGGTCGATCCCGACGCCGACGGCGAAGGCGACGACCGTGATCGTGAGCAGCCGCGAGGTGCTCATCCGCCACCTCCCACGACCGCCGACGCGGCCTGGCCAGCCAGCGAGTACAGCCCGGCCGGGTCGAACAGGCCGACGGCGAGGCTCAACGCCGCGGTGACGCACAGCGGCACGACCATCTTCGCGGCCGCTTCGCCGTGATCGGCGTGGTCGTCGTGCTCGTCATCCGCGTGGCCCGCCGGGACGGCGGCAGGATCGTCCGCGTGGCCCGCCGGGACGGCGGCAGGATCGTCGGTGGCCGGGTCGGCGAGCACCGCGGCGCGTCCGTCGGGGCTGGCCGCCGCGCTGGACGCGTCCGCACCGCTTGGCGTGGTCCGCGCGAGGCCGCTGGGGGTGTCGGGCTCGCCGGAGGCGGCGGCCGGTGCCACCTCGACGTCCGGGGGCGTGGGTTCGGGCCGGAAGAAGGCGCGGTGGACGATCGGGAACAGGTAGCCGGCGGTCAACAGCCCGGAGCCGACCATGATGGCGGCGAAGAGGTACTGGTCGGCCTCGAGCGCACCGAACACCAGCGTGGCCTTGCTGAGGAACCCGCCGGCCGGCGGCAGTCCCGCGAGGCTGTAGGCGGCGATGGCGAAGGCGACCATCGTGAACGGCATCCGGCGACCGATGCCGTCGAGCTCCGACACGTGGTCCTTGTGCGCGGCGATGTGGATCGCGCCGGCGGCGAAGAACAGCGTGATCTTGGCCAGCCCGTGGTTGAGGATGTGCAGCAGCGCACCCTCGAACGCGGCCTCCGACAGCAGCGAGAACCCGAGCACGATGTAGGCCAGGTGCGCGATGGTGGAGTAGGCGAGCCGTCGCTTGAGGTGGTCCTGGCGCAACGCGATCACCGAGGCGACCACGATCGTGGCCCCGGCGAGGGAGGAGAGCACCAGCTGGATGTCGATGGCGGCCAGCGTGTCCGGACCGAGCACGAACCCGACGGCGCGGCCGACGGCGAACACCCCACCCTTGACGACCGCGACGGCGTGCAGCAGGGCGCTGACCGGGGTCGGGGCGACCATCGCGCCGGGCAGCCAGGCGTGCAACGGCATCAGGCCGGCCTTGGTGCCGAACCCGACCACGAACAGCAGGAACACCAGCGCGACCATGCCGTCGCCCAGCGCACCATCGAGCATCCCCCCGGCGGCGAACGCGAGGTCGCCGGTCGCCGCGAAGATGATCAGCATCGCGAACAGGACCAGCGCGCCACCGGGCAGCAGGTAGCCGAGGTAGGTGCGACCGGCCGAGATCGCTTTCGCGTCACCCTTGTGGGTCACCAGCGGGTAGGTGGTGACGGTCAGCAGCTCGTAGGCGATGAAGAAGGTCAGCAGGTCACCGGCGAACGCGACCGCGAACGCGGTGGACAGACAGGCCGCGTAGAAGGCGTAGAAGCGGGTCTGGTTCTTCGCGCCGTCGCCGCGCATGTAACCGATCGCGTAGAAGCCGGCCAGCACCCACAGGAACGATGCCAGCGCCGCGAACACCATGCCCATCGGATCGGCGCGGAGGGTCAGCTCCACGCCGGGGATGAGCTCACCCAGCGGGGAGGTCGGGACCTGGCCGTCGAGCACGAGCGGGAACAGGCTGGCCACGATGCCGAACGTGATGAGCGCGCCGATGACCAGGATCGCGTCGCGGACCCGCGGCTGCCGGCGGGCCAGGACGATGGCCACCGCGGTCACCGCAGGGGCGGCGACCGCGAGCAGAGGCAGCGGCGAGACCACGGGGGTGGGCGACCTCCGAGAGCAGCGTCGGGTGGGCGGCGGGTCGGGCTGGCGCGTGCGAGGTTCCCGGGCAGACCGGGTGACGCGCTGGTGGACCCGTCGGGACGGATCCGCCACCGGCCGGCGGGTGGTCACCCGGCGGCATCGTCCGCCGCCGCATGCTAGTCGGCAGGTCGGGAGGCGACCTCAGCGGTCCGCGCCGACCCGTCGAGTGGACGGGGTGCCGCTCGCGACGCCGGGGTGCCGGTTGGCTAGCTTCGATCGCGGACGGCCCCACGGCACGCTCGACACGACGGCGAGGGAGCTGCGATGGGCAGGATCAGCGAACGAGGCCCGGGCGCAGCCGACATCGAGGTGGAGCGCGATGACCGACCGACGACTGACCGGGCGACGGATCCTGGTGACCGGAGGCTCGTCCGGGATCGGACGGGCCACCGCGGCCGCCATCACCGCCGCGGGTGGACGTGTCGCGCTCCTCGCCCGGCGGGCGGAGCCGCTCGAGCGGGTCGCGGCGGAGCTCGGCGGGGCCGCGGTCCCCGCCGACGTGGTCGATCCTGAGGCGACACGGGCAGCGGTCGCGGCGGCGGCCGAGCAGCTCGGTGGGCTGGACGGGTTGGTCAACGCGGCCGGCGTGGTGCGTCCGGGGCCGATCGCCGACACCGACCCGGCTGACTGGCAGCTGATGTTCGACGTCAACGTCCGTGGCCTGCTGCACGCCAGCCAGGCCGCGATCCCGGCGCTGCGCGCGGCAGAGCGCAGCGACATCGTCAACATCTCCTCGATGTCGGGACGGCGGCTCGGTTCGGTGTCGATGGCGGCCTACGCCGCGTCGAAGGCGGCCGTGCACACGATCTCGGAGGGCCTGCGCCGCGAGCTGGCCGATGACCGGGTCCGGGTCAGCTGCATCGCCCCGGGCATCGTGGCGACACCGTTCCTGGACGAGGTCGACGATCCCGCCGCCGCGTCCCTGCGGGACCGGGCCACCGAGGTCGGTCTGCCGGCCGACCAGGTGGCCGACCGGATCGTCGACGTGCTCGCCTCGCCGCCCGGGTTGGTCCACGTCGAGGTGGCGATGATCTCCATCGACCAGTGACCCCGGCCGGGGTGCGGACGCGGCTCGAGCCGGACGTCACCCCGTGCGGCGGAGCGCGGGCTGTGGCCGAACCGTCAGCACCACGACCAGGACCCCGACGGCGACGAACGCGATCGGTAGGCCGATCAGGTCGGCGGCCAACCCGACGGCGCTGGGTCCGATGACGAAGGCGAGGTAGCCGACGGCGGCGACGGCGGCGACCCCGGCGCCGGGGGCGTGCGCGACGTTGCCGGCGGCCGAGAACGCCAGCGGCACCGTGACGCCCACCCCCAGGCCGACGCAGGCGAAGCCGACCAGCGCGAGGGGCAGGGCGGGAGCCAGGGCGACGGTGAGGAAGCCGATCCCGGCCAGCACCCCGCCGGCCGCGACCGTCCATCGCGCCCCGATCCGGCGCACCGCCGCATCGCCCAGCAAGCGCACGAGCGTCTGCGCGGAGGTGTAGGCCACGAACCCCCACCCGATCCGACCGGGGGCGACCTGCAGGTTGTCGGCGAGGTGGATGCCGCTCCAGTCGGTGGCGGTCGCCTCACCGATCGCGCCGGCGAACGCGACCAGCGCCAGCGGGAACAGCGGCCCGCGCGGGATCGCGAAACGCGGGCCCGCCGGCACGGCCACGCGGTCCTCGACCCGAAGACCGCGGACCGCGCAGAGCAGCAGTCCGACGACCACGCCGGAGACCACGACCAGGTGCCAGCCGACCGGTATCCGCAAGCCCATCGCGATCGAGCCGGTGATCGCAGCGAGCAGCGTGCCGATGCTCCAGGCGCCGTGGAGGCCGAGCATGATCGAGCGGCCGAACCCGCGCTCGACCCCGACGCCCTGCGCGTTCATCCCGACGTCCATCAACGAGCTCGCCGCACCGATGACGATCAGGGCGGCGACCAGTACGGCCACGGTCGGTGCCGCTCCCGCGACCGGGAGCGCGACCGCCGTGATCGACCCGCCGATGATCGTCAGTCGGCGGCTGCCGGCCGCGCTGACGATGCGGCCGGCGAGCACCAGCCCGCTGACCACACCGACCGCGAGCGACGACAGGATCAGCCCCAGCGCCGCTTCGCGAAGTCCCAGATGGTCCCGCACGTCGGGGATGCGGACGAGGAACGACGCGACGGCGATGCCGTTGGCCAGGAACATCGCCGTGACCGCCACACGGGCGGTGCGGTCGGGGTTCGTCAGGTCCGTGCTCGGCTCCGATCTCGTGCAGGCGTGACGTCCGGGGTGCGCGGGCGTCGGGGCGAGTGGTCCTCACTCGCTGCTGCCGGCCCCGCTGAGGTAGCGGTCCTTGATGGAGTCCACGACGCCGGCGTCGGCGAGGGTCGTGGTGTCGCCGAGGTCCTTGTCCTCCGCGATGTCCTTGAGCAGCCGCCGCATGATCTTGCCGGAGCGGGTCTTGGGCAGGTCGTGGGTGAACAGCAGCGACGCCGGCTTGGCGATCGCGGAGATCATGTGGGCGACGTGGTCGCGCAGCTCCTTGGCCAGCGCCTCGTCGCCTTCGATGCCGGCGCGTGGCGTGACGAACGCGGCGATGGCCTGTCCGGTCTGCGAGTCGGCCCGGCCGACCACCGCGGCTTCGGCGACCGACGGGTGGCTGACCAGCGCCGACTCCACCTCCGTGGTCGACAGGCGGTGCCCGGAGACGTTCATCACGTCGTCGACGCGGCCGAGGAGCCAGTAGTAGCCGTCCTCGTCGCGTTTGGCGCCGTCACCGGCGAAGTACCTCCCTGGGAACCGCGACCAGTAGGTGTCGCGGAAGCGCTGGTCGTCACCCCAGATCCCGCGCAGCATCCCGGGCCAGGGCTGATCGAGCACGAGGTAGCCGCCGCCGGGGATCCCGGCCTCCTCGCCCTTGTCGTCGACGATGGTGGCCGAGATCCCGGGCAGCGGGAAGGTCGCCGAGCCCGGCTTGGTCGTCGTCGCGCCGGGCAGCGGTGCGATCATCATCCCGCCGGTCTCGGTCTGCCACCAGGTGTCGACGATGGGGGTGCGGCCGCCGCCGATCAGCTCGCGGTACCAGATCCAGGCTTCCGGGTTGATCGGCTCGCCGACGGTGCCGAGCAGCTTGAGGCTGGACAGATCGAACCGCTGGGGGTGCTCGTCACCCCACTTCATGAACGCCCGGATCGCGGTCGGTGCGGTGTAGAGCTGGGTGACCCCGTACCGTTCCACGATCTCCCAGAACCGACCCTCGTGTGGATGGTTGGGGGTGCCCTCGTACATCACCGAGGTGGCCCGGTTGGCCAACGGTCCGTAGACGATGTAGCTGTGACCGGTCACCCAGCCGATGTCGGCCGCGCACCAGTAGACGTCCTCGTCGGGCTTGAGGTCGAACACGTACCGGTGGGTGTAGGCGACGTGGGTGAGGTAGCCGCCGGTGGAGTGCATGATCCCCTTGGGCTTGCCGGTCGTGCCCGAGGTGTAGAGCAGGTACAGCAGATCCTCGCTGTCCATCGGCTCCGGTGGACAGGCGGCCGGCTGCTGGGGTACCACGTCGTGCCACCACACGTCCCGACCCTCGACCATGTCCACGTCGTTGTCGGTGCGCTTGACGATCAGCGCCTTCTCGATCGACGGGGTGTCCTCCAGCGCCTCGTCGGCGTTCGCCTTGAGCGGGGAGACCTCCCCGCGCCGGTGCGCGCCGTCGGCGGTGACCACCACCTTGCAGTCCGAGTCGTTGATGCGGTCGCGCAGCGCCTGGGAGGAGAACCCGCCGAACACCACCGAGTGGATCGCCCCGATGCGTGCGCACGCCAGCATGATCGTCGGCAGCTCCGGGATCATCGGCAGGTAGACGGCCACCCGGTCGCCCTTGCCGACCCCGAGCGACCGCAGGGCGTTGGCGGCCCGCTGCACGTCCTCGAGCAGGTCCGCGTAGGTGATCGTCCGGGTGTCGCCGGGTTCGCCCTCCCAGTGGAAGGCGACCTGTTCGCCGTGGCCAGCCTCGACGTGACGGTCCACGCAGTTGTGGCTGACGTTGAGCTTGCCGCCCACGAACCACTTGGCGTACGGCGGCTCCCACTCGAGGATGGTGTGCCAGTCCTCGAACCAGTCCAACTGCTCGGCCTGTCGGGCCCAGAACCCCTCGCGGTCAGCGTTGGCGTCGTCGTAGATCCCCGCGTCGGTGACCAACGCATCGCGCTTGAAGGCCTCCGGCGGTGGGAACGTGCGCCCTTCCTGGAGCAGGTCCTCGATCGCCTCGGTTGCCATGCGCGTCCTCCCTCGTTGACTGCACTCCCGCGCCAGCCTAAGGGAAGCGTCCGTCGTGGGTAAGCGCCGCTCGGTGGCGCCACCGGACGTTCCCGCGGTCAGCCGGCGTCGCGGGCCATGGGCAGCCGGATCTCGAACCGCGTCCCACCTTCGTCCGCGGTGCGGACCGCCACCTCGCCGTCGTGGAGTTCGGTGAGCTCGCGGACCAGCGTGAGCCCCAGGCCGGTGCCGGGCGTGGGGGCCGTGGCGCGTTCGCGGCCCTGGACGAACGGCTCGAAGATCTCGGTCGGGTCGTCGAGGTCGATGCCCGGACCGTCGTCGGTCACGGCGATCACCGCCCACCCATCGTCGGTGCTGGCCTCGATCCGGATGCACGCGGCCGGTGGGGTGTGCCGCGACGCGTTGGTCAGCAGGTTGTCGACGATCCGTTCGATCTTCGGCGCGTCCACGTCCACCACCACCGGATCGATCGACACCTGGAGCTCGCGGCCGCCGAGGTCGGTCCGCTGCAGCACGGTCTCGAGCACCTCACGCAGATCCCGGGGTTCGGTGACCGCCGTCACCAGACCGGCGCTGAGCCGATCGACGTCCAGCAGGTCCTCGATCAGCCGTTGCAGGTGGTCGCCCTTGGCCACCATCCGATCGAGGATGTCGTCGACCTCCGGCCCGTCGAGGTCGTGCCAGGCACGCTGGAGGGTGCTGGCCATGCCGGTGACCACCGTCAGCGGCGTCCGCAGTTCGTGCGAGGTCGCGCGGAGGAAGCCGGTGCGGATCGCATCGCTGTGCTCGAGCCGCTGGATCGTGGTGCGCAGTTCGTCCTCCAGCCTCCGGCGCACCACGGCGCTGGCCAGCACACCGGCCACCGCATCGGCGAACGAGATGTCGTCCTCGGTGAAGTGCTGCGGTGTGGTCGTGTGGACACCGAGCACCCCGAACGGGCCGTCGTCGGTCTGGATGACCGTGCTGACCCCGGAGGTCACGCCATGGTCGGTCAGCAGGGTCGGGCCGGAGAACCGCGACTCGTCGCGCAGGTCACTGACCCGTACGGCACCGCCGTGGTGCAGCGTGTAGGCAGCCTGGCCGTCAGCGTGTGCGGGGATCCGGGCGTGACCGACCAGTCCTTCCTTCCAGCCGACGCCCGAGCGCAACCACAGGGTCTGATCGGCGGGCTCGTACTCCAGGACCTTGGCCAGCGGTGCGTCGAGCTCCTCCGCGGCGAGCTGAACGGCCTCATCGAAAAGGCGGTCGAGATCGAGGTCGAGCAGCGCCGATCGTCCGAGCGCGGCGACCGCCGCCTGCTGGGTCGCGCGGCGCTGCGCGTGGTCGCGTACATCGTGGAGTTCGGAGATGTTGGTGGCGACCCCGACGACGGCGACCATCGCGCCGTTGGCATCGAGGACCGCACGGTTGACGATCCGCACCGGGATCCGGGTGCCATCGGCTCGGCGGATCGTGTAGTCGTCCGTGACCGTGTCACCGTGGCGGATCCGCTGCTGTTGCAGCGGGGTCATCGACCCCCAGGTGGAGACCCCCGCCAACTCGACCATGGGCCGGCCGAGGGCTTGCGCTTCCGACCAGCCGTAGAGCGCTTCGGCGGCGCCGTTCCAGCGCGCGACCCGGCCGTCGAGATCGACGACCACGATGGCCTGCCCGACGGCGGCCAGTACGGCCGCGTCGAGGTCTGGCGCTGGTTGCCTGCGCCCCACGCCGCTCCCGATCACCTCGTCCCGCGACGGTGGACGCTAGCCCCCGGGATCGGTCGGAGCCATCACCCGCGTGCGGGCGTCGGGCTCATCCTCTGGCGCCGCCGGTGAAGCTCCAGCCGGCCAGGTGCAGGCTCGGACAGATCACCATGCCGGCGCCGAACTCTCCGTCCGCGTAGCGGTCGTCGTCGCCGACGCCGAGCACCCGGCCGTCACCGAGCGCCTCGTGGAAGCTCTGGGTGAACCGCAGGTTGCCGACCGCGTCGGTGACCTGCCCGTCCTCGATCAGGAACGTGCCGTTGCGGGTCAGACCCGTGGCGACGGTCGTCTTCGGATCGAGGATCCGCACGTAGTGGAACTCGGTGATCAGCAGCCCACGACCGACCGAGGCGATCATCTGCGCCGGCGGGACGCCACCAGCGGGCATGCGCACGTCCGTCGGTACCGGTCCGATGCCGGCTCCGCCGGGGATGGCGTTGCCCGTCGTGGCGGTGTCGGCGCGCTTGGCCGTCCTGCGGTCGTGTGCCAACGCGCTGGTGACACCGTCCTGGACGAGGGCGAACCGTTGCCGAGGTGAGCCTTCAGCGTCGAACGGCAGGCCGATGCGCCGCGGGTCGGTGGGGTCGGCCAGCACGGTGATCGCCGGATCGAACTGTCGTTCGCCGAGGTGCGCGAACGAGCCACCTTCGAGGTGGGACTTCGCGTTGAAGCCGTACACGGCCAGGAACGTGAGGACCGTGGCGACCGCTTCCGGCCCGAGCACGACCTCGTACTCACCGGGATCGATGTCGACCGGGTCCTGCGAGCGCACCGCGAGGTCGGCTGCCGTCCGGCCGGCCGCGCTGGCGTCGAGGGCGCTGAGGGCCGTGGCGGTGCTGTGCGCCGTCCCAGCGGAGCCGGACGTCTGGTGGATCCCGTCGATCGTGGCCCGGGTGGTGGCGCCGCTGGCCCGCTGCCCGGCGGTCGAGGCGAACGCCTCCTGCAGCAGTTCGGTGTCGGCGTACCCGGCCGCTCGCAGGTCGTCCCCGGCGACCACGAAGTCCCGGACCAGCTCGGCGCGGGCATCCGGACTGGCGTTCGCGGTGTCCGGGTCCAGCGATCCCGCAGGCCCGACCGGGGACGGGGGTGTCGCGCCGGGCCAGTAGGGGTCCACCGGCTGCAACGCGGCGGAGTTGACGGCGTGGTCGACGAGTCCCTCGAGCGCATCGGCGCCGGTCGCGGTCGTCGACGCCGAGGTCGTGCGGCCATCGACCGCCAGCGTCAGCGACACCGTGACGGTGTCCTCACCGACGTGCTGGTGGATGAACGAGTTCGCGAACCGGGTCAGCCCGTGACGGTTGCGGGTGACCGACACGTTGGCCTCGATCCGCTCGTCGTGCATCGCGTCCTGGCGTTGGACGAGCGCGACGACCTGGTCGGCCAGGGACAGCAACGCGGAGGCGTCGTCGGCGTCGGGGATGGATGCTTCCGTGGTCATGATCTCAGGCCTTCACGCCGACGCGGACCGCTTTGAACCGGGCGGGAGCGGCCGGGTGGCCGGTGTGACCGACCTGCATCGGCTGCCCCTTGCCGCAGTTGGGAACCCCCCAGGGGAACCACTCGTCCCCGCCGGCCAGCATGTCCATCGATGCCCAGAAGCGCGGGGTGATCCCGGTGTAGGTGGGGTTCTTCACCATCCGGGTCCGGGTCCCGTCGACGACCTCCCAGCCGAGCTCGCAGCCGAACTGGAAGTTGAGCCGTCGGTCGTCGATCGACCAGGACCGGTTGGTCTCCATGACCACCCCGTGCTCGGTCGCGGCGATGATCTCCTCCATCGAGGAGTCGCCGGGTTCGAGCCCGACGTTGGTCATGCGCACCATCGGGAGCCGGTTGAACCCGTCGCCGCGCACCATCCCGCCCGGCGGGAGCCCGGCGAGGTGCGCCGAGTCACGGCCGGAGAGGACCCCGACCCACCGACCGTCACGCACGATGTCGACGGCCTGGGCGGGCGTGCCCTCGTCGTCGTAGCCGAAGGTCGACAACGCGCCGGGGATCGTCGCATCGGCGGTGATGTTCATCAGCTCGGAGCCGTACCTGAGGTCCCCGAGCTGGTCGAGTTCGAGGAACGAAGTGCCGGCGAAGGCGGCCTCCCACCCCAGGATCCGGTCGAGTTCGACCGCGTGGCCGACGGACTCGTGGATCTGCAGCGCGAGCTGCGAGGACTCCAGGATCACGTCCAACTCGCCGGACGGGCAGGGAGCGGCGGAGAGCAGCTGGACCGCCTCCTCCGCGACCCGCTGGGCGTTGCCGGGCAGGTCGAAGCCGCGGACGATCTCGTAGCCGCCGGTACCGACGTGACCGAACGACTGCGGGTAGCTGCGCCGCTGGGTCTCGTGCTCGCCGACGGCGGTGGCGTCCATGCCGCATCCGGACTCGACGATGTGCTGGCGGATGCGGTGCCCCTGTGAGGACACGAACCACTTGTCGGTGTCCCAGAACATCAGCTTCGCGGTGCTGACCGCGACGCCGTCGACCGCGGACATCGTCCGCGTGGCGGAGACGACCGTCTCGACCTTCTCGTCGAGTCCGACCCCGAACGGATCCTCGCGGTGCGGTGTCTGGTAGGAGTCCTGGGCCACTTCCACGTCGGCGAGCTCGAGCCCGCTGCCCGGCACCAGGGCGGAGGCCTTGGCGGTCGCGGTGGCTTCGTCGCCGGCGCGACGGGCCGCCCGGTCGGTCAGGTCGCTGGTGGAGGCGAAGCCCCAGGAGGAGCCGATCAGCGCCCGCACCCCGACCCCGGCGTCCTCGGCGCGGGTGACCGACTCCACCTCGCCGTTCTGGGCGGCGATGACCTCCTCGCGGCGGATCACCACCCGCGCGTCCGCGTAGGTGGCGCCGGCAGCCAGCGCACCCTCCACCGCCGCGCGGGCGTAGTCGAACATCTCGTCGCCGGCTGCGTCGCGCGCCACCTGGGGCCCTTCCCATGTCGGACGACGGTTGACGCTACCGGCCCGGCGTCCCGGCGCGCAGCGGTCGCGAGTGGCAGGATGGAGGTATGCCCCGCATCGACATCGAAGCGCTCGAGGACGAGTGGGAGGAGGATCACCACCTCCTCACCCGGCGTTCGCGTGAGCTCTCGGTCAAAGCCAAGCAGCGGATCGAGCAGATGGACGTCGCCCGCGTCGTCGGGCTCGACCGTGGTCGCGTGACGGTCGTGTGGGACGGCGAGGTGGTGGAGGCATCGCTCGCCGGGACGATGCGCGGTGCCAAGGCCGCGGTCGGCGATCGCGTCCGGGTACGGGCGCCCAAGCACGACAGCGATCAGGTCCGGATCGTGGAGGTGCTCGACCGCGAGACCGTGCTCACACGCACCGCAGACGACGGAGTCGATGAGGAACGGGTCGTGGTCGCCAACGCCGATCAGGTCGTGGTCGTGCTCGCCGCCGACTACCTGGAGATGGGTACCCGGTTCCTCGACCGGGTGCTGGTGGCGGCTTCGTTGGGGGGGCTGGACGCGGCGGTCTGCATCAACAAGGCCGATCTGGTCGAGCGCGACGCGGCGGCGACGGCCGCCCTCGAGGAGGTCGTCGACCGCTACGAGGCGATCGAGGTGCCGGTCAGGGTCACCAGCGCCACGACCGGGGCCGGGCTGGACGGGCTCGCCGAGCTGGTCGCCGGGACCTGGTCGGCCTTCGCTGGACACTCGGGGGTCGGCAAGTCGTCGCTGTTCAACCACCTCGTACCGGATGCCGACCACCGTGTCGCGGAGACCGGGCGGTACGGCGGTCGGCACACCACGGTCGCGGCCTGGGCGCTTCATGCCGCGAGCATCGACGCGTGGCTGGTGGACACGCCCGGTGTGCGTTCGTTCGGGCTCGGTGGGCTCACCCCGAACGCGCTGGTCGAGCACTTCCCCGAACTGCGAGGGCTCGGCTGCCACCTCGACGACTGTACGCACACCGGCGAACCCGGCTGTCGCCTGACCCCGGGGATGATCGACCCCAAGCGCTGGGACGCCTACGAGCGCCTCCGAGCCTCGCTCAGCGAGCGCGAGTGAGCGGGTTCGAGCAGCACAGGTCGCCGCGTGTGGGCGGTGGAGGCTCGACGCTCCGGTGCCGGACGGGTGCTGGACATCGGCTGGACGGACGAGTTAGCTGCCCATCGCGCTGACCCGACGGTGCCGGGGCGTGATGTGGGAGAGCCCGGGCGCGGTACGGGGGGATAGCTGGTTGGGAACCAGAGCGCGTCGGAGCCCTGCCCGACCTGTCTTCGACCGATCACCAAGGGAGTGCTATGGAACGGCTGGCAGAGAAGCTCAAGTTACGGACCGATCCGATCATCTTCTTCTGGTCGGCCGGGTTGATGATCGCCTTCCTGGTGATCCTGGTCAGCTTCCCGGATTCCGTGGGCAACGTCTTCACCGACGGGCGGTCCTGGGTGGTGGAGAATCTGGGGTGGTTCTTCATCCTCGGGGTCACGACCTGGTTGGCGTTCCTGCTGTTCGTGGCCTTCAGCCGGTACGGCAACATCCGGCTTGGCAAGGAGCACGAACGGCCGGCCTACAGCAACGTGTCGTGGTTCACGATGCTGTTCGCGGGCGGTATCGGCACGGTGCTGATGTTCTGGGGTGTCGCGGAGCCGATCTTCCACTTCAGCGATCCGCCGTACCCGGACGTCGTCCCGTTCTCGGTGGAAGCGGCCCAGGATGCGATGGGCATCTCGATCTACCACCTCGGGTTGCACACCTGGACGATCTTCACGCTGCCCGGCCTGGCGTTCGCCTACTTCATCTACCGCTACGAACTGCCGATGCGGGTCAGTTCGGTGTTCTACCCGTTCCTCAAGGACCGGATCTACGGGCCGATCGGCCGCACCATCGACGTGTTCGCGATCCTCGGAACGCTGTTCGGTGTCGCGGTGTCGATCGGGCTCGGCACCTCGCAGATCAACGCCGGTCTGACCGAGTTGACCGGCGTCGCCGACAACGTGCCGGTGAAGGTCGTCATCATCACGGTGCTCACGCTGGTGGCGGTCGGCTCGATCGTCGCGGGGCTGGACTCCGGCATCAAGCGCCTGTCCAACATCAACATCGGTATGGCGGTCGGGTTGATGGTGTTCGTCCTGGTCGCCGGCTCCACGGTGTTCCTGCTGCGCGGCCTGATCGAGACCTTCGGCATCTACGTCTCCAACATTGTGCCGCTGGCGTTCTGGAACGACACGATGGCCGCGTTCACCTCCGAGGACGGCTGGGGCTGGCAGGGCGGCTGGACCGTCTTCTACTGGGCCTGGACGGTGACCTGGTCGCCGTTCATCGGGATCTTCGTCGCCCGCATCTCCAAGGGACGCACGATCCGCGAGTTCGTGCTGGGCGTGCTGTTCGCGCCCTCGATCTTCACCTTGATCTGGTTCGCCATCTTCGGCTGGTCCGCGATGGAGATCGACGGCATCGGTGGTGACGGCGGACCGATCACCGAAGCGGTCGGGCTCGGCCCCGAGTTCGCGATGTTCGCGTTCTTCGAGGAGTTCCCGTTCACGACCCTGATCCAGGGCGTGGCCGTGGTGATCGTGGCGATCTTCTTCGCGACGTCGTCCGACTCCGCGTCGCTGGTGGTCGACATCCTCTGCACCGGTGACGAGGACCCCGGTCCGATCCACCAGCGCGTGTTCTGGGGCGTCGCCGAAGGTGCCCTGGCGGCGATGCTGATCGTCCTGGCCGGCGACGCCGGGTTGACTGCGCTCCAGGAGGTCATCACGGTGATCGGCTTGCCCATCTTCATCATGGTGTTCGCGATGATGTTCGCGCTGTTCCGTGGGCTGCAGTCGGAGCGGTTGCCCAAACGCGAATCCCCGGCGCCACCTCCGCTGGAGGAGTTGGTCAGGGAAGAACGCGTGTCGGAGCCGCACGAGCAGGCTTGACCGCGCGCCGTTGATGCCGATGGCCCGACCGTTGCGCTGAGCGCGTGGAGGTCGGGCCATCGGCGCCGAGATGCGCGGCCAGGTCGTGGTGGCGTCGGGCGTCGAGGTGCTCGGACGGGTCGCGACCCCATCGGCGGGGCGAGTAGCGTCGCAGGTCGGCGATCCGATCCCGGAGGACGCATGGGCTGGCAGCGCGAGGTGCTCCGTCGAGGTGGTCGCCTCACGCGCCGGGTGGTCAGCGACGCACTGGCCGACGACGCGGCGTCGCAGGCCCGGCGCATGCGCGTCGACCCGCACTGGCGTCGCCTCGAGGACGGCTACGCCGCCCGGCTCGGCCCGCGCGACACGATCGACGTCAAGCGGCCGGTGGGGCACTGGCGCTCGGTCGACCCGCGCCGCCCGCACCACGGTTGGCGGTCGATCTGGAAGTTCGTCGGGCTGGTCGGTTGGGCTGGTGCCGTCGGCACCGCCTGGTGGGTCGGTTCGAGCCGCGGCCGTGGTCCGCTCGCCGGGGTGCGGGAACTCGACCACCTCGGCGATCATGTGGGTGCCGCCATCGACGGGTTCGGTTCGCTGGAGGGCCAGGCGTCTGCAGGCTCGTGACCTGGTGGAGCGATGTGCCCCGACCCGCCACCGGTCGGTAGGCTCGCACCGCCCCGGCGGGGTCGCCAAGTGGTAAGGCAGGGGACTGCAAATCCCCCATCACGGGTTCGATTCCCGTCCCCGCCTCTCGCACCAGAAGCCCGCAG
>SKJX01000004.1 GCA_007121785.1 Nitriliruptoraceae bacterium
CCGGAGCGTGAGGTGGACGTCCTCCGGCAGGCTCTGCGCTCGCTGGATGACCGCCTCCCCTCAACGTGGGAGCTCGTGGATGTCACTGCCGAGATCCCGAACGGCGATCGCGGTCCACGTCCCGACGCCATGGTGGAGCTCCGCGCTCCGGACGGCACCACGGCCGTCTTGGTCGTCGAGGTGAAACGGACGATCGCGGCTCGGGACGTGGACGCCGAACTCGAACGGCTCCGACGAACCATCGACATCCTCGGGCTGAGCAGTGCGATCCCGACCCTCGTCGGCCGCTACCTCCCCGCCTCGACCCGCGAAAGGGTCGCGGCGGCTGATGCCTCCTATCTGGACGCCACGGGCAACTTCCAGATCGCGTCCGAGCGGCCGCCGCTCTTCGTCACGGCATCGGGAGCGCAGCGCGATCCTTGGCGGGGGCCCGGCCGCCCCCGCGCAGGACTGCGTGGCACACCTGCCGCACGGGTGGTGCGCGCCTTGGCGGACTACCGGCCACCCATGTCGGTGCCCGAGCTGGTCGAGCGAAGTGGTGCGTCGACCGGCGCCACGTACCGAGTGGTGGACTTCCTCGAGCAAGAGGCACTGATCGATCGGCAGAAGCCCGGCCCCATCACCGGTGTCCGCTGGCGTGATGCGATTGAGCGCTGGTCCAAGGACTACGGGTTCGACCGCGCGGATGTCGTGCGCGGCTACATCGCGCCGCGCGGTGTCGAGCGGACCATAGAGTCCCTGCGTCGTTCCACGGGGCTGGTGTATGTCGTGACCGGATCGGTCGCCGCACAGTTCGACGCCCCGTTCGCACCGGCACGTCTGCTGACCGCCTACGTCGCCGACCCGACGGAGGCCGCGAACGCGCTCGACCTCCGACCGACCGGCAGCGGCGCGAACGTCGTGCTTGCCGCGAATGCCGACGACTTCGCGTTCGAACGCGCCCGGGACGTCGACGGTCTCCGCGTGGCAGCCGTGAGCCAGGTCGCGGTGGACCTCATGACCGGGCCGGGACGTAACCCAGCCGAAGCTGACGCGCTGCTGGACTGGATGGAGGAGAACGAAGATGCCTGGCGCCGATGACATCCTCGTTGCCGCTCGGTCCGCGCTCCTCGACGCCCTTCTCGCGCTGGGCGAACACATGGATCAGGTCACGATCATCGGCGCTCAGGCGATCTACCTCCACACGGGGGGTGCTGACGTCGCGCTGGCAGAAGCGACCAAGGACAGCGACCTCGTCCTCGATCCCCGCAACCTGGCAGACGACCCGCGCCTCGAGGAAGCCATGACGGGTGCTGGCTTCCATCAGAACCTCGAGAACCCGCAACCCGGTGCCTGGCTCTCGCCGACCGGGATTCCGGTCGACCTGATGGTGCCCGAAGCCCTCGCCGGTGGGACGAGCCGACGCTCTGGCCGGATCCCGCCACACGCGAACCACGCGACCCGGCGCGCCGTCGGACTCGAAGCCGCGGTCGTCGATCGTGCTCGCATGCCGATCCGTGCGCTTGACCCCGCCGATGACCGCGACGTCACCGCGTATGTCGCCGGACCGGCCGCGCTCCTGGTCGCGAAGCTCCACAAGCTCGGCGAACGTCTCGACCAACCGACCCGCCTCCTCGACAAAGACGCACACGACAGCTATCGCCTGCTCGTCGCCACCCGCACCGAGGAGCTCGCTCGATCGCTGGGCCGCCTGCTGGCCGAGGAGCTCAGCGCGACGGTCACCCGGCAGGCGGTGCGGCACCTCACCGAGATATTCGCGGCCGGACCCGAGGCGATCGGTAGCCGGATGGCCGGTCGAGCCGAAGCCCTCGTCGGCAACCCCGACACCGTGGCGCGCTCCGTCTCGATCCTGGCATCGGACCTGACCACGTCACTCGAGTACACGTAGGATGTCGGCCGTCTCGATAGGCATCAAGTGGGCCTCGGCGAGCTCGTGAGCGCCGAGCACGGCGGCGGCCCACTCGCCGTCCGGACCACGATCGACGAGCGCCGCAACCAGCGCTGTCGCGTCAACGACCAGGATCGCGGAGGCCGATCAACGGGCCCAGGTGGATCTTCACCACTTGATCTCGGAACGCCCGTGACTCATCTCCGGACTGGTGCCTACAACTCGGAGTAGCGCTCCCACTTGTCCAGGTAGTGGCATCATCGCTCGGGCGGGGTGAGTGCGGCGCGGGCCAGCGCGATCCCGTCGGGGGTGACCGTGCCTGGCCAGCCGCCGCGGCGGTCACGGTCGAACGCTCCGACCCGGTGCAGGAGCTGGATGTCGTCGGCGATCAGGTCACGGGCGGTGCGACGGTCGATCGGTTCGCCGTGACCGACGGCCCACCCCAACCCGGTGAGCAGCGTGGCGACCGCCACCTCGGCGTTGTCGGTCGCACCCTCGGCCATCAGCGCGAGGAGGAGCACGCCAGCCTGCCAGCCGGCATCCGACACGTCGCGGCCACCGACGGGGAGTGCGCCGGCCAGGCACCACCACAGCCCGACCGGGTCGCCTGCGAGCGTGCGGCCCTTCGAGGTGGGGACCAGCCGGCCCTTGTACCTGCGAAGCAGCTTGAGCTGCTGTGCGGTCTCCCGCAGGTGCAAAACGGGCATGGTCAGGTCCTCGCGGTTGCCCTTCCCGATCCACTCCTCACCCATGTCCAGCTCGTCGAAGATGGTCTGCACGAGCGCCGGGGGGAGGTAGCCGGCGGCGGTCAGCTTCACCCCGTCACCGACCGTGTCGAGCAGCACCGCGAAGGTCCGAACCACCCTCGTGGCGGTGGCCGCATCGACCTCGGTCGCCGCATCTGCCGCCGACGCCAGCCGCCGGAGCTCCCGTTCGGTGTTCGCATCGCGGGCACGCAGCAGGAGGCACGCAAGCTGCTCCCCGACCCGGCGGGGCACGGGCGGACGGTCCGCCAGGTCCAGCGCCTGCAGCCGGTCGGCGACCGTCGTCGCATCGAAGGGCACGAGCCCGAGCTCATCCGGGGTGACCTGACGGCCCCAGCAGGTCGCCACCTCGGTGAGTGCCTGGCGGTGCTCCGGGTGGGTCGGGTCGGCTCCGGCCACGAGCAGCCGGTAGCCGTGGAGCCCGCCGCAGTCTTCCGGCGGTCCGGCCCCGGCCCCCTCCAGCAGCGCCGCACGACCCGGTGGGATCCGGCCCTCGACGACCTCCTCGACCTCGAGGGTCAGCCACCAGTTGTCGCCGTAGTCGTACTGGTAGTGCAGCCGCTCGCCGGTTGCGACGAGGAGCTCGTCGACCCGGACATCCCAGGTCGGCAGCGACGTCTCGTCCTCGAAGCCCTGCGCGAGGTCGGCCGTGCACGCGAACGCCGTCCCCAGATCGCGCTCCGGTCCGGTGGTGAACCGGTGCAGGTGGTAGTCCTCCCAGCCGAACGCGACCTGCAGCACGTCGTGCAGGTCGTCGAGCCCCAGGTCGGAGGCGACCTCGATCCGTCGCCACACCGGCGGGAACGACCCCTCGAGCTGCACGTATAGCCGCAAGGTCGCTGCGCTCTCCCATCGGGGATGCCGCCGTCCCGGGCCCACCGGCGCGTTCACGAGGCATCGTCCGCGGCAGCGGGGATCGGGCCGCAGCACTTCTTGTACTTGCGCTGCGATCCGCACCAGCACGGCTCGTTCCGGCCGGGCGGCCACACGACGGCGTCGCCCTCTGCCAGCAGCGTCGCTGCGTAGGCCGAGCGGGCCGCGCCGCTACCGGGGTCATGCTCGGAGCCCTCAGCGTAGGCCGTGAGACCGTCGACGGTCATCGCCGTGACATGCCGCCGGCTGCCCGGGGCGTGGCGGGCGATGCACTTGATCTGTGCCTCGGTCGCGTGGCTGTAGTCGAGGTGGTCGGCGGGAAGCGCTTCGAGCAGGTCCGGCCAGCGTGGACACGCCTCGGGCCACTGGTCGGCGGGGAACCAGCCGATGGCGAGCGGGACCGGCCCGGGGAGCCGGGTGCTCGGCTCCGGGTCGCCGAGGGTGTCGAGCCCAGCCAGCGCCTCGGGCATCTCGACCTCCAGCAGCCGGCGTCTATTCCGGCGGGCGGGCTCGTTCAGCTCAGCCCGGCTGGTGTCCGGCCGGGAGCCGCAGTGCGCGCACGGTCGGTCCTCCAGGGGCGGCACCTCACCCCACGGGCGCCGGAAGGGGACGGGCGTCCACTCGTCGCAGAACCTCTCCACCCGCTCGACGAGGTGCTGGTCGACGGGTTCGGCCATGTCCCCCCAGGCATCCTCGGCGAGCTCGAGCAGCTGCATCACGACCTGGTCGGGATCGCTGGTCGCGAGTGCCACCTCGATACCGTCCAGCGCCCACCGAAGGGATGCCGCGACGTCGATGCCCGCGAAGCTGTAGGCGGCCGAGTTGTACAGCCACACGTCCTCGGGGTTACGCGCACGCAGGGTCGCGAACAGCGCGTCGGCTTCGTCGAACCGGCCTGCCTCCAGCAGGCACTCGGCGATGTCGGCCTCCGGGTCGGGCATCGACCGGTAGCCAGCTGCGATGGCCTCGCGCTTCGCCGCGATCGCGTCGTCGCAGCGGCTCGCCTCGCGGTACGCCCGGTGGATCTCGTCGAGGACTTTGTACGCGGCGACCTGATGGTGTGCGCACGGATGGGCAGCACCGCCCGCCACCGGTCGACCGCCTCGTCCGGCCGCCCGTCCGCCATCGCCCGCTCCGCCCGGTCGGTCAGCACGTGAATCTGACGCCAGGACTCCTCGAGGGTGATCTCGGCCATCAGCCCGGGGCCCTTCCGGTCGCAGGGACGACACGGACATCCTAGAACCGAGGCGCAACAGCCAGTCCGTGGTGCACGGGCTGGCGGCCATCTACCCGTGCGCGAGTCCCCGTTCTGGGTGGGTGCGGCGGCAGCGCGAGCTCCGGCGATGCGCACGTAGGTGGCGCTCACGGCCGGGGCACGCAACCTCGTCGCCAACCCGCGCTCAAGTCCCCGTTGCGCACGGTGATATCGAACCCGACACGTCCACGACGGCCGGGACAGCACACAAGCGGTCTCTGGGCCCATCGTGAACCGAGGACACTTGGTCACGCGACCATGGCACCTAGAGGGCGCCCATGAAATGCGAAAAGGCCCCGAAGGGCCCTTTCTTGGTAGCGGGGGCAGGATTTGAACCTGCGACCTCCGGGTTATGAGCCCGGCGAGCTGACCGAACTGCTCCACCCCGCGCCGTTGGAGCGAACGGTACCGGGACCGGCCCGAACGTGCGAACCGAGCCCCACCGGCTCGTGCGTTGACCGGACGAGGCGGGCCCGGGAGCGTCACCGCTCCCGGGCCCGTCGTGCCTCGTCGTCGACCTCGACCGGTCAGTCCTCGTCCTCGAGATCGTCGAGCAGGTCGGCGTCCGACGCTTCCTCGCCCGCGGCGGTGTCGCCGTTCAGCAGTTCCTGCAGCGAGATGCCTTGCGCCTCCGCGGCGTCCTGCAGCAGGTCCTGCGCTTCACGGATGTTGCGCTGGTAGCCGGCGAGGTCACCGTCGGCCAGCGCCTGGTCCGCGCGACCGAAGGCCTGCAGCGCGTCACGCAGGAGCTGCTCGGAGACCTGGACCTCGTCCGGCTCCTCTGCGGGATCGTCGTCCTCGGGAGCCTCCTCCGGGTCGGCGTCGGGGTCGGCCTCCTCGAGGTCGTCGTCATCGAGCGGATCGATGTCCAACGGATCCTCGACCGCCTCCGCGGCGATGAGCGAGTCCGGGACGTCGGTGCCGATGATCTGGCTCAACGCACCGGCGAGGGTGCGGTCGAACGCGGTCCGCTCGCCCATCACCACCGCGACGCGTGCCAGCTCGGGGATCTGCGCCTGCGGGTTCTGCAGGAACAGCGGCTGGACGTAGAGGATCGAGTCCGCGATCGGCAGCACCTGGAGGTTGCCGAAGATCACGTCCGAACCCTCACGCGAACGCAGCGTGATGTAGGCCGAGATGTCGTCGTCCTGCTGGATGCGGGCCTGTGCCTGGAACGGGCCGAGCACCTGCTGGTCGGTCGGGAACCGCACGGCGAACAACTCGTTGAGGTTCTCTCCATCGGACCGTCCCGCCAGCCAGGCGACCATGTTCGGGCGCTGGCGTGCCAGGTAGGGCTGGATCAGGACGAACTCCTCGGCCTCCTGTCCCGGCAGCCGCATCAACAGGTAGAACGGTTCGAGCCGGCGGGTACTCCCGACCTGCTGGAGGTCACCGCCCTCCGCGTTGTTGGCCGCGAACGCCGGATCCCCCGGGATGTCCCACTCGTCAGCGCGGTTGTAGAACTCCGGCGCATCGAGGATGTGGTAGGCCTGGTACAGATCCGACTGCAACCGGAACAGGTCCTGCGGGTAGCGGAAGTTGTTGGCGATGTCGCCGGCTTCCTCACCGGGCGTGAACAGGTCGGGGAAGATGCCCTCCCACGCGTCCAGCACCGGATCGTCGTCCTCGACGCGGTACAGCGTGACGTCGCCGTCGTAGGCGTCGACGGTCACCTTCACCGAGTTGCGGACGTAGTTGACCGGCTGCGACCCCGCCTCCTGGGCGAGCTCGGTGCGCTCCGAGTACGGGTACTGGTTGGAGGTCGTGTAGGCGTCGATGATCCACTTGACCCGGCCGTTCTCGACCGCCGGGTACGGCGAGTCATCCAGCGTCAGGAAGGGCGCGACCTCCTGGACCCGCTCGCTGACCTGCCGGTTGTAGAGGATCGAGGAATCGTCGCGGAGCAGGTTGGTCAGTAGCAGGTTGTAGTCGTTGAACCGGAGCGCGAACGCGGCACGGCGCATCAGGCTGTTGATCGGCACGCCGGCTTCGCCGTCGTACTCGGTCAGCACCTGGCCCTGCCCGTCGGCCTCCTCGTAGTCCAGCTCGCTGGCTTCGGTGCGCACCAGGTTGTAGTTCGGCTCCGAGAACTCCCCGAAGTAGACGCCCGGCTGCTCGCTCGGGACCACCTCGTCCTGCCCGGCGGGCGGGATGTTCTGGGAGATGAAGACCGGCTGACCCTCGACGTTGGCGGTGTTGACCTGCGAGGCGACGATGCCGTAACCGTGCGTGAAGGTGATGTGGCGGTTCTGCCACGTGTCGGAGGTCTCCGGCAGCTGCGAGAGCTCCCGCGTGGAGAGCATCACCTGACGCAGTTCACCGTCGATCTCGTAGCGATCGATCGCGACGTCGTTGAACTCGTAGTACGGCCGCAGCGACTGCAGCTCCTGGTAGGTGGTCTCGAGCACCTCCGGGTCCCACAGCCGCACGTTGAGCAGGGTGAGCTCGTTGTCGATCACGTCGTCCTCATCGAGGTCGTTGGCGATCGGCAACGGCTGCAGTTCGACCTCGTCGAGGGCGAACGCCTCCCGGGTCGCCTCGATGTTGCGCTCGATGAACTCCTGCTCACGGGCGAGCTCCTGCGGGTCGACCCGCAGACGCTGGATCGCGGCCGGGTAGGCGGCCTGGAGGATCAGCGATGCCACCACCAGCAGGGCGATGGCGGCGCCGGGCAGCAGGAAGCCCGACCGGCGGATCGACCACAGCACCAGCGCGATGGCGATGACCGACACACCGATCAGCAGGTACAGCGCCGGCAGTTCGGCGTTGACGTCGGTGTAGGACGCCCCGGTGACCGTGCCGCGGGGGGAGAAGTTGAGCTCGTAGCGGTCGAGCCAGTAGCCCCACGCCCGGACACCCAGCGCCGCGGCCAGCAGGATCGCCAGGTGCGCCTTGACCGACGGGAGGATCTTCTCGCCCTCGGCCTCCGGCCGGATCCCGCCCAGCAGGTAGTGGGCACCGGCGGTCAGCAGGCCGGTCAGCACGATCGAGGTGAACGCCCAGGTCTGCAGCAGCTGCAGGAAGGGCAACCGGAACAGGTAGAAGCCGACGTCGGCGCCGAACTGCGGGTCGGTCGTGCCGACGTCCCCGCCGTTGAGGAACAGCAGCCACTGCTCCCACGACGCGCTGAGCGCGAGCCCAGTGGTGGCCCCGAAGACCACGGCGATGGCGGCGATCAACCAGGGCAGGTACGGGTCGGCCAGTTCGCGGTAGCGCTGGATCTGCGCCTGCTGCGGCGAGCTGGGGACGTAGAACGGCCGCAGCTTGCGGGCGATCATCAGGTTGACCGCGATCAGCACGGCGAGCAGCAGCCCGAACCCGACGCCCAGCAGGACGCGGGTGGTCAGCACGGTGGTGAACACCTCGCGGAAGCCGCGGGCGTCGAACCACCAGAAATCGGTGACGAGCATCGCCACCCGGTTGGCGCTGAACAGCACGACGAGGAGTCCCAGCACGATCACCGTGCCGAGTCGACGGCGGACGAGGTCCCCCACGATGTTCCTTCAGTTGCGGCTCGGACGGACCGAGCGGACGAACACGGGTGTCGGACGGGCGTCAGGAGTCGGACGGGCTTGGCGACGCTCGGTGTCGGATGAGCGAGCGTGGCTCGACGCCGGATCAGCGAGCAGGTCAGCCGCTCGCCCGCGTGCCATCGAGGTTACCTACGACCATGGTCGGACGGCCACCCATCCGCGATGACCGCGCACGTCGGGCACCGTCGGACGGCCCCGACCCGCACCGAGCCCGGGCCTACGAGGCAGCGAGCAGCTCCGCCTCGGCCGGCTCACGGTCGGCGGCCAGATCCTCCAGCGCGACGATGGCGTCGTCGAGGGTGTCGACGGGCACGACGAGGATGTCGTCGCTGACGCTGGCATCCCGTGCTTCGGGCAGGTTGCCGCGGGGCACCAGGAACACGTCGGCGCTGGGGCCGTCCATCCCGGCGGTCACCGCAGCGAGCTTCTGGCGCACGCCACCGACGGCACCGACCTCCCCGGCGCGATCGAGCGTGCCGGTGCCCGCGACGACCCGTCCGTCGATGAGGTCGCCCTCCTCGAGCAGTTCGACGATCGACAGCGCGAACATCATCCCGGCCGACGGTCCCCCGATGACGCCGGCGTCGATGTCGACGTCGACCGGCAGGTCGAGCTCGGTGGTCAGCAGCACGCCGATGAAGCCGCGGTCCGGATCCTCCGGTGACGCACCGAGCGTGACCGCGACCTCCCGGCCGCCGTCATCGTTCTCCACCTCGAGGACCAGGTCGTCACCCGGCTCACGGGCCTGGACGAGCTCGACCGCCTCGACGCTCTCCGCGACCGGCTCCCCATCGACGGCGACGATGACGTCACCGACCTCCAGTTCGTCGGTGACCGCATCGTCGGTCACACCGGCGACCAACGCACCCTCGGGGTCGAGCTCGAACCCGAGCCGCTCGAGCGCGGTGATGGTGGCCACGAGCTGGCTGTCGGCCATCGCGGCGGCGTTGAGCTCCGCCACCTCGTCGCGGTCCGCGCCGGCCGGGTAGATCTGCTCACGCGGGACGATGTCGATCACGTCCGAGGACCGGCCGGACAACCACGCCCCGAAGGTCAGGTCATCCTGGACCGCGACCGTGGTCATGCGTAGTTGTCCCTGCGCGGGCGGGAACGCGTCGGTGTCGACGATGCTGACCAGCTCGAGGGTGTCCTCGCTCGGGCCGGGGCTCAAGGCCACCTCGCAGGCCGGCTGGGTGCCGAGCGCCTCGCACGGCACATCACCGCGGACGAACAACACGCCGGCGACCGCGAGCATCACGACCGCAGCGACCATCAGCGTTCGGCGCACCCGGGGAACCTCCGGACGTGGGACCTGGACCCACGTCGCGTCCGAGGCTACCGCTGCCCGACCCGTCGTCGGGCGTCGCAACCGGGCGACGGCCGTCCGTCAGCCGCGACCGAACCGGCTTCGACGCTCGGAGAGCCCCGTCGTGGGCGGCGGCGACATGATCATCGTGCCCGACACCACCGGCTCGCCCTCGTCCGGATCGGCAGCCGACGCCGGCAGCACCTCGTTCGGGGCCTCGTCCACCTCGACCTCGTCCTCGACCGGGGGTGCCGGGCCAGCCACGACCTCGACCGGCGCGCTCGCCGGTGCCGCGTCCTCGCTGGGCGCAGCGGGAGCAGCGGGAGCTGCCGGAGCGTCACCGTCCACGGCCACGACGCGGTAGTAGGTCCGGATCTCGATGGGGACCTCCCGCAGCACACGGACCTCTGCGACGCCCTGCGCGTTGCGGAGGCGCTCGACCAGTTCCAACGCCGCGTCCAGCGAGGGCACGTCCGTGAGCTGGACCTCGCCGGTCGCATCCCGGTACTGCACCGCGTGATCCATCGAGGTGTCCCCTTCGGGCGGCCCACCACCATCCGGTGAGCGGTCACGGCACGTCGGCTCGACGCCTTGCGTGCGGTATCGGCGCCGCGGGACGAGGCCTTGAGCCCTTCGCGCACCGACCGGCGAACGGCGCGCACCGACCGGCGAACGGGGCGCACCGACCGACGGCCACTACTCCGACGCCAACTCGTCCTGCCCACGGCAGCGACGCCGCTCCTGGGCGCGGCGGGCGGCGGCCACGAGCCGCCAGCCGACCAGCGCGGAGGCCAGGGCACCGACCGCACCGATCAATCGGAGGGTCGCCCAACGTGTGCGCACACCGACCAAAGTCACGTACGGAGCGTGCTCGGCCGCCATCGTCGCCAGAGCGTCCCGGTTGGTGTGCTGCGGGCGCCAGCCGGACTCGACCAGCTTGGCCGAGCTCATCACCCACGGGTGTGCGAACAACTCCACCAGCCCGGGTGGCTGCTCGCCGATCCCGAGCGACCACAGCCGTGCGAGCGTGGAGTACGCGACCTCCTCGGGGAGTTCCACGAGACCGCGGCCGACGATCCCCGCCACCTCCTCGTAGGACAGCCACCCCTCGGACCCGACGTTGTACGCCCCCGCCAACCGGTGGTCGATGACGTGCAGGATGGCGCTGAGCGCGTCCTCGTGGTGGAGAAACTGCAGCGGCGGGCGGTGTCCCTTGATGGCCGGCAGCCGGGGTGCTTCGAACGTGCGGGTGATGAAGTTGTCCACGCCGGGCCCGAGCAACGCCGCCAACCGCAGCACCGTCACGACGGGGCCGTCGTGCGGTGCCTCGAGCTTGGGGGCGAGCCACTCCTCGATCTCGCGCTTGTGTTCCGCGTAGTTGAACCCGGGGATGCCCCGCAACGGGCTGTCCTCGGTCAACGGCACGTCGTTGTCGGGGTGGGCGCCGTAGGCCACGACCGACGACGGGTAGACGATGTGACCGACGCCCGCCAGCTCAGCGGCCGTGACCACGTTGCGGGTCCCGTCGATGTTGATCGACCGCATCGCGGCTTCGTCGTGGATCGGATCCATCTGGAACGCCAGGTGGACGACCACGTCGACCCCGGCGAACACTTCGGCGAGGTCCGGGTCGCGGACGTCGACCTCGCGGTACGCCAGCTTGTGGGCGGTCAGCCCCTGTGGCGACGTCCGATCGATGCCGACGATGCGTTCGACGTCGGGTCGCTGCTCGAGTTCGGTCACCAGCCGACGGCCCAGCAGCCCCCCGACCCCCGTGATGGCGATGGCTGGCACCTTGCGCTCCCTCTACTCAGTGAGCGTCCACGACCGTGCTCCTCACCGTACGGTAGCTAGCGACGCGACGACGACAGGCGGCAGTGTGAGCGACGTACCCGACCGACCAGGGGACGACGACGAGAACGACCCGTTCGCCGACCTCCCCCCGGAACTGCGTCAGATGCTCGAGCAGCTCGGTGGCCCCGACGCGCTCCGCCAGGCGCAGGAACAGCTGGGACAGATGCTGGGCGGCGCATCCGGCGGCTTCGTCCCCGGTTTCGGGCCGACCTCCGGGCCCGGCACACCGGCACCATCCGGCCC
The DNA here is from genome assembly GCA_007121785.1 of Nitriliruptoraceae bacterium. Taxonomy (GTDB): domain Bacteria; phylum Actinomycetota; class Nitriliruptoria; order Nitriliruptorales; family Nitriliruptoraceae; genus SKTG01. The sequence continues at coordinate 11,717 of SKJX01000004.1, forward strand.
CGTCGACTGGCAGCTGGCGACCCAGGTGGCGCTCCAGGTCGCCGCGGACGGCGACCGCGAAGCGACCGACGACGAGCGTCGCCGCACCGAGCAAGCGTTCGACCTCGCCGAACACTGGCTGGATGCCACCCCGCTGCCGGCCGCCCCCGATGCCGGCCGGCTGGTGTGCGGCTCACGCCAGGCGTGGGTCAACTCCGCGGTGACGGCGCTCGCGCCGCTGGTCGAGCCGGTCGCGAAGGCCTCGACCGACGCGATGGTCACGCTCGCCCGCGAGCAGTTCCAGGAGCTCGACGCGGAGGGAGGGATCGACGCCCTCGGCGAGATGTTCGGCACCGAGGGTCTGCCCCCGGAGTTCCAGCAGATGCTCGAACAGATGCTCTCGCAGGAGCCCGGGGAGATGATCCGGCCTGCGGGGGCAGCGCTCGCGGGGCTGCAGGCCGGACAGGTCATCGGCCAGCTCGCACGGCAGCTGCTCGGCCAGTACGACCTGGGTATCCCCACCGCACCTCGCGAGGAGGCACACCACCTCGCCGTCAACGCCGCCGACGACTTCGAGGGCTACGACCTCGATCCGACGGAGGTCGCCGTCGTCCTGGCCCTGACCGAAGCGGCCCACCGACGCCTCTACCACGCGGTGCCGTGGCTCGAAGCGCACGTGTCGTCGTTGGTGGCACGGTTCGCGTCCGGCACGGTGGTCGACAGCAGCCGGCTGCAGGAGCTCGCCGACGAGCTCATGGGCGGCGTCGACCCGGAGGACCCGGAGTCGCTGCAACGGGCGATGGAGCGGGCGGCCAGCTTCCGCCTGACCCCGACCGACGAGCAACGCCGGGTGCTGGGGCGCCTCCAGGGGGTGGTGTGCCTCGTGGGCGCCTGGGCACGTCACGAGGTCGTCCGCGCCATCCAGGGCCGGCTCCCCTCGCTCGACCGGATCGAGGAGGTGCTCCGGCGCCGGCGCGTCAGCAAGGGCGACGGCGAAGAGCTGCTGGAGTCGCTGCTCGGTCTCGACCTCAAGCCCGAGGACGAGTCGGTCGGCGAGGCCTTCATCGTCGCCGTCGAGGACGCGCTCGGACCCGAAGGGCTGCACCGGGCGCTGGCCCACCCGGAGAACCTGCCGGATGGCGACGAACTACAGGACCCGTCGAGCTGGCTGGCCCGGGTCGCCGACGATCCGGACATCCCCGACGACATCGCCAGCCTGCTGGGCGGCGACCTCGGGGAGGCGCCCCGCGAGGCCAGCGCCGACGAGCGGATGTCCGCGCACGGCCGGGCCGAGGACGAGCCGGGCGACGCCAGCATCGAGGATCACGCCAGCGGCGAGGGCGACACCAGCGAGGACGACACCAGCGAGGACGACACCAGTAGCGACGACGACGACCCCCGGTCCGGCTAGATCGCCCAGCGGTCCGGGTCGTCCGGGGCGGTGGTCTCCGACGGCGCGAACTGCTCCGACGGGGTGGCAGCGGCGAGCTCACCGGCGACGACCCCCTCGAGGAAGCCGCGTGCCCGCTCCGCCCACGGGTAGCGCTCGAGCAACGCGTGGAACGCGGGTGAGTGGTCGGCCACCTGCAGGTGCGCCAGCTCGTGCACCAGCACGAAGTCCAGGACGTACTCCGGGTAGCCCGCCAGGGAATCGCTGATACGGATCCGCCCCTCAGGCATCGAGCACGAACCGTTGCGGTGGCGCATCCGGCTCGACCAGGTCACCGAGGTCGGGCGGACGCCGTCGAGGTAGCGGTCCGCCAGCCGGTGGGCGCGTGCCTCCAACGCTGCATCCCCACCGCGGTCCGCCACGTGGCGACGCCGGACGACCTTGCCGACCAGGTCGGCGATGATCCGCTCCTCCTCGTCCCCCGACAGCCCGTGAGGGAGTCGGACGACGAGCCGACCGTCGCGGAACGACGCCTGGCTGGTCCGGGTCCGGCGGGGGCTGCGGTGGACCTCCAGCGGGGGCCGGCCGGCCGTCGCTGGACGTCGTTCCGGCTCGGTCGGGGCGGCCCGCGTGGGGCGCCGGGGTCGGCGGTCGGTCACGTCGGCTCCGGGTCGTCGATGCTGGCGCGCCGCGGTGGCGGCTCGGGTGGACGGTGGTGGTCGGGTCCGGCGCACGGTGGCTGGCGCCGGTGGTGCGGTCGGGCTCGCCGCGACGCGGCTGGTGCCGGTGGTGCGGTTGGGCTCACCGGTCGGCCGTTGGGCGACGAGGGGCCCCATGGTGCAGGTGATGCGGGTGTGGCGGGTAGCAGACCCAGCGCCCCGGTGCTCGACCCGATGGTGGCTCGTGCGAGCCTCGCACGGCCACGTTCGCAAGCACCGGATCCAGTTCCTCCACAGCATGTGGACGGCCTGTGGAGCACGTGGTGACGGTCAGGCCCGCCCCACCAGCGACGATGCGCCGCGAGCGTGCCAGGTCGTCGCGACGCGGCCGGAGACGGTCCACACCTCGTCCACACGCAAGCGCGCTCCATCAACAGGGCCTGTGGATGACTCGGTCGACACCCCCAGGGGCCCCCTCTACGGTGCGCTGCGAGATCCCCAGTGACGGATGGTCGTGGCGCCCTTCGGGGAAGGGGGCGCCCCGGTCACCGTCGCTGGGGATCGCGCATGCGGTCGCGCACCGTGCCCCACGGAGATGCAGACCCATTAGCCTCGACGGGACACCGCCTCCGCTTCGAGGGATCCGAGACATGGCCGATGCGTCCGCCGCCGCCTTCTTCGACCTCGACCGGACGCTGATCAGCGGCTCGTCCGCGTTCTACTTCGGACTCGCCGCGTGGCGCAACGACATGATCCCGCTGCGCGACCTGCTCAGCGACGGGATGAAGGCGTTGTCCTTCAAGCTGTTCGGGGCGACCGACGAGAGCTCCGAAGCCGTCCGCGACCGCATCCTCCACGCGGTCGAGGGCCACCCGCAGCAGGATCTGATCAACCTCAACGAGGAGATCGTCCCCCGCATCCTCGAGCGGGTCCGGCCGGAGTCGCGCAGCCTCATCGACATGCACCACGAGGCCGGCCGCGACTGCTGGATCGTGTCCGCCTCGCCGATCGAGATGGTCGAACCGCTGTCGACCGCCCTGGGGATGGAGGGGGCGATCGCCACCACCTCGGAGGTCGTCGACGGTCGTTACACCGGCCGGCTCGACGGTCCCTTCGTGTACGGCCACGGCAAGGTCGAGGCGATCGAGAAGCTCGCCGCCGAACGCGGCTACGACCTGCGCCTGTCGTTCGCCTACAGCGACTCCGCGTCCGACCTGCCGATGATGGAACTGGTCGGCCACCCGGTCGCGGTCAACCCCGATAGCCCCCTGGAGACGGTCGCCCACCAGCGCGGCTGGCCGACGGTGGAGTTCTCGCGCCGCACCAAGCAGGTGGTCAAGTCGACCACCGCAGCCAGCGGCGCGGCCGCCCTGGCCACCGCCACCTACCTCCTGGGCCGCCGGCACGGCCGCATCGCCTCGCTGGCGGCGCGCTCGCTCCGGCCGCCGTGGCGTTGACGGCCGCCCCTCCCCCGGCGTTCAGCCGCAGCACCCACCTGGTCGAGTTGGTCGCCGAGGTGGAGCGTCTCGCTGCGGCGCTCGCCGCCGTCACGCCGGAGCGCCGGACCGGCCTGGTGGACGCGAGAACGGACGAGGTCGTCCGCGCCACCCTCGCCCTCGACGGTGCCGACACCGACGAGCTGCCCGGCCCCGAGGAA
>SKJX01000178.1 GCA_007121785.1 Nitriliruptoraceae bacterium
AGTCCCCCCTCGCCCACAAACCCGTGGGAAGTTCCCCACGAACCCCTAGGACGCTCCCCCGGCCGCGACGCTGCTCGCGAGCCGGCCGGTGAGCGGGCCGCACTGCCGGTGGCGGTCGTGAGGTGGCCGGTGGCCCACCGCAGGAGGAGGCCGCCGCGACCGGATGTGGCTGCCCCGAGGACGGGGCCTGCCTCGGCTGCTCGACGAGTTCGGGAAGTCAGTCGCGGCGTTCGTAGGCCGAGGGCGTGAACGTCGAGCCCGGGTTCCACATCAGCCACTCGTCGATGCCGTGGTCCTCGGCGGCCCGGATCTGCTCGCGGATCTGGTGGGGCCGGTCCCATGCCCGGTAGGGAGTGTCCTCGAACCACGGCACGATGCGCGCCCGGCCATCGGCGGTGGCCTCCTGCCAGACCTCGAGGGTGGCGCGGATGATGTCGTAGGGCTGCCGGTTGGGGTCGGCGACGTCGTACTCGCCGGGGCCCCAGTGCGACGGGTAGAGCATCGGCGCCACGTAGTCGAGGTGCTGGGACATCGCTGGGATGTCCTGGCCGATCTGCTCCGGACGATCCGCGGCGATGCCGTACACCGACGCGCCGTGCTGGACGCCGTAGGGTGCGAGGCGCTCGTCGGCCAGCCGGGTGAACTCCACGATCGCCTCCTCGGGGGTGGTCTCCAGGCCCGGCACCGTGTAGTTGTCCATGCCCTCCGGTCGCCGGATGTAGTCCCACAGGATGTGGTCGACACCCGCCTTGGCGGCCTCCTCGGCGAGGTCGAGGTTGTAGGCGATGACGTCCTCGTGGGTGTAGTTCGAGAACCCGGCGTAGGAGCCGCGGTAGAAGTCGTTGCCATCGTTGTCCTGGATGACCAGGTCGCGACGATCGTTTTCCCAGGCCCAAGAGGCCAGCGCCGGGTCAGCGAACGCGACGATCCGGCCGACCACCGCGACGTCACGCTCGTGCAGGTCCGCTACCGCCTGCTCGAGATCCAGCGGCCCGATCCCCGCGCCGATCTGCCGGGCGAGCTCCACCTCGGAGTCGTAGCCGATGTGGCCGCCCTCGTCCTTGAGGTCGAGCTGCAGCGCGTTGATCCGCCCGTCGTCGATCATCTCCACGATCGGCTCGCGCAGGTCCGGGGTCGCCCAGGCCCAGAAGGTCGCATGCACGGTACGGATCTCGTCGACCTCTACCCGCGAGGCCACGACCGCGAAGGACGCCACCGACTCGGTGGTGTTGCCGGCGACGTCGGTGACCGTCACGGTCAGCTCGCCATCGAGCTCCTCGAGCTCCCCGGCCTCGTCGAGGTCGAACTCGAAGTCGCCGTCAGCGTCGGCGATGGCCTCCTGTGCGCCGACCGCGACCGTCGCCTCGGGTTCGGTCACACCGGCCACGGTGACGGGCTCGCCTGCCACCAGTGGCCCGACGGGCGAGCTCAGCTCCAGCGAGGGCGGCTCGGCCCTGACCTCGAAGCGCCAGGTGTGCAGCACCTCGGGCTCCCCTTCGCCCTCACCGGCTTCGCCTTCGACCCTGGATCCCTCGCCTTCCCCGACCGTCTCAGCGACGGCCACCTCGCGCTGACCATCCGGCAGCGTGTCCGGGGCGTAGGTCAGCGTGTCGTCGGTGACCTCGGCCTCGGCGGTGACGACGCTGCCGTCGAGCCGCAGGACCAGGTCGGCGACCGCGTCGGCGTCGCCCGGCGCGTTCACCGCGAACGACAGCTGGTCGAGCTCCTCGGCGTTGATCAGCGCGCCCTCGTCGGGGCCGTCGAAGGTGAGACCCGGCTCGTCCGACTCGGACACCGCACCGTCGGGCGCCTCACCGCCGGTGACCTCACCGCCGGTGGTACAGGCGGCGAGGAGTACCGCGAACAGGGCCAGGACCGCGAGCGTGCGGACGTTGGTCCATGTCGGCGCAGATGTCACGGCGGGTCCCTGGGGTGAGCGCTCGGGGGCGCGCTCCCGATGTGCGAGGGGAGCATCGGGTGCTGCCCCGAGCCGCCGGACGACGGTAGCGAGCCGGGCGGCACCGCTCGGCGACCCGGGAGAGCAGACCGCCCGTTCTCCGTCGTTGCCCGGGGCGGCAACCGCAGCCGTAGGTGCTCGGACTCCTGACCGACAGCAGTCCTTGGGGCGCAAAGCCGTGGCCGCTTCCGATCATGGTCCTGCGGGCTGCGAGCGAGGGAGTCGTCGTAGAACGAGGAACGGTGGCGTTGGGACGAACGACCCGATGCGCACCCCCAGGGCCTGTGCAGCACCACCGATGGGTGCTCGCCAGGCGTGGGATGGAACGGCAGCAGTCGCTGACCTCGGCCCGTTGGCGCCATGCCTGGCGACGTACGTGCCCTTGCTGCGTCGTTCACGGCGTGCGGTCCGGCTGAGCGCTCGGTCGGAGTCAGGGCTGATGGCAGCCCCGATGCTCACAGGACGGTGACGCTGCCGGCCCCACCGTCGACGCGGACCCGATCGCCGTCGACGAGCCGGTTGGTGATGCCCTCGAGGCCGGCCACGGCCGGGATGCCCTGCTCGCGGGCGACGATGGCGCCGTGCATCAGTGGCCCGCCGGTCTCCATGACCAGGCCGCCCGCCCGCAGCATGATCGGGGTCCACAGCGGGTCGGTGCTGTGGGTCACGAGGATCTCGCCTGGTTCGAGCGCGCCGGCGTCGGGTTCGGTCACGATCCGGACGGTGCCCTCCACCACGCCCGGCGAGGCGGCGACGCCGGTGAGCAGGTCGGTGTCGTCGTCCGTGCGAGTAACGGCGTAGATCGCCTCGCCGGTGCTGGTCATCACCCGAGGGATGGAGGTGCGCTGCATCTCGGCCTCGTGGGCCCGCCGGTTGGCCTCCGCGACGTCGCGCAGGTCACCGTCGCCGCGGATGTCGGCGAGGGTGACGAACATGACGTCATCGGCGTCATCGAGGTGGCCCGCCGCGTGGAGTTCCTCGCCGACGTCGAGCAGTACGCGGCGGTAGACCTCGATGCAGCGGGCCTCGTCGAACTTCGGGCGCTCGCGCATCCCGATGAGCGTGCGAGCCCGCCGCAGGTGCCAGCCGATGCGGGCCCGGCGCAGCCGGCCGGGTACACGCGCCAGGATCTTGGCCGCGCGGTGGTCGGCGGCGGCGACCGCGTCGCGCGCGTCGGCGAGACGCCGGTCGAGGGTCGGGTCGGCGGCCGTCTCGCCGATCCAGCCGAGCACCGGGCTGGGATCCTCGCGCCAGCGCGGCAGCCCGACGTCGATCTCACGCACGGTCCGGTGTCCGTAGCGGTCGAGGAACCACGCCACGGCGACATGGTCGGTGCTCGCCTCGCCGCCGGTGTCGCGCATCCGGGCAGCGGCCTCGAGCAGGTCGCGGCCCATCTCCGCGGTCGGGTTGTGCGGTGGGGCATGGTGGACTGCCGCGACGGCGTCGCCGGTGTCCACATGCTCGGCCAGACCCTGCTCGGCGACCTGGGCGGTCGGCGCCGCCAGCCCGTACCAGCCGGCCTGGCGTACGAAGACCAGCGTGGGCACCATCGTCTCGCGTTCGAGCCACTCGAGCCGTTGCGCCACGCCGCTCAAGCCGGCCGCCTCCCGTTCCAGGCGCACCACCTCGCTGTCGGCCAGCGCCGAGCCGCGGGTGGCGGCGAGCTGGGGCAGGACTGCCGCCAGGGCGAGGCGGGCCAGCAGCCCCGGCATGAACGTCGCCAGCCGCCAGGGGAAGGGGCCTTCGCGGCGTCCGCGTGACAGCTGCTCGCGCTCGACGAGCTCGGCGAGCGCCCGCGCCGCAGGCGGATCCTTCTCACCCACGAACTCCAGCAGGGGCTTGCGGACCCGAGGCCGCCGCAGCAGACCGGTGAAGTCGAGGTAGACCCGGCCGGCCGCGACCCGGTGGATCTTCGGGTACAGCGGCGAGCGCCGCTCACCCCGTGCCAGACGGCCGAGCGCGGCGAAGAACAGCCGCCAGATCTCGTTGCCCATCGGAGTCATCGGCTCGACGAACCCCTGGGCCACACGGTTCAAGGACAGGTACAGCCGTACGCCCTCCCCGGGCTCGGGTAGCGGCTCGGGCAGCGGGAACAACGTGGTCAGCGGACGCGACTGCACCAGCAGCAGGCGGCCGTCCTCAACCACCCACTCCAGGTCCTGGGGCGCCCCGAAGACCGCCTCGGCGCGTCGTGCCAGCCGGGCGAGCTCGACGACCTCCTCATCGGTGAGGCTCGGCCGCTCGCGCTGCTCGGTAGGCGCGTCCACGGTGCTGATGCCCTCGTCGGCGGGCACCGTCCACACCGCCTTGTCGGCGATCGACCGCTCGACGACCTCCCCGTCGTCGGGATCGACCAGCCACTCGTCAGGGGTGACCGCCCCGTCGACCACCGCCTGCCCCAGCCCCCACGCCCCGTTGATCCGCACCCGGTCCCGACGACCGCTGACCGGATCAGCACCGAAGGCCACGCCGGCGCGATCGGCGTCGACCTGGCGCTGCACCACCACCGCATGATCGACGTCGCCGACCACGCCCTGGGCGGCGCGGTAGGCCGCCACCCGCGGGCCCCACGCCGACTCCCAGCAGCGCGCCACCGCCACCAACAGCGCGTCCTCGTCGCCAACGTTGAGGAAACTCGCGTATTGGCCGGCGAAGCTCGCCCCCGCGAGGTCCTCGTTGACCGACGAGGAGCGCACCGCCATCGTCGGGCGCCCGAGCGTGGCGTACGCATCGCGAATCTCGACGGCCACCTCGTCGGGCATCGCCTCGGCCACGAAACGCTGCGCCAGCGCAGCCGCACGTCCACCTCCGACAGCGGACGATCGCGATCCGGGGTCATCGGCGGCTTCGGCGTCGAGCGCCACGTCGATCTCTGGCTGCAGCCCATTGGCCTCAACGAACCGCCGGTAGGCCCCAGCCAGCACCACGAAACCCTCGGGCACGGGCAGGCCCGCATCAACCAGCCACATCAGTCCGGCCGCCTTGCCCCCCACCTCGTCGATGTCGACCGCGGACGTGGCGCGAAGGTCGCGCACCCAGCGGCCAATCCCCACCCGGTCGGCCGCTGAGGGCTGCAATGAAGCCTTCGCCTCGTGCGCCACGCCAGCGTCTCTCGGTTGACCGACATGCTCCCCATGCCATTGTGCCAGCGAGAGCCTCCGAAGCCAGCCCGCACCTGACACGGGCTCGGCTGCACGAGTGGGCGATCAAGATCACCGTGACACTCGCACGTCCGGCAGCCAGCTCGGGCGCGCATCCGCAGCCGTCCGTGTCCGATCCGGCTACGTCGATTCGGTCCTCGCGGCGTGTGTCCGTAACGGGGCTGGCGTAAGGTGTCGGTGGGCCGACGATGAGGACCATTGGGTGCGGCGTGCCGCCCTGCTGGCACACCTGCCGGCGTTGCGACGTGGCGAGGGGAGTTGGGACTGGTTCGCGGAGCTCGCCGATGGGATGCTCGAGGAGCGCGAGTTCGTCGTGCGCAAGGCGATCGGCTGGGTCCTGCGGGAGACCGCCAAGCGACGACCACAGCTGGTTGTGGACTGGCTTGAGCCACGCGCGCACCGGGCGGCTGGGCTCACCGTCCGAGAGGCCATCAAACCCTTGCCCGAACACGATCGCGATCGTGTCCTGGCCGCTCGTGCAGCACGCTGACGCACCACCTGCCGTGACCCCGCGGGCAGCCGGACGCCATCACCTGCCCGTGGCTACCGTCCGACGTCGCTCGCATCGAGGAGACGATGGTGATCACCCCGAACTACATGGAGCTGTCCGCGCCCGATCTGGCAGCGTCCCGGTCGTTCTACGAACAGGCCCTGGGCTTCTCCTTCACCGACTACGGCGACGCCTACGCCGCGGTCGAAGGTGGCCCGGTCGAGATCGGTCTCGCTGCAGGCACCGAGCCGGCGGCTCCGCTTCCCACCTTCGAGACCGATGACCTCGAGCGAGCCCACGGCACGGTCATCGCGGCCGGTGGCCGGATCACCCGCGAACCCTTCAGCTTCCCCGGTGGGCGCCGGTTTCAGTTCCTCGACCCCGGAGGGAACGAACTGGCGATCTACCAACCGGACTGATCCGCGACGGCCCGTCCGCACCCTTCGCGACCGGTCTCCCGCCAGCCACAGGACGGCCAGCCTCGACCAGCCGATGTGACCGCGCTGGCACCGGACCGTCGAGCGGCGCTGAGCCCAGACGCGGAACAGCAGGGACCTGTGGGCTGCGAGTTTCAAGGGCCGCACCGCGCGCGTGCGCTGACGAGGCGCACCGGTAGCACCTATGGGCGGCGCCCACCGTGAGCTTGGCAACTCGGAGTACTCGAAGCACGCCAACCAGGCGACCCGATCCCAGATGCCACCGTCTGGCGTCGCGACGGCCATCAGGCCCAGCCTGAAAGGGTCAGCGAAGCCGTTCCAGTCGCGGTTCAACCCGCAACTACAGGATCGTGCCACCTTCGACGACGCCGGCGGACACCATCTGGTTGACCACGGCGTTGAGTACGGCCCGCTCGAGCCGGGTCCCGGCTTGCTGGTGGCCGCCACCCTGGCGCACAACCTGATCCGCTGGACCCAACTGCTCGGCACCCCCGAGGCGTCACGGCTGGCCAACGCCAAGACCTTCCGCCGGCGGCTGCTCTCGATCCCGAGCCGGCTGACCCGAAGCGCGCGCCACTGGACGCTGCACCTGCCGTCCCGCTGGCACTGGCAGTACGTGTTCCAAGACACCCTCCACCGGCTCCGGGCCCTCCCTTCGCTCATGTGACCGACCCCGTCACCGTCACCCGCCCCGGCGGGGGCGTCAGCATGCCCCGACATCCCGTCGCGGCGACAAGACCTGCCCCAGGCACTCACGGGGAGACGCTCAGGTTCAACCCCCGAGCACGCCTCCCGCCCGAAGAACCACTGCTGCCCTCACCGAAACCAGAACGGTGGATTCAGCCTTAGAGGTCTCTTCATCTTGGCGGGCGACACAACGCCGGCACGTAGGGGCACAAGGTGTTGACATCCATGGTCAGCTTCATCAGGGTGTCGCCTGGGGCTGGCCAACACGCGGATATGGGCTTTGCTTCGCGGCAACCGCGTGGCTCGGGCAACTTGGCGGGGGACTTCTGCCCGCCATCAGGGACAACCACGCTGGCCACCAGTCAGGAACGGCGATGGCCACCCTCGTGAAGACACGACCTGCTTCTCATACCCGGGATCGCGCTTCGTCCGCGCCTCGACGTTGCCCAGGTCGAAAAGCCCGGCCGATGCTGGGCGATAGGCCGCTGACCATCTCGATGATGGCGGTGGTGTGTGCGGTTTCTCTGATTGCCGTTCTGCTTCCGCCGGTTCCCCTCGCCGCGGAGGAAGGCGTCGAGGAGTCCGAGGGCGGGGGAGGCGACCCGTACCAGTCGATGTCGCTGGTCACCGACGAGATCGAGGCCACAGAAGCCGTCGCGCTCGGCGACCTTGCGCTGCTCGCCGACGACGACGCGCTGTTGGCCACCGACGGGACGCCCGAGGGCACCGTGGACCTCACCCCGGAAGGCGCCGAGCGCTTCGAGTTTGACCCGCACGCGGTCGATGACGACGGCGGCGTGGCCTACGTCACCACGGAAAGCACCGACACGGGGGTCTTGCGGGCCGACGGGATCTGGCGGACGGACGGGACGCCTGAGGGCACCGAGCGGGTCGTCGATGTCGCCGACGTGGCGCTTGGCGAGCCGGACCCCGACGGCGAGGTCACGCGCATCGAGCGGGTCGTCGTCGCTGACGACGGCACGGTCGCGTTCGCGGCCTGGACGTCCGGCACCGACCTGAACGAGGACAACCGGGTGTTCCTCCTCGACGACGACGCGCCCGGCGGCGCGGCACAGGCGCTCGACGAGCGGATCCGCCGTGGCGGCGTGGCCAGCGTCGGCGACGCCTTCGTCGTCCACGCCAACCCCGATGGGCCCGTGCAGGCGGTCCGCCGCCTCGGCGCCGACGGCACGGCGCTGGAGCTGTGGGGCGGCAGCGGCACCAGCACGCATTCGGAGGCGCTGGCCCGCACCGGCACGCACGTCTTCTGGTGGGCCGACGCGGCGGACACCGACGATCGGGCCCTGTGGGCGACCGACGGCACGCTGGCGGGCACGGTCCAGGTCACCGTCCCGCCCGAAGACCCCGAGGTCGACAACACTTTGCTGTTCCCTGCCGAAGGCCGGCTGTACTTCGTCGTCGACGGCGAGCGGTTCTGGTCGAGCGACGGCACCGTCGACGGCACCGACGAGGTGTGGGACACCGACCTGCTCGGCGATCGCATGAACTGGAGCATCAACGCGTTCGACATCGCCCCGGTCGGGTACCGGCTCCTCGTCAACGTCCCCGACAACTTTCGCACCGACATCGACCCCGACGACGAGGGCTGGTGGGCGTTCGACGGCGAGACCGGCGAGGTGGGGCCGCTGCGGGTGGACGGCGAGACGCTGTCGGACAACCTGGACCAGGTCGCGCCAGGCGACGGCAAGAGCTGGGTCTACTCGGCCGGCGAACTGTGGGTGACCGACGGCACCGACGACGGCACGCTGCAGGCCGCGCCCGACGAGATCGAGGGCCTCCCCGGCGCCAACGAGGCGGCATGGGCCGTCGGCGACACCGTGGTGTTCCGCCACCGGGACGCATGGAACGCGCCCACCCATATGCACCGCATCGACCTCGACGGCCCGCAGTGGCCCGACGGCGCGGAGCTGTCGGCGCCCGACGTCGGGCCGACGTTCGCGACCCTCGAATGGGACGCGGCCCTCCCCGACGAGGACGGGGACGTCACCGGCTACCGCGTGCTCCTCGACGGCGAACTGGCCGAGCGCGTCGGCGCTGACACCACCGAGGCGCTGCTCGACGGCCTGGAGCCCGAGACCACCTCCACCGTCGCGGTCGAGGCGTTGGGCGGTTTCGGCGCGATCAGCCCCGGTCCGACCACCGAGGTCGCAACGTCGCCCGACGGCGACGTCGACACGGTGCCGCTGACCGCGACCCCGCAGCCCGGGCAGGTGATTCTCGACTGGGCAGGCGCCACCGACAGCGACCTCGATTCCTACACCGTCTACCGGGCCGAGGGCGACGGCAGCTTCGAGCAGCTCGCCGACGAGGTCACCGAGTCCGAGTACGTCGACGCCGGCCCCGACGCCGAGACGACCTACACCTACGAGGTCCGCAAGGTCGTCGGCGGGTCCGAGCAGCCCCACACCGACCGCGCGACGGTCGACGTCCCCTCGCTCTCGCTCGACTCCATCGGATGGTCGGCGCCGCTGCTCGAGGAAGCAGTGGCGCAGCTCGGCGGGACCCTGGCGGTCACCGTCGAGGGGGACCCGCACCGCCAGGCCGAAGCGACGCTGACATTGGCGGAAGCGCCGGACGAGGTCGTCGCGCTGAGCGAGGTCGACTCGGGCTCGGGGACGTACACAGGCACGTTCACGCTGTCCGAGGGCGTCGCCGGCATCGACACGGTGGCCGCCGAGCTGTGCGACAACGCCGGCTCGTGCGACGACGCGACCGAGTCGACCGACCTGACGGTGGGAGCGGCGATGGAGGTCGGCCTCGACGCCCCCGGGGACGCGCTCGACGGGGGTCGCTTGACGGTCTCCCACGATGGGACGGCCGCTGACGTCGGCACCATCGACGACGACAACGAGGCGCGCGCAGGAAGGCTGCTACCGGACCGCGAGTACCAAGCGCGAGTCACGCATCCTGACGGCTACGAGGTCGGGCGCGCCGACGGCATCACCGTCGGCCCCGGTGAGGTGGCCCGCCCGAACCTCGAGGTCACCCTGCGCCCCGATCTCGCCACCCGGGTCGAGTTCGAGGACGGCGCGCCGGCCGTCGACACGCGGGTGACCGTACGCGACGACCAGGGCGAGACCGTCGGCTTCCGAATCGTCGATGACGACGGCGAGCGCCTGTTCCGCCATGTCCCCGAGGGCGACTACGTGGTCAGGGCGGTCGGTGACGACGACGAGCGCCACACGCTGCATGCGGTCGAGCAGCACATCGACCACGCCTACGGCGACGACGAGCCGGTCGTGCTCGTCCTGACCGACCTTGCCGAGGCCACGATCGCGGGCTCCGTCGTCGACGGCGACGGCGAGCTGCTGTCAGGCGTCGACATCACCGTGACGCAGGACGTCGACGGGCGCGACTGGACCCACCGCGCCCGCACCGACGAGGACGGCACCTACACCGTCGACGTCCTCGCTGGCGACGCCGACGTCGAGGCCACGCAGGGGCGGGTGTCCACAGACGCGGCAGTTGCCGTGGCCGACGGCGTCACCGAGACGCTGGATCTGACGCTGGACGCCACGGAGCAGTACGACTTCGAGATTCTCATGTACACGCAGTACGCCGGGCAGCAGGTCGAAGGGCCGCTCCACCTCGACTGGCGCACCACCGTCCACTTGTACCCGACCGTCAACGGCCGGAGGTCCCGCGGGAACCCCCAGCGGCACCCGGGAGCGCCCGGCGAGACCGTCGAGGTGTGCGCCGACGGCCGCGAGGCGGATCTGTCGAGCGACTGCGCCGAGGTCGACTTCAGCGGGGACGGGCTGGGTGTCGCGGAGCTCGTGCTCAGGCAGCCCGCAGCGGTGGATGCCGAACTGCTGGACGGTGACGGCGAACTCTGGGCGGACAGGTGGGCGGTCCGCGTGCGGCGGGTCACCGAGGACGGGCTCGTCACGAAGGCCCAGCCCGCCTATTTCGGCCCGGAGGCCACCGTCCCGCTGCCGGGAGCCGGGGAGTACCAGCTGGAGTTCAGCGCGCACGGGGTGTCCGCACCGCCCGTGCGGGTGGAGGTCGCGGAGGGCGACCTCGTCGACGTCGGTCGCCTCTACCTCGTCGAGCCCGGGCCGTTCGCGCAGGGCGGCGCAGTGAGCCTGTCCGCCTCGGAGGTGCGGCCCGGCGAACGGGTGACCGTGCGGGGCGAGTACGTGCTCGCGGACGACGAGGGCGCCGACGACGTGGTCCTGGTGCTCGACGTGCCGGACGGCGCGTCCATGGTGTCTTCCGGCGTGACCCTCGACGGCGAGGAGGTGGCGATCGCGGACCTCGAGCAGGAGGGCTCGTCGTACCTGCTCACGGTCGGCGATCTGGACCCTGGCGACGCGGGGATCGTGCGCTACGCCCTCTCGGTGGACGACGAGGCCGAGATGGGAGGCACGCTGGGTCCCAGCGTGGGGGTCCGCTACACGGCGGGCGGCGAGCAGCGCGACGAGCCGCTCGGCGCCGCGGTCGCAAGGGTGGCGGGCGTGAGCATCGACGCACCCCGGACCGTCGCCGAGCACGACGTCGCGCTCAGCGGGCGCGCGCCGGCTGGAGAGACGGTGCGCATCCGCGACGGCGCCACGCTGGTGGCGGAGACGACGGCGACGCCCGGCGGGATCTGGCACGCGCAGGCTGAACTGGTCAAGCGTGGTCCCCGCCACCGCCACGTCCTGCACGCCCGCGTCGAGGAGCAGGGGCTCGTGTCGGACGAGCGGACGGTCGTCTACGACGGGGACGCGCCGGTGCCGGTTCGGGTGGCGGTCGATCAAAGACGGGGGCCGCGCGAGGAGTTCGACCCGCGCGACGGGGTCGCCCGATTCCCCTTCACCCGCGTGCCCAGGACCCCGGTGATCATCGAAGCGGAGTTCGACGACCCGGACCGCGTCGTGGACCCGGTCGCGGCGATCGGCGGGAACGAGCAACCCATGCACCGGGAGGGCGACACCTTCCTCGCGAGCATCGACATCGTCGTGGCCGAGATCGGACCGGTGCGGGTCGACTACGAGACCGAGGCCGCCCCTCTGGCCGTTGACGAGGTGGTCGACACGCTCCTGACGCCCGGTGTGGTCCGCAACCGTCTGCCTGCCGCGCTCGATGACATGCAAGTCGGCGAGGTGTCCGAGTCCGCTGGCGCGCAAGGTGCGACCTTCCAGGGCACCGGGAACGGCAACGGGGACCTGATCGACGAGGGCGACCACGACGAGACCCTCACGGTCGAGGCCTCCAGCACCCGGTGGGACGTCGAGTTCGAGAGCACGCTGACGCTGCGCGAGATCGACGACTACCAGCCCACCGCCGCCGACCTCGCCTTCGAGGCGCGCACCGGCACCCCCGCCTACGCAACCAGCTTCTCGTGGTCGATCACTCCGGCCGGGTTCGAGGGGGAGGTGCGCGCGACGATCCCGGCCGACGAGCTCCCCGAGGCGGACGACATGGAGTCGGCGGTCGCGGAGGTCATGGAGGCGGCCCTGGCCTCGGATCTCGCGCATGCTGGGGACGCGGAGGCAACGTTCGCGCGCTGGGACGGCGAGCAACCCGAGGTCCAACTCGCCCAGGCGCCCCGACGCGCGTTCGACACCACCTACAAGGTTGTGTCCACTGGCGGCACGATCGATGACGTCTTGGGCGCGTTGTCCGGCGGCGACGTCTACGACGAGCTCGGTGACCTCATCGACGACATGATAGAGGCGTGCGGGGAGGGCGCCCCCACCGACCTGTTCCTGGACCAGCTCAACGGTGTCGCCCAGGACGCCGCCGCCGCCCAGGTGATGCAGGCGTCGTTGATGGCGACGGGTGGCCTGGTCGCCGCGGGCACCGGCGGGCTCGGCGGTGTCGCCATCATCGGCATCGCCGCCGTCCTCGACCACCAACTCGACCAGTCGATCGACGATCGGATCGAGAACCTACGCGACGACATCATGGACGACCCGGATTGCGACGAGGACGTCATCCTGCCGCCTGATGACCCACCCGACCCGTTGGCGCGGCCGGTGTGGATCTACGACCCAGCCGGGTACGTGTTCGAAGCGGTGGAGTCGAATCGCATCGAAGGCGCGACCGTGACCGTCCTGGAGGGTGACCCGGCCGAGGCGCCTTCGCCGGACGACGTGGCGTCGTGGGCACCGTGGGACGCCGAGTGGTTCGGGCAGACGAACCCGTTGGTGACGGGCGCCGATGGCCGTTATGCGTGGGACGTGCCGAATGGTTGGTGGCATACACGTGCCGTGAAGGACGGGTACGAGCCGGTGCGCAGTGAGGTGTTGCGGGTCTTGCCGGAGCATTTCGATGTGCATCTGGGGTTGGTGTCGCTGGCCGATCCTGAGGTGGTTGACGTCGTGGCGTGGTCGTCGGGTGCGGTGAGCCCTGCGGAGGTGGTGGTGGAGTTCGACCATTGGATGCGTGCGTCGGTGACGTCGGAGCGAATCTCGGTGGTCGATGCCGACAGCGGCGAGGAGGTGGCGGGGTCGGTGGAGCCGGTTGATGCCCAGCCGCATTCGCTAGGTCGGGCGGACGGTGCGCTGGCGGGTGAGGTGGCGCCCGAGGGTGAGTTCCTCGCAGAGCGGTTCTCGTTCGTTTCCGAGGATGATTGGGACGTAGGTGACGGGTTGGTCGTGACCGTCGATGGGCTCGCGCAGGCGTACAACCTCGGGGTCGTCGGTGATGATGAGGACGTCGAGTTGGAGGTGGCGGGGCGGCCGGCGTCGGGAGCGATCTCGTCGGCGGCGTGGGTCGTGGAGGAGACCGGGACGGGCACGCTGCGGGGACTGGAGCTCGAGGCGGCGATCCTCGATGGCACCGTCGAGGACCTGGACGGTGTGACCGCAACGTTGGTAGACGAGACGGGGACGCTGTTGGCCGAGCTGGAGTGGAGTGGAGCGCCGCTTGGTGAGACATTCGTGGTGCCGTTCGACATCGAGGGGTGGGGCAGCTTCGACTATCCGGCTGATGGCGACTGGGAGGTGGTGGCCGCGCTCTCCCCGCAGGACACTCAGCAGGCAGATCGGGTGCTGCTCGAGACTGCGTTCGCTGACGGGCGCACCCAGATGGCCAGCCTCGGCACCTTCACGGGTGACCGGTCGGTGGTTGTGCCAGCATTCGAGGTGGCTGAGGAGACCCCCTCTCCACCTCCGTCTCCGCCGTTCGACGACGACACGCCGACGCCTGGTCCGGACGAAGACACCGATGTCGGGCCGGTGCTGGACTGTTCAGAGGTGCCGCCGGTCGTGTTCCCGGATGTGGCGGGATCGTCGGTGCATGCTCCGGCGGTGGGTTGCGCGGCTGCGGCGGGCTTGGTCGAGGGTCGGGTGGATGGCTCCTTCGGCCCTGGTGACCCGCTGTCGCGTGGAGCGGCGGCGTCCATCGTGGTGGCTGCTCTGGCCGAGGCAGGTGTTGAACTGCCACCTCCCGCCCCGGTGCCTGACGATGTGGCCGGTACGACGCACGAGCCTGCGGTGGGGATCTTGTACGCCGCTGGGGTGGTCCGTGGCTACCAGGATGGCTCGTTCGGGACCTACGACGAGGTCAGCCGGGCCCAGTGGGCCACCATGCTCGCTGGCGCAGCGACGCACCTCGATCAGGAAGTCGACACCACCAGCGGTGCGCCGTTCCCCGATGTCGCTGGGACGCATGCGGGAGCGATCGCATGGGCGGTGGATGCCGGTGCTGTCGCGGGATTCCCGGATGGCACCTTCCGGCCCCATCTCCAGGTGACCCGTGCACAGGCAGTATCCATGCTGGTCGGCTGGCTGTCCGTCGAGTCTTCCCCCACCAGATCGCATGCCGAGGCTGCCTCGTCCCCACCCCGCTAGCTGTCGATCCTGAGGTCCGCGGGCCGGCTGCACGATGAGCAGGTGGTGGGAAGGAGGTGTTCGTGGAGGAGATCCGTGAGACGAGCACCGCGCGGATCGAGGAGCGCCGCCAGGCTGTGGAGCTTCGGGCTCGGCTGCGGAAGTCGGTCGAGGACGACCAGAGGATCCTTGCTCAGCTCGCCCCAGCAGATGCTGGGGCGCGAGCGTGATCTGGCAGATCCCCTGCTGATCGCCGAAGCGGTCCCGGACACCCCCATCTAACTCCTCGCACGCGCAGGCCGTCTGGAGTTGGCCGAGCCGGCGGTCATGCATCGGTCGTCGAGTTCGGTGGCATCGAGTATTGTCCCGACCTTCCACCGTGGTCCCCACCACCCGGGTGATCGGCAACCGTCCGTTGCCAGACAGCAACCAGCGGGTGGGTTGCCTGTGCACGATCGAGTTCGTGGCGGACAACAGTGAGGCGTGGACCCAGCGCCCCGACGATGTGGAGGTTGAGGAGATCGCCGACATCATCGAGAGAGTTGCTGCGGGAGCGATCAGCTAGGGGGAACCCGTGCTGTGGATCGCCGAACGTCTCATGTGACCGTTGTCTGGCTCCTCGCACGTCGTCCCGACCATGACCCGAGCGCCATCCGGCGATCCGGACGCCATGCCCGGTCATGCCCAAAGATGCCCACCGCGTACTGCCTCAACGACGTTCTGCTCGCTCAGTTCGCGTAGAGCCATGCGACTGCGGATCAGACGGCCGGGGGCTCGAATCCCTCCCAGCTCGCGGCGTAGGGCCGCGATCGCCCTTGACCTCGGTTCTGCGGCCAAGGACGGTGTTTGTGGG
>SKJX01000193.1 GCA_007121785.1 Nitriliruptoraceae bacterium
CCACCGACTGCGGGTGGACCACCGCGTCGATGCGGTCCCACGGTTGGTCGAACAGCAGGTGCGCCTCGATCAGCTCGAGCCCCTTGTTCATCAGCGTGGCGGAGTTGAGGGTGACGACCGGGCCCATCTGCCAGGTGGGGTGGTCCAGCGCCTCCGCGACGCTGACCGAGCCCAGTTCGTCGCGGGTCCGGCCACGGAAGGGGCCGCCGCTGGCGGTGACCACCAGCCGGGCGACCTCCGCACGTGCCCCACCCCGCAGGCACTGCGCCAACGCCGAGTGCTCCGAGTCGGTCGGGATCAGGTGCGACTCGCGCCCACCGGCGGCCTCCGCGGCGGCGACGACCAACGGGCCGCCGACGATCAGGCTCTCCTTGTTGGCCAGCGCGACCGGCGTCCTGCGATCGAGTGCCGCCAGGGTCGGTCCGAGCCCCACCGCGCCGGTGATCCCGTTGACGACCAGCTCCGCGTCCAGCGAGGCGATCTCCGCCACCCCGGCCACGCCATCGCGAACGTCGAGGTGGGGTGCTGCCTCGCGCAGCTGTGACGCGGCGGTCGGGTCGGCGAGCGCGACGTCCGTCACCCCGTGGACGGACGCGTCCCGCGCCAACGCTGCCCCGTCGCCACCCGCGGCGAGCCCCACCAGCTCGAAGCGATCCGGGTGCGCGGCGACGACCTCCAGCGCCTGCGTCCCGATCGAGCCGGTCGCCCCGAGGACGACGACCCGCCGCCGGCTCACGACCGTGGCTCCGTGCCCTCGCGGAGCGCGTCGACTCGATCGGCCGCGGCGACGGCGGCGGGCAGCCGGCTCCCCGCGCCCAGCGCGTAGGACGCCAACAGCTGCCCGCAGGCGGCGTCCGCATCACGCCCGCGGGTGTCGCGCACCGTGACCTCCGCACCGCGCTCACGGACGCGGGCCACGAACCGCTTGAGCTGCTCGGCGGTGGGTTCGCGCCACTGGACACCGGGCGTGGGGTTCATGGGGATCACGTTGACGTGTGAGCGCCACCGGCGCGCGATGCGGCCGAGCTCGTCCGCCTGGCGGTCGTCGTCGTTGACGTCACCGATCAGGCACCACTCGATCGACACGCGACGGTTGGTCGCATCCCGGTAGTCGCGGACCGCCGCCTCGAGCTCCCGCAGCGGGTGGGTGCGGTTGATGGGCACCAGGTGGTCACGCAGCTCGTCCGTCGCGGCGTGCAGCGACACGGCGAGCGTCACCGGCAGTCCCAGTTCCTGCAGCTTCTGGATCCCGGGCACGAGCCCGACCGTGGACACCGTGATGCTGCGGGCCGAGAGGTTGAAACCCTCCGGGTCGTGGAGCCACGCGACGCTCTGGATCGTCGCCGGGACGTTGGCGAGGGGCTCGCCCATGCCCATGTAGACGACGTTGGTGACGTGGTCGGGAGCATCGTCCGGCAGGTCCTCGTCACCAATCGCGCCGCTGCGCAGCGCCGCATCGGCGACCACGACCTGACGGACCACCTCGCCGGCCGTCAACTGCCGCCGGAAGCCGGCCTGGCCGGTCGCGCAGAACGGGCAGCCCATCGCACACCCGGCCTGGGTGGAGATGCAGACCGTGGCGCGCCGCGGGTAGAGCATCAGCACGGTCTCGATCGCCTCACCGTCAGCGAAGCGCAGCAGCAACTTGTGAGTGTGACCGTCGTCGGCGACCGAGTGCGCGATGAGCTCCGGTCGGCTCGGCGCGAAGCGTTCCTCGAGCTGCGCCCGCAGTGCCTTGGGCAGGTTGGTCATCTCCGCCGGGTCATCGACGCCGCGGACCAGCCACGACCACAACTGATCGGCCCGGTAGCTCGGCTCACCGAACTCGGCCACCAGCGCGGCGACCCCCTCGTGGTCGAGGGAGTACGGATCGATCGCGTCTGGCTGCACGTCGGTGGTCACGGGTCCTCGACTGCTCGGTGGTGCGTGGTGGTCAGGTGGCGGCCGTCGGCGGTGACGACGACGGGCGAGCACCCTTGCGTCGCGCGGGCCGCACGATGGTAGGTGGCTGACCCGTCCGCGCAGGCCGACCCGCACGGACACCGTGCGGTGACCGCCGGCCAGCCCTGCGACCGCCGGGCGGTCACCGTTGACGGGAACCGGACCACGGGGGCATCGTGGACGAGCACCGGCTCACGTCACCAACGCCATGGCGTAGTAGCCGACCGGCAGCGCGAACAGGATGCCATCGACGCGGTCGAGCACCCCGCCGTGCCCGGGGAGCAGCCCCCCCAGGTCCTTCACCCCCAGGTCGCGCTTGACCATGGACTCGAACAGATCCCCGAGGAACGCGGCCAGGCCACACAGGACGGCGAGGACCGCCGCGGACAGCGGGTCGAAGGTGTCGCCGACCCGCGGCAGGACGGCTGCCGCGAGCGCCGCCGCCACGAGCAGCCCACCGATCAACCCCTCCCACGACTTGTTCGGGCTCACGCTCGGCGCCACCTTGTGGCGACCGAACGGCACCCCGAACGCGTACCCACCGATGTCGGCCACGATTACCGCGCCCACCACAGCCAGGACGACGACCGGCCCGTCGTCGCGGTCGACGAGCAGCACGGCGTACGACGCGAGGATCGCGACCCAGAGGCCGAAGAAGCTGGTCGCCCCGATCGTGCGGACGACGTCACGCCGGTCGCGGTCAGCCAGCAGGGCGAGCGCGCCCCCGCCGACGATGATGGCGACCCCGACCAACTGGCCCGACGGGCCGGCCGTGAAGGCGCCCACGCTGGCCGCGATGGCGCTGACGACCAACACGGGGGTCAACAGCCGGATCCCGACCGGCCGCACGATCCGTGCAACCTCGACCAGCGCGACCACCGCGAACCCGATGACCACCGCGGCGAACGCCTCGGCCCGCCAGAACAGACTGGCCAGGAACAGCCCGGCGAGGACGACACCGACGACGATCGCGATGGGCAGGTTGCGACCACCCACCATGCCAATCGCGTCGTCAGCCCCATCGTCCCCGGTCATGGCGTCTCCTCAGGCAGCGCCCCGCCCTCTCCCATCGCCCCGTCCCGACGGCATGGCTGGTCCCTGTCGTGCCCTGCCACCGGCCGGCGACGGACCGCTCAGACCTCCAGGAGCTCCTGCTCCTTCGCCTCGAGCGCGTGGTCGATCTGCGCGACGTGCTTGGCGGTGGTCTCCTCGAGTCGCTTCGTCGCTCGCTCGTGCTCGTCCTTGCCGACCTCGCCGTCGTCCTCGAGCTTCTGCATGGCGTCGCGTGCGCTCCGACGGACGTTGCGGATGGCGACCTTGCCGTCCTCGGCGGCCTGCTTGGCGAGCTTGATGTACTCCTTACGGCGCTCCTCCGTGAGTTCGGGGAAGACGCAGCGGATCGTCCCGCCGTCGTTGGAGGGGTTCAGCCCGAGGCCGGAGTCGCGGATGGCCTTCTCGATCTGGTCGACCGAGCTCTTGTCGAAGGGGTTGACGATCAGGATGCGCGGCTCGGGCACGGAGAAGTTGGCCAGCTGCTGCAGCGGCGTCGGTTGGCCGTAGTACTCCACCGTCACGCGGTTGAGTAGCTGGGGGTTCGCGCGCCCGGTCCGGATCGAGGCGAAGTCCTCCCCGACCTTCTCCACAGCCTGCGCCATGCGGTGGCCAGCGTCACGCTGGATCTGATCGAGACTCATCGAGGTCCTCCGGTCAGTCGTCGGTCGGGTCGGGCGCGTGGACGAGGGTGCCGACGGCCTCGCCACGCACCACCCGCATGATGTTGCCGCTACGCAGCAGCTCGAAGACCACGATCGGCAGATCGTTGTCCATGCACAGCGAGATCGCGGTCGCGTCCATCACGCCGAGGCGCTGGTTGATCGCGGAGAGGAAGTCCAGCTCCTCGTACCGGGTGGCATCCGGATGCGTGCGCGGATCGGCATCGTAGACACCGTCGACCTGGGTGCCCTTGAGGATCGCGTCCGCGTCGATCTCCAGCGCCCGTTGTGCGGCCGTGGTGTCGGTGGTGAAGTACGGCGCCCCGAGACCGGCGGCGAAGATGACCACCCGTCCCTTCTCGAGGTGGCGGACGGCGCGCCGACGGATGTAGGGCTCGGCGAGCGCGGACATGTCCACCGCCGTCTGTACCCGGGTGTCCACGCCGACCTTCTCGATCGCGTCCTGGAGCGCCAACGCGTTCATCACGGTGGCCAGCATCCCCATGTGGTCCGCGCTCGAGCGGTCCATGCCGGCCGCCGCGGGCGAGTTCCCCCGGAAGATGTTGCCGCCCCCGACGACCACGCCGATCTCGGTACCGTCCGCGGCCTTCAGTTCGCCGATCTCCCGCGCCACCTGCGCGACGATCTTCGGGTCGATGCCGCCCTTGACCTCCGGATCCGAGAATGCCTCGCCGGAGAGCTTGAGCAGCACCCGCTTCATCGGTGTTCGCGTGGTCACGGGTCCCCCGGTCGATCGGCTCGGGCCCGCCAGCCTAATGGGTGTCGACCGTCCGGTGTTCATGCAGGATGGTCTGGAGCCGCCAGCTGGTCAGCACTGTGTCAGCCAGGACCTTGAGTCCTACGGCTAGATCGTGCGCCGGCTGGTCGG
>SKJX01000011.1 GCA_007121785.1 Nitriliruptoraceae bacterium
AGCGCCACCTCGACGGCCACCTCTCGGCGGCCGGTCGCGGCCAACGCCGCGGCGATCCCGCTGGCGCCGTACACCGAGCCGACGTCGGTGACGGCGGCGATGGTCCGGTCGACCCGTGGGGGGACGCGGCCGCCGACCGCGCGGGCCAACGCCGCATCCACCCGGTCGGTCCGGCCGCTGCGGACACCGAGGTAGGCGGCGACGATCGCGGCCCCGGCGACCAGGTCCGCTCGTCGGACCGGCACTAGGTCGCCTCCGGATCCGTCGGCGGCGGCGAGGTGCGCTCCACGAGCGCCGGGTCCCGCTCGGACGTGGCTGCACCGCTCGCCCGCGATGACGCCTTCCCCGCGGGACCGCGGATGTCGGCGCTCGATCGGACCTCACCAGCGGTGTCACGGAACTCGCGCTCGAGGCCGCGCAGCTCCGCCCGCAGCTCCTGCACCTCGCTCATGCGCTTGAGTTCGTCGACGTTGCGTTGCGTCTCCGAACGCACCCGGGCCAGCATCCGACCGGCGGTCCGGGCGAGCTCGGGGAGGCGGTCCGGACCGAACACGACCAGGGCCAGGACGGCGATGATCAGCCACTCCTGTAACCCTGGCACCGCCCGCCTCCTTCGAAGGTCTCCTGGTGGGCGAGGGTAGCCCTCACGGCACACCCGGCGACCCGTCCGCGGCCCGGTTGGCCCGAGCCGCGGTCGGGGGCGGCGGGCGGGATCACGCCCTGCCGGTGGGGCTCAGGTGTCGTTGCGCGGACGCTCCCCGATGTCCACCTCGACGGTCAGGCGTTCCCCTTCACGGACGATCTCCAGCTCGATGGTGTCCCCGGGATCGAGTTTGCGGACGGCAGCGACCAGCTCCGACATCGTCGCCAGCGTCTCACCGTCGGCCTCGATGATGATGTCGCCGACCCGGATGTCGGCCTCCGCCGCGCCGGTGCCCTCCTGGACGTCCTGCACGACCGCACCCTGGCTTGCCGGCAGATCGAACTGCTCGGCGAGCTCGGAGTCCACGTCCGTCCCGGCGATGCCCAGCAGGGGCTGGCGGACGAAGCCCTGCTCGATCAGCTGCTCCGCGCTTCGGACCGCCTGGTCGGCGGAAACCGCGAAGCCGACCCCCTGGCTGGCACCGCTGCGCGAAAGGATGGCGGTGTTGATGCCGATCAGCCGACCCTGCGCATCGACCAGCGCGCCGCCGGAGTTGCCCGGGTTGATCGCCGCATCGGTCTGGATCACACCGGGGATCACGTCGACGGTGCCCTCCTCCGGCGGCAGGTCGATCTCGCGGTCGAGCGCGGAGACGATCCCGGCCGACACCGACGCGTCCAGCCCGAACGGCGAACCGATCGCCACCACGGTCTCGCCGACCTGGATCGGCTCGTCGTCCGGCCGCAGGTTGACGGCCGGCAGGCCCTCCTCGTTGACCTCGAGCACGGCGATGTCGTTGAGTTCGTCGCTGCCGACCACGGAGGCCTCGAGCACCTCACCGGTGGACAGCCGCACCTCGACGTCGTCCGCCCCGTCGATCACGTGGTGGTTGGTCAGGACGAAGCCGTCGGAGGAGAAGATGACCCCGGAGCCGAGGCCGCCCTGCCTGCCGAAGGGCTCCTCCGAGTCGCCGGCGCGCACGTCGATGCGCACGACCGACGGGGTGACCGCTTCGGCGACGGCTGGAACGATCGATCCCTCCGACAACGGCTCGATCGACGGCGCCTGGACCGCCTCCGACTCCTGCTGCTCGGCCACGGCAGCGGCGTCCTCGGTCGGCTCGGTCGGCTCGGTGGTCGTCAGGCCGGCGACGGCGATCGTGCCCGCGGTCCCGATCACGGCCCCGAGGACCGCGCCGAGCACGAGCATGACGCCACCGCGCCGACGAGGTGGTCGCGACGGCGCCTCCACCGTGCCGGTGGTGTCCGGTGGACGCACGGACCCGGCGGGTGAGCCCGGACCGGCCACCCGCTCGTCCCAGCCCTCGGGTGGCGGCTGCGGGAACCGGGCGATCGGCTCCGTGGGATCGACCCCGGCCACCGGGGTCGCACCGGCGGTCCCGTCGGGGCGCGCCCAGGTGCCCAGCGGCGGCGAACCCGCCCCCGTGGCCGTCGTGGGCCGCTGGGCCGGCTCGAGCTCCTCGGCACGCCAGGGTCGGCGCCACTCGTCGCGGTCGTAGGTCACGTCACGCCTTTCCGACGCGTCTCGCCGGTGGGGTCCGCACACCGGACCTCTCGGTCCGGGTGTCCATCGTGGGGTGGTTCGGCGCCGAACGCTCCTTTGGTGCGCCTGGCGATCCGTCCGTCTCTTCCTTGAAAACGCCACCGGGTCGGAGCATCATCCGTGTGCGTACCACCTCGACGGGCCCGGGTGGGCCGCCCTATCCCGGCATCAGGCCACGGGCCAAACGTTCGAGGCCGCGCAGGAGCCGGTCGCCGAGCCCCGGCGCCGGATCGGTCGGCAGCACCGCCAGGGCCGCCACCAGTTCGTCGGTGGGTGCATCGCCGAGGGCCGTGAAGGTGGTGCCGTCACCGGTCCACACCAGCCGACGCGGCTCCGACCCGGGCCAGCGCCAGATGCTGCCACCGTCGGGGGTGGTCAGCTCGGTCGCCGATCCGACCGTGCGACGGTCCAGCCGACCCAGCTGCTGGAACACCGACACGGTGTACAGCCCGTCGCCGTACACCAGGTGCGCCGTCGGCACGCTGGCGTCCGGCACGTCCAGGGTCGCCAGCAGCTCGAAGCCGCGACCGAGCGTCTCCGGCACCTCGAACCCCTCCTCGCGCAGCCGCGCCACCTCGCGTGGTTCGACCTCGCGCTCCTCCACGTCGCGACCGTCGCTGGAGGGCATACCGATCTCCGGGGTCCCCGGTTCCAGCTGCGTGAAGGCCACCAGCCGGACGGGGTCGCCGTCCGCCCCGAACGTCTCCCGGCGCACGATCAGGCCGGTGGCGATGTCGGCGTACAGCCGCTCGCGGACCACCTCGAGGTCCCGGTCGATCAGCGCGACGGCGGTGGCCGGCCCGGTGTCGAGGTCGACGACGCCGGTCAGTTCCGGGCGGTACTTGGTCCGCAGCCGGTCGAGCTGGTCGGGGACGCGTTCGATGCCGCCCACACGCAGCAGCCGGGACGAGGACTGCAGGAACCCCTCGCCGCCGGTGCGCCCGAGCTGATCGCCGTCGGCCTGGCCGACCTGCAGGCCGCCGTCGGCACGGGTGACGCTGAGCGCGGCGAGGCGGGGGCCGTCCTCCGCGATACTGACCACCGCCACCTGGCCCTCGTAGTGCAGTTCGCTGCTCGCCTCGACCGCCCGGGTCAACAGCTCATCGATCGACCGTTCCGGGTCCGTGGCGACCGGCGCATCGGCGCTCGCCGTCACCGGGAGCAGCAGGCAGGCGGACGCGACCAGCAGGACGACCCGCGAGCGGGGCGAAGGGCGGCCGGCGCTCACCGGTTGCTCGCCCCGATCGGTGCCGGGACGGGGCCACCACCGGTCCGCGCCACGTGCTCGACGAGGAACAGCTCCGTCGAGGGCGCCACGTCGCCGTCGGCGCCACCGGCCACGTACGCCGCCGTGACCAGGGCCAGCGGCAGGACGGCGGCGGCCACCGTGAGGCGGACGCGGGTCCCGACGCCGCGGCGCCGATGCTCACGACGGTCGAGCCCGGGCTGGATCGGACGCAGCGACATCGACGGCAGCGCACGCAGGGCATCGCGGGTCGCGCGCAGCTCCTCGAGTTCGGTCAGGCACGCGTCGCAGTCGGCGAGGTGTCGGGTGACCGTCAACGCCCGTTCCTCGGGCAGTTCGTCGTCGAGGAACGCGGAGATCCGATCGCCACTGACGTGACGCTCAGCCATGGCTGCCCCCTCCGAGCTCCCGGCGGAGCATCCGACGGCCGCGGTGGATGCGGGACCTCACGGTACCTATCGGCCAGCCGGTCGCGACCGCGATCTCCTCGTAGGACAGCCCCTGCACGTCGCACATCACCACCGCGACCCGGAAACTGGGCGCCAGGCACAACAGCGCCTCCTCCAGGTCACCGCCGAGCATCCCCTCCTCGACCCGCTCGGCGGGGCCCGGCCCGACCTCGGCCGGCTGCCGCCACTCCTCGTCGGGCAGCGGTTCCCAGCGCAGCCGCGAGCGGCGGCGGAGACGGTCGAGGAACAGGTTCTTGGTGATGCGGAACAGCCAGCCCTCGAAGGTCCCCGGCCGGTAGCGGTCGAGGTTGCGGTAGACACGGACGAACACGTCCTGGGCGAGGTCGCGAGCCTCGTCCCGATCACCGGTGAGGCGGTAGGCCATCGTGAACACGGTGTTGCCGTAGCGCTCGGCGATCTCGTCCCAGGAGGGGGCCGGATCGCCTGCCGGGGCCGGCTCGGCGACCGGCGGGGCGGGCGTCCCGGCCGCGACAGCGTCGCTCGGTTCAGCTCCCGCATCATCGCTGGCCGGGACGTCGGCCGCGAGGACGTCGGCTGCCGGGACGTCGGCCGCGAGGACGTCGACCGCGGGGACGTCGGCCGCGGGGACGTCGGCCGCGGGGACGTCGGCCGCGGGGAC
>SKJX01000215.1 GCA_007121785.1 Nitriliruptoraceae bacterium
GAAGACGTCGGCGTAGGAGTAGAGCTCCTGCCACCCCTCCGCTCCCGGTGGGGTCTCGATCTCGAACGGGTTGGGGAAACGCTCCTGTGCCATGGTTCTCCCTGTGCTCCCTCGTGCACCCTCGGCGGGCGCCACGTTGCGTCTCTGACCGGTCCGGCCGAGCTCCCACACGGCCGGTCGTGCGTGGATCCCCTCAGCTGGTCTGCTTCTGTCGTGCCGACAGCGGCGAGCACAGCGTGTGGACGATGGCGTCCATCGGATCGGTCCCGAGGTGACTGGTGCGCGGTCGTGTCTGG
Organism: Nitriliruptoraceae bacterium; assembly: GCA_007121785.1. Taxonomy (GTDB): domain Bacteria; phylum Actinomycetota; class Nitriliruptoria; order Nitriliruptorales; family Nitriliruptoraceae; genus SKTG01. The sequence continues at coordinate 297 of SKJX01000215.1, forward strand.
CGCGACCACACGGTCTCCGGCCGGCTCTGGAGCAGGACCACGTCCTCGCCCTCGGGCAGGTCGGAGTCGACGGCCCACTCCACGTCCTGCGGGCAGCCGTAGTGCTTCTCCGTCCGTCGGGCCATCCGTGCGACGGCGCGGATTTGCTCGTCGGTCAGGCACGGCTGTCGAGCGCGCTCCTCGTCGAGCGGAACCACCTCGATGCCGCTGCCGTTGAGCCGGTACTCCAGAGCCTTCTTGCCCACGTTGCGGTCGACGATCTCGAAGATGACCTTGTCCACGAGGAAGTTGTCGGGGGTGACCTCCCCGGAGACGACCGATTCACCGAACCCCCAGGCGGCATCGATCGCGACCTGCGAGCGGTCCCCGTCGCTGGGGTTGAGGGTGAACGCCACCCCTGCCGCCTGTGGGACGACCATCTTCTGGATCGCCACCCCCATGTCGATCACCTGATGGTCGTAGCCGCGTTGCCGGCGGTAGGCGACGGCCCGGTCGGTGAACACCGACGACCAGCACCGTTTGACGTGATCGAGGACCTGCTGGCGTCCCGTGATCCACAGGAACGTGTCCTGCAGGCCGGCGAAGCTGGCGTCAGGGAGGTCCTCCGCGGTCGCGGACGACCGGACCGCGACGGGAACCTCGTGGCCGCCGGCCTCCTCGCAGAGCGCGTCGTAGGCGTCGCCGATGGCGGACGCCACCGGCTCGGGGACGTCCACCTCCTCGATGAAGCCCCGGACCTCCTGGGTCGCCTTGGACAGCCGCCGCGTGTCGGCGTGATCGATGCCGTCGAGGTGACGGTGCACGGTCGTCCGAAGGTCGGGGTGCGAGCGCAACGTGTCATAGGCCTCGGTGGTGACGGTGAAGCCGGGCGGGACCGGCAGGCCGGCGCCGATCATCGACCCGAGGCTGGCGGACTTGCCCCCGACGCGGGTTCGATGCTCCTCGCGGTAGTCGTCGAGGAACAACGTGTAGGGGCTGCTCGGTCGCTCGGTCATGGTTCTCCCTCCCATGGAACCCGCGGTGACGAGCCCATCCGGGATGGCCGGACATGCACGGCACATGGGTTCGTCTCTCCCGCTCGTCAACGCCTCGTACGACCGGCGGGGCTCCCGACCCCTCCGGCTGAGCGAGCGCCTCCGCGCTCACCCACACCGACCGATGCTGGTGCACCGTCGGTGCTTGGTTGCTCGTCGTCGTGATCCTCGCCGGGTGTCGGGATCGGCGGTCGCCAGGTCTCGTCGAGCTGCCAGGTCGGCAGCGCCTCGATCTCCGGGACGTGGACCTCCTGGACCCGGTTGCGGTAGGTCACCAGCGCCTCCCGTGACCCCTGGACCAGCTTCACGCGCACGTGTTCGGTGTTGTAGGGCTCGCCCGGGTCGTAGCCGAACGCGGCGATCGCGAACGCTCGGATCGGCCCCGAGTGGGTCGCCACCACCAGCCGGGCGCCGGGGTGCTCCGCCGCGAGCCGCTGCAACCCGATCCAGAACCGGCGGACGCACATCGCCGGCGGCTCGAAGTGCAGCATCGGCACCTGCAGCCAGTAGGTGATCGGGTCAGCGCCGCCCTGCTGGGTGCGCCAGAACCGGTCGATCTCCACCAGCCACATCGGCCGGTCACCAAGCGTGGTGCGTTCGAATGCTTCGAGCTGGGCGTAGTACCGGCGGAACGCTCCTGTGACGTCACGGATGCCGTCCGGCGTCGCGACCCCGAAGTTGCGGAACTCCGCGCGAGGTTCGGGCGCGGTGACGGCGACGTCCTTCTCGAACATCGTCAGGCCGTCCTCGAGCCCGAGATGGATCTGCTCGGCGGTCTGCCCAGCGCGGTTCGTCGCCGCCGAGACGAGCACGATCTGCTCGTCGTCGCGGATGCGCTTGGCAAGCGTGTGCCCCCAGGCATGCGCCTGCCAGGTCCCCAACGGGGTCAGACCGGACTCGGTCGAGTAGCCCTGGGTCTCACCGTGGCGCACCAGGTAGATCTCGTTGGCGATCGCCCGTTGGGCCTCCGGCGGAGCGGAGATCTCCTTGTTGCGGTTGTCCTCCGACATCGCCCGCTGCATCCCGGGGCCGCTGCGCTCCCACAGCGGGGAGCGCCCTTCGGCGGGGCGTGCTCGGTCCGAACGCTGGCGGAACCGGCGGAGGTACAGCGGCGTGCTGGGGTCGTCGGCCGGATCGGCGTCGGCCCCGTCGCCCGGCTGGCCGTTGTGCGTGCCGTCCGTGGCCTGCCTCGCCTGACGCTCGTGGTAGCGCGCCAGGTACAGGGGTGCCTCGTCACGGTCGGTCCGAGGCAGCGGGGGACGTCGCGACGCGCGGTCAGCCGGCGCCGCGCCGTCGTCGGACGGCGACCCGCCGTTGCGGCTGGGGTCGCGATCGCCGCTCATGAGTGCACCGTCAGGAAGCGTTGGTTGACCGCGCCCTCGTAGTAGAAGATCGCTCGGCCCATCTCGGCCTCGGTCCAGGTGATGGGTTCCCGGTCGGGGTCCGCCCAGTAGCCGCCGGTGTAGACCTCGTTGCGGTTGCCCGCCGGGTCGAAGAAGTAAAGCCCCCAACCGCGGGTGGCGCCATGCCGAGTCGGTCCCGCGTCGATCGACACCCCGTGCATGGCGCAGGCATCGGCGGCGCGTCGCAGGTCGTTCCACTCGTCGACCCAGAACGCGACGTGGTGGAAGGCGCCTTGCGGGCCGGTGATGAAGGCCAGGTCGTGCGCGGTGTGGCTGCGCTCCAGGAACGTGCACAGCTGGTGGCCGTCGTCGGCGACGATCTGCTCGGTGAGGCGGAAGTCCAGCACCTCGGCGAAGAACGCGGTGACCGCGTCGACGTCCTCGGCCATCAGGAACAGGTGGTCGAGTCGAGGTGGGTGGATGCCGACCAGATCCTGCGGCTCCGGTGGGGGGTTGGTCAGCGGCAGCATGTTGCCGACCGAGCGCATGCCGTGGGTGAGTTCCATCCGGTGGCCGGACGGCGCCTCGAACCGCACCGTGTCACCCGATCCCGGCGCCAGCTCGCCAGGATGGTGGCGGGTGGTGGCGTAGCCCTCGGCCTCCAGCTCCGCCTGGTAGTGGTCGAGGTCCTCCTGGTGGTGGACCTTCCAGCCGACCGTCTCGATGCCGTAGGTGGGAGCGTAGGTCAGGATCAACGAGTGGTGCTGGTGCTCGTCCCAGCACTTGAGGAAGACCCGGTCGCCGTCACGGTCGGTCTCGATCAGGCCGACGACCTCGGTGTAGTAGGCGGTCGCCAGCTCCAGGTCCGGTACCCGAAGCTGCACGTGGGACAGCCGGAGGATCCCGTGGGAATCGCGGCGCGACGTCGGCTCGGCACTCATGTGTGCACCTTCATGAAACGTTCGTTGAGTTCGCCCTCGTAGTAGAAGATCGCCTTGCCCGCGTTGTCCTCGGTCCAGGTGATGGTCGGGAAGTCCGGGTCCGGCCGGTAGCCGCCGGTGAAGACCTCGTTGCGGGTCCCCATCGGGTCGAAGAAGTAGATCGTCGACCCCCGCGTGATCCCGTGTCGCGTCGGGCCGACGTCGATCTGGATCGCGTTGTGAGCGAGCACGTCTGCGGCGTCACGGACCTGATCCCAGTCGTCCAGCCAGTAGGCGAAGTGGTGGAGCCCGCCGTTGGGCCCGGACACCACCGCCAGGTCGTGGGGGCTGTGCGAGCGCTCCATCCAGGTGCCGATCTGGTGCCCGTCGCCGTCGAGGAGCTGCTCGGTGAGCCGGAAGCCGAGCACATCCATGTAGAAGCGGCTGGCCTCCGGCACCTCCTCCGCGGTGACCAGCAGGTGGTCCATCCGCGGTGGGGCGATCCCGGTGAGGCCCTCGGGCATCACTTTCGGGTTCTCCTTGGCGAGCCGGCCGCCGGTCTTCTCCACCTCGTGGACCAACTCCATCTCGTGGCCCGACGGGGTCTCGAACCGGATCGATTCGCCCTGGCCGACCTCCTCGCCCTTGGCGTGGCGCCGCACCCGGTAGCCGTACGCCTCGATGCGCGACTCGAGATCGTGGAGGTCGTCCTCGTGCTCGACCTTGAACGCGAACCGGTCGATGCCAACCCGTGGGTCGTAGCGGACCGCCAGCGAGTGGTGGTCCTCCTCGTCCCAGCACTTGAGGAAGATGCGGTCGTCGGCGCGGTCGACGGTGTCCATGCCGATGACCTGGCCGTAGTACGCCTCGGCGAGGTCGAGGTCGGGGACGGTGATGTCGACGTGGCTCAGCCGCAGGACCCCCACGGTCGCTCCCTTCGGTGC
>SKJX01000134.1 GCA_007121785.1 Nitriliruptoraceae bacterium
CATCCCGTACAGGCTCTTGACGACGCCGGACTCCCAGAAGGGCAGCAGCTGGACCGCGTCGAAGGCCGCCGGCAGCGTCAGGCCGTACTTGACGACGTTGCCGACGTCACCCACGGTCCGCAGGTTGATGCCCACCATGTTGGTGCGCGTCAGCCACGAGCTGTCGGGCCGGTCGGAGACGGGCGAGCGCACCGCGGCCGGCAGGTCGGCGAGGTTGGCGTCGAGGTCGACCGCTGGGTCGGACAGCGCGACGTCGACCGCGTCCCCGTGGCGCGCTCGGAGCACGCCCAGCACGTGCGCCAGCGGCATCGCGATCGCGTCCTGGGGTCGCAATCCAACGGCGAAGGATCGGCTCCCGGCGACGTAGGAGGCGATCGACGGGTGCTCGGCGCCGGTCATCGCTCGATGAACTCGACGTCGTAGTCCTTGGAGATGACGACGTCGGCCAGCTCACGGTGCTGCGAGATGATCTCGTGCTCGGTGACCAGCACCTCCTCGATGAAGGGGTCGAACTCCTCACGCGCCCGCTTCATCCGGTGCTCCATGGTCTCCAGCCGGTTGCGCGCGATGAAGACCCGTCGATCGACGTGGTCGCAGAGCGAGGTGTAGACACCTTCGGCGATCACGACCTCGACGCCCGCCAGCGAGACGGTCTCCTCGTCGATGCGGTTGTCCTCGTAGATCACCAGGGGCTTGACGATCTCCTCGGCGCCGGCCTGTGCGGCCTTCAGGTGCTCGTCGAGCAGGTCGAGACGGACCTCGGTCGTGCCGACCCAGTCGATGTTGGCACGGCGTGCGGCGTCGTTGAACCTCGGCGGCAGGACGTAGTAGTCGTCCTGCTGGAGGACGGCGGCCTCGATGCCGCGGCCGCCGAGCTCGTCGGCCAGGGCGCGGCCCATCTCGGACTTACCGCTCCCCGACTCGCCGGCGACCGTGATCGTGAACCGGCGGGTCGTGGCGTGGATCGCATCGATGAGCCGGTCGATGATCGCCGTCGCCGCCGCCCGGTGTTCGTCGCCCACCAGGATGATGTCGCCACGCATGGGTCTGTGCTCCCGCTCGCTGTTCGAGGAACCGAGGTGGCGCCGCCGATCGGTGTCCGGAAGGCGGGCCCGCAGCCTGCGAACCTAGCGGTATCGGCTCGGCACGGTTAGTGGTTGTCGGTACGTGGCCGGTCGGTGGGCTCACCGCGCCCCACCGGAGAACGCCGACAGCACCTCCTGGGCTCGACGTCCGCGCTCTGGGTCCAGCTCGTCCTTGTCGATCCAGTCGTCGATCTCCTCGATGATGTCGGCGGCGTCCTCGGGACGATCCTCCGGGTCCTCGCCGAGCAGATCACCGAGATCGTCCAGCAGGTCCTTGGCCTTCCTGCCCCACTCCGCCTTGTCGAGCGCGACCTCGGCGAACAAGGAACTCACGTCGGCGAGCGCAGGATCATCCGGTCGACCGATCGCCTCGAGCACGCCCACCGCTGACCGTGCGGTGTCGGGATCGAGGTGGTCGCGGGTGCGCCATGCCGCGATGTCCTTGAGCACTCCGCGGGCATCCTCGGCACGGTTGCCCTCGTCCTGTTCATCGCGCAGTCCCATCAGCTCCCGCAGGAGGCGGTCCCCGTGCCGGCCGGCGGCGCGGGGGTCGCGGGCCAAGTCGGCGATGAGTTCGTCGAGCGCGTCCGCAGCCGTGTCCGGCTCCGGCTGAGAGTCGGTCTGCTCTTCCGGGTCATCGGCGTCCGACTCGGTCTGCCCATCCGGGTCGTCGCCGTCGGCCTCGGCGTCGTCCACCTGCCCCTCGGGCTGCTCCGCAGCCTCACCCGCCCCGTCGGGCGGCCCTTCGCCCGTGCCGCCCAACCGGGGCAGCACGACGAGGGCCAGCACCATCAGGAGGCCGAGCCCAGCGGCCAGCCACCACCCGGCCCGACCGCTCCGACCACTCACGTGGGCGAGGTCCTCGGTACCGACACCCGAGCCGTCCTGCGAGGACCCTGCACCGGCCGGGCGCGTCATGGCGTCGGCGTCGTCCTCCAGCGGCAGCTGCTGGGTCGCAGCTGCCCCGGCGCCGGCGAGCGGCACCGTGGCCGCTGCGGGTACGGCACCCGGTGCTGCCGTAGCTGCGTGCAGGCTGTGGCGCATGTCGGCTGCGTCGACGAAGCGCTCCTGTGGGTCCTTGCGCAGCGCGCGCTCGATCGTGCTCGCGACCGCCACCGGCACCTGCGGCGCCACCTCCCGGAGAGGGGGCACCGGGTTGCGTTGATGGGCCATGACGACCGCCAGCGCCGACGACCCGTCGAAAGGCGGCCGCCCGGCCACGCACTCGTACAGCACCGCACCGAGGGAGTACAGGTCGCTCGCCGGGGTCGCCGGTTCACCACCGGCCTGCTCCGGTGACAGGTACCGAGGTGTCCCGAGCACCTGCCCGGTCATGGTCAAGTTCGGATCGGTGCCGTCGATCGCCTTCGCGATGCCGAAGTCGGCGAGCTTGACGGCGCCGGCGCTGGACAACAGCACGTTCGAGGGCTTGATGTCACGGTGCACGAGGCCCCGGTCGTGCGCCGCCTCGAGTGCATCGAGCAGCGCGGATCCGATCCTCACCGACTCATCCGCTGTCAGCGGGGCGTGGTGGTGCAGCCTGGCTGCCAGCGTCTCACCCTCGACCAACTCCATCACGATGAAGGGGTCGTCGTCCTCCCCGACGTCGTACACCGCGACGGTGTTCGGGTGGTGCAGCGCAGCAGCCGCTCTGGCCTCACGCAGCAGCCGCTCGCGGCTGACGGGCTCCTCGAGCTGCTCCGCGCGGATCAGCTTGATGGCGACCTCGCGACCCAGGCGCGTGTCGTAGGCGGCCATGACCTCGGCCATGCCGCCGGAGCCCAGGGGGCGCAGGATCTCGTAACGGTTGGCCACGAGGGGCATGACCCGGCTCCCCTCCAGGGCGACATCGGAACGGCCCAGCATACGCGTGCACCGTCCGGGCCCCGGACCCTGTGCCGGCCGAGGCATCAGTTCACGGAGTGGAGGGGGCGACCGATGAGGCGGACCGCTGGTGAGCGGATCCTCGCGCCAGAGGGCATGATCGAGCCGGCAGCCGACGACGCCCGGAGTACCGCCATGACCACGCTCGACGAGATCAGGACCTTCGCCGCCCGCCTGAGCCCCTGGGCACACCTGGCCACCGTCGGCGCCGACGGCGAACCCGACGTCACGCCGGTGCACCCGTGCTGGGACGGCGACGTGCTGTGGATCATGTGCGGTACCGACTCGGTCAAGGCCCGGAACATCACCGACAACCCCAGGATCGCACTGCACTGGCAGGTGACCGAGGTGGGCGACGGCGTCGAGCTATGGGGAACGGCCGAGGTCTTCGATGACGTCGACACCAAGCGCCGCATGTGGCACGGCGTGTTCGACTACGACCTCGACGTCTTCGCGCCCGGCGGTCCCGACAACTCCCCCGGCACGGCCTTCATGGCCATCAGCCCGAACCGTGCCCTGCTGCTGCGCCGGTACGGCATGGCAGGCAGTGAGCGCTGGCAGGTCTGACCACACCCCCAGATGGTGCGACCTGGATCCAGCCCCTCGTCGGTCCAGCTCGAACGCTCGCCCGCGCCGGGCGCCACGACCCTTGTCGGCACAGCTACTGCGAAGCGAGGTAGCGCCGCAGCCTCGGATCCGGGAGCAGGCAGCGGTCGAGACCACCGTCGTCGACCCGGTGCGCGCACCGTCGGCACGTGGGACGTCGTGACCGCTCGTACGGACCCCAGTCCCCGAGGTCCACCAGGTGCGGTACGTCGACCGTCGAGTCGAACTGTCGCCCCGTCCAGTCCCACAGCTCCACCGCCCCGCGCGGGCCCTCGATCTGCAACGGGTTCGCACCACGTTGGCCTGGGACCCCAAGGACGACGTGGCCCCATATGCCCCCAGCTCGCGCCTCCCCATGCCAGACCGCGGCGGCGCGCGACACGTCCACCCGGCGCAGGCGGTGATCGACGAAGATGTACACCTCGCAGGCGTCGATGCCGAACCTCTCGAGCGCCGTGCACAGCTGGGTGGTGACGTCCTGGCACCTGTTCGGGATGGCCTTCGGATCCTCGCCGTTGACGACGCCGCCGTGGCTGGTCGGTAGCGCGGCAGGGTCGATGGTGGCGAAGGCGCGAGCTACCGCGGGGTCGCTGGGTCGGGGCGAGGTCGTGGCCAACGCACGCTCCGCGGAGGGGACGACACGTGCCGTACGGCGCACGTGCGACGCAACGTCGCGCAGGGCCGCAGAGGAAGGGTGGTCCGGGCAAGGAGGCGATCCTGGTGCGCCGTGCGCGCAAGGCGCCCAGCCACACCGATCCGGCCGACCTCGTCCCCGACATCTCCTCCTCCACAGTGAACCTCGGCGCCACCCCCGGGTTCAAGGTCGCGGCCGTGTAACGCTGCAGCGCGCTCACGCACCCGCGAGCCTGCGCTCAGCGCACCGGTCGAACCAGCGGCGCGGTTGGGAGCGCGGGCCCGGCGAGGTCGAGGTCACCCGCAGGCACGAGCGGCCTGTTCCACCTCGACGGTGCCGCCAGGGTCTACCTACGGCGCAATGGGTGGAGACGACGTGCCGGGTGGCGGTACAGCATGCGGTGGAACTCCCGGGTCTCAGCCGTCGCTCGGACGTGCAGCGGTCCGGCGACGGTCACCTCCTCGCCATCGAGGTGCAGGTACCCGGCGACCGTGTCCGCGACACCGCCACCACGCGCCTCCGCGTACCAGGTGGCCGTCCACAGATCGGTCGACGGCGGACGGAGGACCTCATCGACCTGGTCGCCGTCCTCGTCGAACACCAGCTCCCAGAACGGTCGTGGTCGCGGCAGGGCCGCACCGAACACCCACGGGGTGTCGATCACCGCGACCTCGCGCTGGACGAGCCCCACGACGCACTCGAGGTGGCCGCAGCCGTTCTCGTCGTAACGCCGGAGCAGGTGGCCATCGGAGGTGAACGCCACGACCAACGGCTTGTCATGGGGCCACGTGGCGGCGAGCGCATCAGCGAGCCGGGCATCGATCCAGCGATCGAACCGGGCACGCGCCTGCGCCCCGGAGCCCTGCGCCGGACCCCCGCCGTCGAGGCTCACCCGGAAGGCCCGTGTCGGTGCGGCGAACGCCTCCGGTACGAGGTGCTCGGCGAAGCTCGCGAAGACCTCGTGCTGGATGCGCTCGTCGTCCACGGCCACTCCCCTCAACCGCCGACCGGATCGGGCACCGGCCGCATGGAGCGTCATCTTCGCGCGCACCCGTGACACCGGTCAGCCGCTGTCCACAGGTGTCCATCGCCGCGTGACCATCGCGCCCGGACCGACGCGCGTGTGCAACGTGCACCACGTCGACGGTCTCCACCGCAGCCGGCGCCTGGTCGAACGACCACTCTGGTGGGTCTGGTCGCCCTGCACGCCGGCAGACTCTCGGTCAGTTCGGCCCTATGCCGTTCCAGCTTCCGTCGCCAGGATGGAGTGGGTGGAGCTCCAGCGTTTCGGCGGGGCGAAGCCAGGCCAAGTCCCATGATGCCTCGGGAGTTGTGCCGTGCCTGACCAGGTGATAGGTCCGCTGGAAGGATGGCGTCGACGGTCCCTCCAGGAGGCCCTGGATCGCAGTTTCGCGGTCCGGGTTCGGCAGCGCCGCCCGATGACGGTGGCGAAGACCCCGACCGGCCTGCTCTTCGAGAGCGACGCGGACTGGGACGGGGTGCGCGCGGGCGAGGTGGCACGAGAGGGCACGGTACTTCTGAGCCCATCCGACATCACCAAGCGCCGGCACGCCATGAAGTGGGCCAACCGCTTGCGGCCGTATCATCGGCTGGCTCCGGAGTCTCTCCACGCGCCGCCGATCAACCCGCAGTTCGCCGCTGGCGCCCGTGTCCTGGGCGACATCGTGCCCGCGCAGCTCACGTTGCCCCTGCGTTGCTGCACCTGTCTCGAACCGCCGACCCACGCCCTGATCCTGGAGGGCTTGCTCCCTGCCCTGGGTGAACCGAACTGGAGCTACGAGTTGGCGGAGCCGGGTTCCGTCGAGGCCCGTCGGGAGGGCGAGTGCCAGGAGGTGGCTGGGAAGCGACGAGTCTGGTGTGCGGTACCCAGTTGCGCCGCGCATGTCACCGCGCCAACGCCCGCAACGTTGGATGTCTCCGCCCTCGGGAAGATGTGGATCAGTTTCCGCAATGAGCGCTACGGGAGCGAGTTCGCCGAGATGAATGGCCTGCGGACGCACCACCCCGTCTGCCACAACTTGTTGGTCCCGATCCTGTTCGTTCCCTTACTCCTTTCGATCGGCGTTCTCGCCTGGCAAGGAGGGGCTTTCGTTCTCGCGGTCGCGATGTTGACTGTCCCACTGGGCGGCATCCTCTGGATGCTGGGCCGCATGCCGCTCCATCGCTCTCGGGCGAACCGAGGATCGCCGACGGTTCCGAGAAGTGGCAGGCACGAGGACCTGCCTCCGCAGAGCTGAAGACGAGCCCGCCCACAAGGTGGGTGGGCTCGGCGTCACTGGAGGATGACGGGCATCATGCGCAGACGCCGTGCAACGACAGAACACCAACCGCTGGCGTTCTTCGAACGCCCACCGAGAGCAGGGCTCCTGGCTGCGATCGCCATCGTGGTCGGCGCATGCTCTTCAGCAGCCCCGGGGATGTCGCTCGAGGAGTTCCAGGCGGCCGCAGCCCCCCTGTGCGATCAGTTCGCCGCGAGCCTGCACGAATCAGCGAGCCTGGACGAGGCGTATGGTGTGGCGTCCGCCAGCTTGCAGGCACTCGGCCCTGTCTCGGCTGAGGATGCCGAAACGCTCGTGTCCGCGATGGGGGACACGGCTGCGTTGGCCGAGACCCTCCAAGCAGGCATCGATGCCGTGATCGAGCCCGGAGAGGTCTGGTTCCTCACGGAGGACGGTCAGGTCTGGGTAGGTTCGAGCTGGATCTTCGCGAGCCCGACGGACACGCCGGTTGAGACCGGGATCGCGTTCTTCGATGCTCTGGCTGCCTTGCGGAACGCCGCCATGGCCGTCGCACTGCCCGCCTGCGCGCCACCCGAAGGGCAGTAGGCGTTCAGCATCGCGGTAGCGCTGAAGGTGCCGATCTCGACGAGGTCGAGGTCCACTCCGCGCTCGCGCTTGGGACAGAACCGGATGCCACCACCGCCCGGCACCGGTTGGACCATGGCCCGGTACCAAGACGGCAGCGCGACCGCCACGGCTGGTCCCGGCGACGCGGACCGTGGCCCGAACGGCGGATATGCGGCCAACGGACCAGTGGGCGCCGAGGGAGAGGTCGACGCGATCGATGTCAGCCTCGTGGGCTTCGGCTTCGGCGGGTTCCCTGACACGGCCCCAGCAGGCAGCCGGTTCATCGTCTTCAACGACGCCGATGCAGAACTGCACGCGCTCGCCGCGACGTCCCGGGTCAGCCCTCCTCCGAGCCGTCGGTCTCTGCTGTCTCGTCTGGCTCTTCCGGGTCCTCCGTCGTTTCGTCGTCCTGCCCTTCCTCTTCTTCCTCTTCTTCCTCCTCGACGTCGTAACGCACCACGGTGATCGTCACGGTCTCTCCGGGTTCCAGCGGGGTCCCGCCCGACGGGTCTTGCTCGATCACCTCGCCGTCGCGGGGATCCAGCTCATCGGCTTCCTCGTCGGGCTGCAGCGTGACCTCCACCTCATCCTGGACGACCTCCACCTCGTACTCGGCGTCGAGCAGCGCATCGGTGGCCTCCTCTTCGTCCGACTCGACCACGTCGGGGACCGACGGCGGGTCGCCGGTGCCATCGCTGACCTGCAGACGGAGGAAGTGCCCGCGGGCGACCTCGGTGGCCGGACTCGGTTCCTGTTCGAGGACCGTGCCTTCGTCGCGGTAGTCCTCGACCACAGCCTGCATATGGGACACCCAGATGTCGGCCGGGAGCGACCCACCCATCACCCCGTCGAGACCGCGGATGTCGTCCATCGGGTCCTGCTGCTCGTAGCCGACCCACGCAGCGGTCACCAGCTGCGGCACATACCCGACGAACCATGCATCGCGGAAGTCATCGGTTGTCCCGGTCTTCCCCGCGACGGGCCGGTCCGGCTGCGCGGCGGTGGCGGTTCTCGACTCGACCGGCGGGATGAGCAGCTCGGTCATCCTGAGGGCAAGATCCTCGTCGACCGCCTCCTCGCAGTCGGTCTCGTGCTCCAGGAGGACATCATCGCCCTGCTCGATCCGGCCGATCGCAAAGGGATCGCACCGGTGCCCTTCGTTGGCGAAGGTGGCGAAGGCGCGAACCATGTCCACGGGGAGCACCGTCGCGGTGCCGAGCGCCAGAGAACACTCCTCGGGGAGATCCCGATCCGGGATGCCCAGGCGCTGCGCCATGGTGACCACGGGTGCGGGATCGAGCTGGCCGATCAACTGGGCGTGGTAGACGTTGTTCGACACCTCTATGGCCTCGCACATCTCCTTGTCGCCGCCGTCCTGCAGATCGAGAACGACACTCTGGTCGTTCAGCAAGCCGTGGCGTTGCAACCACTACCTGAGCGCGGGGACCGATGCGCCGAGCGCAGCCGCGAACAGGAAGACCCGTACCCGGCGATCACCTCGTCGAACGATGTCGGGTCAGCGATGTGAGTGACCGCGAGCCAGACAACGATGATCCCCAGGCCGGGTGTGGCCTCACGGCCAGCCCACCCAGCGCAGCAGAGCGTAGGAGAGGACCAGCGCTGCCGAGATGCTGTTCAGCGCGGTCACGTCGATAGCGACGATCCGGGCGAGCTGGAACGCGAGCAGCGTGCCGAACGCAACCGTGACGGCGGCGAGAGGGCGGGCGCGCCGCCACAGCAGGGTGATCGCGATCGCGCCGCTGGGTGCGACCGCGATCGCCAGCCACGAACGGTCCTCGCGCAACACGACCTCGAGGGCCGAGCCCGCCAGAACCACGGCGAGTAGCGCCCAGTCCCGCCACACCTGGCTGGGTGGATCCGCGGAGCGGGGCTCGTTCCAGAGTGCCCCGAGGCTGTTTCCGACCATCGGCACAGCGCAGAGACGGCACGTCGAGAGCGGCTCAGCCGAAGGCATGAGATGTGCGCCGTCCATCCGGCCAGACAAGCCGAGCCTGCCGACCGATGGCACCGGCCACAGCTTCCGTCATCGTGACCGCACTGCCTATCGAACCACCGCCCACCCGCACCTGGAGTCGCCATGCCCACCCCCAAACGGCTCGCCCGCACCGCCGGCGCCCTCTACCTGCTGATGTTCCTCGGCGTCTTCTCGCACCTGGTCGTCCGCGCCGGCGTCCGTGTCCCTGGCGACGCGACCGCAACCGTCGCCAACATCACCGCCGATCCGACCCTGTTCCGGCTCGCGCTCGTCGCCGACATCGCCATGGCCACGGCCTGGGTCTTCATCGGCATCGCCCTCTACCGGCTGTTCCAGCAGATCGACCGGCACGCCACGGCGATCCTGGTCTTCGTCGCCGTTGGCGCGGGCATGATCCTGACCAACCTGGTGCTCCACCAGGCTGCCCTGCTCGTCGCGACCGACCACGCCTTCGACGCGATCGCTTCCGACGAGCTGGTGCTGCTCCTGCTCGACCTCCACGCCCACGGCTACACGTTGGCCGGGATCTTCTTCGGCCTGTGGCTGCTCCCGATCGGCTACCTCGGCTACCGCTCAGGGCTACTCCCGAAGGTGCTGAGCATCATGGTGCTGGTCTCGGGTGCCAGTTGGATCGTCGACACCCTCGCGATCTTCCTGTTCCCGGAGCTGCCAGGACCCGTGCGTGGCATCCTGAGAGCTCCCACCGCCATCGAGTTCTGGCTCTTCGGCTACCTGCTCATCAAGGGCGTGCGCACACCCGGTCGCGACGCGCTCACCCCCGCGGAGGTCGACGCCTGATGCGAGCCGTCACCCAGCGTGCACCCGTCATGTTGATGATCAGGATGCTCCGGGCCTGGTGATCGCTAGCCCAGAACCCGGCCTGGGCCAGGGCCTGAACCGCGGAGATGAGAGTTTCAGCCAGCTGGCGCCACTGTGTGGTCACAGCAGACACCACCTCTGGGCGAGAGTCAGTCGAGTCGCGGCAACGCTAGGCGACACCATCCACGCTGTTGCCGGTAACCAACGCCCGGATCATCGACTCCGCGCGGGCGCGGTGCCGCGGAACCCGGAGGCGGGTTGTGGGACGTCGCCTCCAGCGGTGAGCGACGAACAGTGCGACGCCGAAGGAGAGTGGATCCGAGCGCTCGCGGGTGACGAGGAACTCGTCGACGACCGCGTCCGGGAACTCAAGGCGCAGGATGGTCTCCATTTCCTGGCTCGAAGCGGCCTGCCAACCGGCCCGCACGCTGATCCGGTCCGCTGCGTGCTCTCGCCACCAGGTGTCGGTGCCGTCGGGATCGATGGCGGCGTTGCCGTTCGTCGCCATCTGTAGGAGTTCGCTGAACTCGCCCCAGCCCCAGTCGATGTCAATCGCGATGAACGTCCCACCTTGACGCAACACGCGCCGAACCTCGGCGAGGCCCGCGTCGGCACCGCGGCCGAAGAAGTAGGCGAACCGGGCGTGCACGATGTCCATAGCAGCGTCGGCCACGGGGAGGTGCTCGGCGGAGCCAGCCATCACGTCGGCGTTGTCGACCGAGCGGACGCGGTCCCGGGCAGCCTGCAGGAGCTGCGGATCCGGTTCCACGCCGGTCACGGACGCGGCCGACGCGGCGTAGCGCGGCAACCAGAACCCGGTCCCGGCGCCGACATCGAGCAGGTCCCAGCCCGCCCAGTCGGCGACCTCCCGTAGGGCAGCGTCGAGGCGACCGTCGCGAGCGATCGCCTCGTTCTCACGCTCGTAGGTCTGCGGATCAGCAGCGATGTTGTCCGCCCGACGGAAGTCCTTGAAGCTCAAATAGGTCTCCAACTCGGACGGAAACGGACCCGGGGGGCGGCTACGACAGACGCAGAGGACGGCTGAGGATCGGATGCGCCACTCCCGCCGGTGCGGCATCGTGTGTTCCGTTCGAATGGAAACAGGTGGCGAGATGTCCGACAGCACCGCTCGGGAAGGTCGACGGGGCTACCTCGCCGCGACGGTCGGCGGGCTGACCGGTGCAGCAGCCGGAGCCTGGGCCACCTGGCTCCTGTTCCCCATGGTGAGCCTGGATGGGGACCCGGACCTCGGAGCCGCCAATCTCGCCGTTGGCCTGGCCCTGCTGTTCTTCGTGGTCGTCGGCGGCTTGACTGTCGGGGCGCTGGTTGGCATCGGCGTGGCACTACGGGTGGCCGGTCACCGCGGCATCGCCGCCACCCTTGCGACCACAGTGGTTCTGGTCGCGCTCGTCGGGGCGCTGTTGGTCGTCCTGGCAGCGCCACTTGCTGTCGCTGCGCCGCTACTGGCTGGCGTACCTGCTGCCGCTCGCTGGCTGGTGATCGCCATCGTCCGCCGTCGAACTGGGAGCAGCTGATTCGACAACCGCAACCCACATCGGCGACACCGCCGAGCACGGATCGACGTCCTTGACGACCGGCCCCGTTGCCGCTCGCTGCTGTGCGACGGGACGCACCACCCCGGTCCGGGGCAACTCGGCCTGCGCCTACACCGCCCAGGCACGACCCCTTTGACCAGGGAGGAGTCGTGTTGTCATGGGCCGGAGCGAGCTCTGGGCCCGGCGCACATCGGCACGGCGATGCGCCACTTGCTGTGTCGCTGCGCACCTCGGGTCGAGGGCCGACAGGTCAACACTCCTCGGTCCTGGGCTCGGACGTCGGGGCCCACTCGCGCTCGACGCCTACGCGTGTCTGGCGACCTGCACACCCGAAGGCGGGCCTGCCCAGTCCCAGGGGCGGCTCCCACGAGCTCGACCGGGTGCCGCCATGATCGGCAACGGAGTCTCGGCCTGGCGCGAGGTAGACGACATCGCCGGACTGGAGCTCATGTGCGACACCGGCCACCTCGAACCGCAGCCGGCCACGCACCAGTTGGACGACCACCGGTGGTGCGGCCGTGTGCTCGGTGAGCCGCTCACGGGCGTCGAAGGCGAAGAACACGACACGAGCGACGTCGTTGTCGATCACCGCACGCGAGCTGGTCTCGGTGGGCGCGGAACGAGGCCCGCATACCCAGCACCCGTCGGCGGGCATCGCGGTCGCGCGCCACGTTGGCGACGAACCGTGCTGCCCCGGCGAGGCCTCCGTGATGGACCGGTCGGCGCGGCTCGAGCAGCGCCATCGCGGCGGTGGCAACCTCGAGGATCCCGAAGCCGGCACCTTCGAGGAGCTCCCGCCAGGCGGGCACGGTCAGCGGCTGGGCACCGACCTTGATCGACCGGCTCAACCCTTCGACCACCTGCTGACGGCCAGCGTGATCGAGATCATCGGGCCGCAGGCTCAGTTCGTGGCTGCCGTACCGACCCCCGGGCGCCAGCAGCCGGTAGGCCCCTGCGACGATCGCCGCCTTCCGTTGCGCTGACTGCATGGTCCGCATCGCCCCGCCGACCACCACGGTCGCGCACCCATCCTCCAGCCCGGTCGCGGCGCCGTCGGCATCCCGAAGCTCAGCGGCCTGGTCGGCGGGCACCACCGTGGCGAGGGTCTCGCGGGCCATCGGATCGGCTCGACACCGAGGTAACGCTCGGGTCGGGCCGCCAGCAGCAGCTGCGCGGTACGCGCCACCCCCGGGCCAAGCTCCACGACGCGGTCCCCCGCCCCGATCGCCAGCCGGCTCAGCAGCCACCGGGTCAGCCCCAGCCCACCCGGGCGAAGCCCCCGCTTCCCGAGCCGGGCCAGCTACCCAGTGGCCCTGTTGCGGTCGGGACGATGCCACGGCTTCACCCGCGGGCCGGGCCATCGTCGTCGTGCGTTGCTCCCGGCGTTCGGCGACCTCGTTCTTGGGCGCAAGCGAGCACGGTTGCTCGCGCCCGACATCACGCTGATGGCGTGGCCCACCGGGCGTGCTGCGCGGGCAGACTGGGCAGGTCGGAACGGGAGGTGACGTGCTCGACCCGCAGCTGGCGGCGGCGCTGGACCTGACTCTCGACGCGGTCCGACTCGAAGTGGCTGCTGCTGAGGACGTCTTCGGCTCGCCCTTTCGCGTGACGGAGGCGGCGACCTCGTGCGCGGCGGCGTTCGTGGCCAGCGTTGCCGACCTGGAGGCGCACCGCGTCGCGGCACCGGTGGGTGCTGCAGTGGACGGCCGCCACGCTGCTGTGTCGTTCCACAGCGAACGGCTGCTCACGGCCGAGCGGCTGGCTGCTGACCTGTGGGCACCGCTGTCAGGCAACTACAGGAGCGCAGACGGGTGGATCCGGATCCACGCCAACCTGCGACGTCATGCCGCGGCGGCACGTGCCACCCTCGGACTGGCGAAGGACGATGCGGCGGCCGCGCGTGTCGCTGCCGCGACCTGGAACGCAGGCGACCTGATCGGTGCGCTGCAGGCAGCCGGTGGTGTCGGCGCGGTGATGCGGTCGCTGGACGAGTGGCGTCGGCACCCACATCACCTGCATCTGCTCGAACGTGCCGTCGTGGAGCGGACACCGGGCGATGACGGTGTCGGCGCGCCCTCCACGATCGGCGGCAGCCATCTGGATGGGGTCCGTGTGCTGGACTGCACACGGGTGATCGCCGGGCCGGTCGCGGGTCGCCTGCTCGGATCCTTCGGGGCGCAGGTCGTGAAGGTCGATGCGCCCCTCGACGACAGCCCGACGCTGGAACTCGACACCGGCTGGGGCAAGGCTCGGGTACCGATCGACCTGCGAGACCATGGCGGCCGCGCGCGGTTCGACGACCTGGTCCGTGGTGCCGACATCCTGCTGGAGGGGTTCCGGCCCGGTGCCCTGGCAGCCCTTGGCTACGACGACCAGCGCTTGCGCTCGCTGCGGCCGGAGCTGATCGTCGGGCACCTCTCCGCCTACGGCACCGACGGTCCCCTCGGCGGGATGCGCGGGTTCGACAGCATCGTGCAGGTCGCGACCGGCCTCGCTCACACGGTCAGCTTCGACCCGGAGACGGGCCCGGGAGCGCTGCCCGCCCAAGCCCTCGACCACAGCGCAGGTCACCTCCTCGCGGCCGGTCTCGTCCGCGCGCTGCGCAGCCGTCGGGCGTCCGGGCTCGTCGAGACCGTCGAGGTGTCCCTCGCCCGGATCGGCGAGTGGCTGGTCTCGCTCGGGACCGGCACGAGGGAGCCCCCCGCCAACCTCGGGGCCCTGGCCCAGCCGTACCTGCGAACCATCTACGACCCGCGCTACGGGACCGTGCGGCACGTCGCCCCGGTCGGCAAGGTCGGCACCCGCAAGGCCGCATGGCCACAGCACGCGATCGCGCCGCGACAGCCGTAGATCGCCGCAGCGACGGCCGATGCTCCCCGGACCGGGTCGGTTCGCGTCGGATCGGTGACGACGGAGCCTACGAGCGCGGTCTTCGCGTCGGTGCAGGCCTCACGGTTGCCGCGGTGTTGCAGGGGCGCGGTCTGTTCGTGACGTGCGTACTCCTGCGCCAGGCCTGACTGCTGCCGAGGGGCCTGCAGGCCGTCCGACGGGCACAGCGCGCGAAGCCAGAACTACTGACTGGCCCAGAGTCCGATCTCCGACCCGAACGCACCCACGATCGCGGCCACGGGCCCCTCGAGCACCACAGCGATCGTGTCCCGGTCACCCGGCGGCGTGTCGAGCCAGGCCACCAGCGTGTCGACGCGGATCGTTGGCTCGAGTTCATTCCACCTCACCGCGCAGGCACGGCGGTCCGTCGACCACGTGGCGTCGCGCAGCGAGACCAACGCCGCGACAGCGAGCAGGGTCTTGCGGGCGATGCGCGTCCCGAGCCGTGCCACCTCGGTGTCGCCCTCCAGTGCTGATCGCCACCGTTGCAGGTGCTGCGCGATGTCGCCGTTGAACCCGCGGGCCGCTCGTGCATCCGCCGGGTACTCGCCGAACCCGCCGGACGGATCGGCTCCCGCCAGGTGCACGCAGTAGTGGCGGAGGAAGACCCGCAGCCCGTAGCCCTCATCACTCTGGCTCTCCAGGTCCTCCCAGCAGGCAGGCGCAACGCTGACCTCACGGCACAGATCGACGGAACCCGCTGAGAGCGCAGCCGACAGCCGTTCGGCCTCGGCTGCGGGCAACCCGACCGACAGCAGATCGACGTCGGAGGTGGGAGGAGTGGCGGTCCCGGTGGCCACCGACCCGTACACGTACAGGGGCACCGGTCCGGCCAGGGCGTCAACGGCCGCTGTGAGCACCGAGGTGTAGAGGGGCGCGATGGCAGCACGTGTTGCCCCGGTGCGGATCATCCCGTCCGGCGTGATCCCCTCTCGTGGGTCGTGCATGTCCTCGGGCTTCCTGTGCGTGGTGGAGCCGTCCCTCCCGCTCGACGC
>SKJX01000147.1 GCA_007121785.1 Nitriliruptoraceae bacterium
TGAACACCTGATCGCCGACGATGACGGTGTGACCGGCGTTGTTGCCGCCCTGGTAGCGCACGACGAGGTCGGTCGTGTCGGCGAGCAGATCGGTCGCCTTGCCTTTGCCCTCGTCGCCCCATTGGGCCCCGACGATGATGGTCGCGGGCACGCGTCGTCCTTCGCTGCGACCACGGTCCCCTGCCTAGCGACGTCCCCGGGGCTCACCCGGGAGGTGTCGTGCAGGTTCGCGTCCGGCCGCGTCGTCTGTGGCGGAGCGCGACGCTCCGGTGGCCGGTGCCGGCCACCGTGCGCGGAGCTTACCGGTCATCGGTCGTGCCCTGCGGCGCCGTCGGGTCGCTGCCGTCGGGCGGCGCGTCGGGGGTGGCCGCGTCGGGGGCGTCGGCGCCGACGTCGGCGGGCTGCGTGTCGGGCACCTCGTCGCTCGAGTGAGCGCCGCCACCGACGCTGGCTGGTTCGCGAACGGTGGCGCGGTCGTCGCCCGCGTCGTCCGATCGGCGGTTGCCGTCCGCGGCGGTCACCAGCAGCAGGATGCCGAAGAGCACCAGCAGGATCGGCGCGATCCAGCGGACGTCGTCGATCGACAGCTGGATCCGGTCGGTCAGGCCGACCACGGCGATGGCGATGAACACCAGGCCAGCGACCAAGGCGAGGGGGTCGAATCGGCGGGTCATGGTGAGCTCCTCAGCCGGTTGGTGTCCGGCGGGTCAGGTCTGGGGTGTGCGGGTCGGGCGGTCGGGTCCGGTCAGGTGTCGGATCGGTATCCGGGCTTCGCGGGGCACCGCCGGCGGTCGGTGCGGTCGGTGCCGCCGCGGACGGGCTACCTGCTGGGGGGTGCACTGGTCACGTCGATCTCACCGATCCCGGCGGACATCTCGAGCTCGAGCCGGCCCGTGGGGTCGTCCGGTGAGGTGCTCGCCGTCACGTTGCGCGGCCCGATCCCGCCGCTCGTGCGCTCGTCCAGCAGGCTGGCCTGCCCGATGCCGCTGCTGGCGTTGACGTCTACCTCGACGTCGTCGGGGACGATGACGCGCAGTTCGCCGGCACCGACGCTCAGGTCGAGCTCGACCGTCTCGCCGTCGAAGTCCATCTCGGTGAGGTCGATCCGGATGCTGCCGGCGCCGAGCGAGTAGCTGTCCTCGAGCTCCTCGATCGACTCCGCGGTGACCCGTAGCTCGCCGGCGCCACCCTCGAAGTCCCAGGTGAACGGGCCGGGGACCGCGATCTGCGCAGCCAGGACCGGCGGGATCAGCAGGGCACCGGCCAGGATCAGCCAGCGGGCCCGACCGACGACGGTGCCGACCAGCAGCCCGACGCCGACGACCAGCAACGCGATCGCGAACATCTCGCCCGCACCGAGCGCGACGACGCCGGCCAGATCCAGGGTCCACAGGACCCCGACGACCACCAGCGCGGCACCGAGCGTCGCCCGGGTCACCCAGGACCGCGACCGTTCCGGCACCGGAGGCGGGGTCCAATCGTCCCCGCCGCCCGACGGGCTCGGCGGACGGGGGCCCTCGTCGCCACCGCCGGCGGGCGGCGGCGGCCCGGTCAGGGCCCCGCCTGGTATCAGGTCACGGGCAGCCGGGGTGCCCGGGGCCTGCGACGGTGGGGTGGAGGGCGTCGGAGGTGAGCTCGCCGACATGGTGGACTCCGTTCGGTCGGTCTGGAAGGGCGATGGGTTCGCAGGGGACGCCGTGGCGTCGGGTTGCGCCGGACCGGTCGGTTGCGCCGGCCCGGTCGATTGCGCCGGACCGGTCGGTTGCGCCGGCCCGGTCCGCGGCGTGGCCGTCGATGTCGACGGTTCGCCGGCGCGCCACAGCGCCAGGCCGAAGCCGATGAGCACCAGCGGCACGAGCAGGTCAGCCCCGCTCGGGATCACCCCGACGCCGGACAGCGGCCCGGACACCAGCGCGATCACGCCGATGACCAGCAGACCGAGCCCGACCCAGAACAGCGGGTCGCGGCCACCGGCGCGGTTGGCCGGCCGGGCGGCGGGGACCGGCGCCCCCGGCTCCACCGCCGGGATCGCGATCCAGCCGATGAGGTAGGCGATCAGCCCGATGCCGTTGAACAGCGCCAGGACGACCAGCGCGATACGGACCAGGGCGACGTCGATGCCGAGGTGGTCGGCCAGGCCCCCGGCGACCCCGCCGATGATGCGACCCTCACGCCGGCGACGCAGCGGCGGGCGTGGCGGCGCCGGAGGTGGCGGCGATGCGGGACGCGCAGCGGGGTCCACGGCGGGGTCCACGGGTCGCTCCTCGACTCTCGGCGATGGCGGCTGGTGTTGCACGGCGGTTGACCACGATCGTGGACCGCGGTGCGGATCGGGTCTAGAGGCCAAGGCACCGCACCCGGTTGCCCGGCTCGGCCGATGTGCTGACCCCAGCATGTATCGGCGCTGGTCGGCTGCCCATCAGGGACCACCCTGGTCCGCTCCCCGGGGTCCCGGGAGCGTCCGGGATCCCCCGGATGCCCCACGCGCCGCTCTGTGTCACCATCATCGCTGTGTCCATGCCACCGCCCTCACCCCCCACCTCGCCGTCCACGAGGCCGACGCCGGCCCAGCGTGGCCGCGTCACCCGCCTCGTGCGGTTCGAGCGGCGCCAGGAGGGTCGGGTCATCGGCGGGGTGGCCGCCGGCCTCGGCGCGCAGTTGGGGGTCGACCCGGTGCTGCTGCGGATCGCGTTCGGCGTGCTCGCGTTCGCCGGCGGGGTCGGGGTGCTGCTCTACGCGCTGGCCTGGGCGTTGGTGCCGGCGGCCCCACCGGACGCACCACCTCGTCGGCGCGCGGCCACGACCCAGCAGGGGGTCGCGCTCGCGCTGATCGTCCTCGGGATGCTGCTGCTGTTGCGGGCGGTCGGGCTGTGGTTCGGTGACGCGCTGGTGTTCCCGCTGATCGTGGTGGCGGCCGGCTCAGCGGTGCTGTGGTGGCGAAGCGACGAGGACCAACGCAGCCAGTGGACGGCCGCCACGCACGCGGACCGGTCGACCGGACGCGCGATCGCCAGCGCCGCATCCGCGGACGTCTCGCCGTTCCGCCTGGTGATCGGCGCGATCCTGGTCGCCGGGGCCATCGGCGGGTTCGTCGCCGCCAACGAGGCCCTCGCGGCCGCGCAGGATCTGCTGATCGCCGTCGTCGCCGCCATCGCCGGGATCGCGCTGCTGTTCGGCCCGTGGCTGTGGCTGATGATCGGGCAACTCGGCACCGAGCGCCGCGCCCGCATCCGCCAGGAGGAACGCGCCGAGCTGGCCGCCCACCTCCACGACTCGGTGCTGCAGACGCTGGCGTTGATCCAACGCTCCAGCGACCAGCCGCGACGTATGGTGACCCTGGCGCGCCGGCAGGAACGCGAGCTGCGGGCCTGGTTGTACGGCAGCAGCGCCGCGCTCGGCCCGGCGACCACCCTCGAGCAGGCGGTCATGGAGGTCGCCGAGGAGGTCGAAGCCATCCACGGGCTCACCGTGGAGCTGGTCGTCGTCGGGGATCTGACGCTCGACGACCGCATCCGCGCGCTGGTCGCCGCCTTCCGGGAGGCCTGC
This sequence comes from Nitriliruptoraceae bacterium, assembly GCA_007121785.1. Lineage (GTDB taxonomy): Bacteria > Actinomycetota > Nitriliruptoria > Nitriliruptorales > Nitriliruptoraceae > SKTG01. The sequence continues at coordinate 3,547 of SKJX01000147.1, forward strand.
GTCAACGCCGCCAAGCACGCGCAGGTCGACACGGTCGACGGCTACGTCGAGGTGGACCGCGACGAGGTGCTCGCCTACGTCCGCGACCGTGGGGTGGGCTTCGACCCGTCCGCGGTGCCGCCGGACCGCTACGGCATCGCCCACTCGATCGTGGACCGGCTCCAGCGGCACGGCGGCACGGCCACGGTCCACAGCTCGGCGGCGACGGGCACCGAGGTGGAGCTGTGCCTGCCCCGCAAGGAGACCGTCGCCGGACGCGGCGACCGGCCGGCCATGGCCGTTGGAGCGGGTGGATCCGAGCCGAGGCACGCCGGATCCGGCACACGGCACACCGGAGCCGACCAGGATGCCCCGTCGGTACACCACACCCGACCCGACAGCCAGGAGCCGTCCCCGTGACCCGAGCGATCCGCGTCTACCTCGTCGACGACCACCGGATGTTCCGCGCGGGGGTCCGCGCCGAGCTCGGCCAGCACGTCACGATCGTCGGCGATGCCGGCGACGTCGACACCGCGATCCAGGACATCCGGGCGCTGAAGCCCGAGGTGGTGCTGCTGGACGTGCACATGCCGGGCGGTGGCGGCCGCACGGTGCTGCAGACCGTCCACGAGACCCACCCCGACATCCGCTTCCTCGCGTTGTCGGTGTCGGATGCGGCCGAGGACGTGATCCAGCTCATCCGGGCCGGCGCCCGCGGCTACGTCACCAAGACGATCGACCCGGACGAACTGGTCGACGCGATCGCCCGGGTCCACCAGGGCGATGCGGTGTTCAGCCCGCGGCTGGCCGGCTTCGTGCTGGACGCGTTCGCCGGCGACGTACCTCCCGGCGTCGGCAGCGAGGACCCGGAACTCGACCAGCTCACCTCCCGCGAGAAGGAGGTACTGCGCCACATCGCCCGCGGCTACACCTACCGCGAGGTCGCCAGCCGGCTGCACATCTCGATCAAGACGGTCGAGACCCACGTGTCGTCGGTGCTGCGCAA
>SKJX01000206.1 GCA_007121785.1 Nitriliruptoraceae bacterium
ACGAGGCCTACGAGCGGTTCTCCTGGCTGCAGGGACTGTCGTTCATCGAGGTCGGCCCGGATGGGGTGTTCCCCCACGACCTGGCGAGGGACGTGCTGGACGCGGACCTGCGATGGCGGGATGGGGCGGAGTACACCCGCATCTTCCGCCGCGTGGCGGGGGCCATCCGTGGTCGGCTCCGGAGCCTGCGCGGCCGTGAGCAGCAGCGTGCCATCTCCGACCTGAAGTTCCTGTTCCGGCACATCCCGGGGGTCCTCTCGCCGATCGACTGGGAGGCCTGGGGGCAGCACTACCCGGAGCCGGCCCTGCCTCACGAACGGGGTCGCGTCCTCGACCTGATCGCCGCCGCCGAGGGGGACGACGCAGCCCGCATCGCCGCCGTCTGGTGGGAGGCCCAACCCGAGGGCTTCTGGGTCCTGCGCGACAGGTCCGACCGGGTGCGTGGCGTGGTCTGTCTGCTCGATCTGTCCGCCGCCACCGAGGAAGAGCGGGCAGCGGACCCCGGCGCGCGGACGGTCTGGAACCATGCTCATGCACACCGCCCGCCCCGGGTCGGGGAGGTGGTGACCCAGACGCGCTTCATCGTCGACCGCGAGGCCTGCCATGGCCCTTCACCGACGCTGAACGCCGTGCCGATCGTCACGCTCCAGCGGCAGCTGGGCACCCCCAACCTCGCTTGGGACTACCTGACGATGCACGAGCCAGACGAGTGGGACGACTTCTTCGCACTCGCTGATCTCCACCGTGTGCCGGATGGGGACTTCGAGCTCGCGGGACGCCGGTTCGGGGTGTTCGCCCACGACTACCGGGAGCGTTCGGTCGACGAGCTGATCGACCTGTGGATCGAGCGGTCCCTCGCCCAGGACCCGACGCTGCAGACCGGACCCGGTCCGCAGGTGCAGGTGCTCTCGCAGGCGGAGTTCACCGACGCGGTCCGCCAGGCGCTGCGTGACCTGCTCCGCCCGGACCTGCTCGAACGCAACCCGCTCCTGGGCACCCGGCTGCTGCACGATGAGGCGGCCGACGAGGCGCCGGATGCCGCGACGCTTCGGACCCTGGTGCACGCGGCGATCGACACCCTGCGGCAGCACCCCCGTGATGACAAGCTGCTCCGGGCCGTCGAACGGACCTACCTCGACCCCGCACCGACGCAGGAGGCAGCTGCGGCACGTCTCGGCCTGCCCTTCAGCACCTACCGCCGGCACCTGACCCAGGGCATCGAACGCGTCGTCGCATGGCTTTGGGACCGAGAGGTCTACGGCTCCGGTGGCCCGGGGTGAGCCGAGGTGAGCAGGGCCGAGCAGTGATCGGTCTGGAGCGTGAACAGCGACCGTGTGCAGCCTCCTCAGGGACGACGAGGAGGCAGCGATGGACGGGGCCGGGGAGGGCCGTGTCGTGGTGGTCGGCGGGGGGATCGCGGGGCTGCTGGCTGCCCGCGTGCTGGCGGATCGTCACCTCGAGGTCCGGGTGCTCGACCGTGACCACCCGGAGCGCGGGGACCCCAGCACACCTCGGCGCGGGGTCCCGCAGGGACACCACATCCACGCGCTGCTGCCCCGAGGACGGCAGATCCTGGAGGAGTTGTTCCCGGGTCTGACCCGGCAGCTCGTCGACGCGGGTGCGCCGTCCGGTGACCTGTTGGGTGATGCCCGGCTGCACCTCAGCGGCCACCGGTTCGCTCGGGCGGGCGCGGACCTGACGACGGTGAGCGTGAGCCGTCCGTACCTCGAGACCTGCATCCGTGACCGGGTGGCCGCACTGGCGAACGTCACCATCGGACCGCCCACCGACGTGCTCGGGCTCGTGACGACACCGGACGGCAAGCGGGTCCGAGGGGTGAGGGTCCTGCGGCGTGCCGACGGCAGCGCGGAGGAGGTGCTGGACGCCACGCTGGTGATCGATGCGATGGGACGGGGCTCGCGGACCCCGACCTGGCTCCGTGAACTGGGCGCAGCCGAGCCGCCGCAGGAGCGCATCGCCGGGGATCTCGGGTACGCGACCCGCCACTACCGGCTCGATCCCACGGTGCTCGGCGGTGACTGGGGCACCCTCCAGGCCCCGACGCCGCACTGTCCGCGAGGTGGTGCGCTGGCACGGATCGAGGGCGACCGGTGGATCGTGACGCTGTTCGGGCTGCTGGGCGACCACCCGTCGACGGACCCCGTCGGCTTCGAGGACTTCGCGGCTTCACTCACGTTCCCGGACCTCGGTGAGGCGATCCGGTCCGGGACGCCGCTGGACGACCCGGTCGCGTACCGGTTCCCGGCGAGCGTCCGGTGCCGCTACGAGCGGCTGCGCCGGTTCCCTGACGGCCTGCTGCCCATCGGGGACGCGGTGTGCAGCCTGAACCCGATCTACGGTCAGGGGATGACCGTGGCGGCACTCCAGGCACTGGCACTGCGCGAACACGTCCGCCGGGACGGGGCGTCCGAGCCGCGCCGATGGTTGCACCGGGTCGCACGGATCCTCGATGCACCCTGGGACATGGTCGTCGGCGGGGACCTCGCTCATCCCGAGGTCGAAGGGCCTCGGACGGCGAAGGTGCGCGTGCTCGGGGCCTACATCGCCCGGCTCCACGCCGCTGCCGCTCGGGACCCCCGGCTCGCCGTCGCGTTCGCGCGGGTCATGGCGCTGGTGGACCCGCCGACCTCGCTGCTGCGCCCGGGCACCGCGGCACGCGTCCTCCACGGCGGTGGACCGACAGCCCGACGCGTTGTCGGCACCCGCCCGACGGGACACCTCGACCCGAGGAAGGAGGTCCGACGGTGAGGGACGTCCGCATGTTGATCGCCGCCCTGCTGCTTCCCGGGTTGGTGCTCCTGACGACCGTGACCGTGGTGTTGCTGCTCCTCCGGTCGTGATCGTCCCGGGTCCCTGAACCCAGCCTGAGGGTTCTTGATGCGCATCCACGTCAACGGCGCCGAGTCGTGGTTCGGCGTCGCCGGACCGGCGACCGTGGCCGATGGCCCGATCGGCGGACCAGGCCGCCGCCGGGCACGTCCCGTCGCTCGACGACCCGGATAGCTACTGGCCGCACATCGAGAGCTTCATCCGGACGTGCTCCGGGCGTTAGGCTCATCGCGTGGAGCTGCTGGAGCGTGGCGAGGAGCTGGCCGCCCTCGGGTCGTGGTTGGGGGAGGCGGGGTCTGGCGCGGGCCGGTTCGTGCTGGTGTCGGGCGAGGCGGGCATCGGCAAGACCTCGCTGGTGCGGGGGTTCTGCGAGCAGCATGCTGACGGGGCTCGGGTGTGGTGGGGGGCGTGTGATGCTCTGACGACGCCGCGGCCGCTGGGCCCGTTGTACGACATCGCACGGGTGTCGAAGGGTGAGTTGGCGGCGTTGATGTCCAGCGACGCGTCGCGACACGAGCGGTTCTCGGGGTTCCTGGAGGCGCTGGCGTGGCCGTTGCAGCCCACGATCGCCGTGCTCGAGGACGTGCACTGGGCAGATGAGGCGACGCGGGATCTGTTGGTGTTCCTCGCACGTCGGGTGGGCGAGGTGAACGCCTTGGTGGTGGCGACCTACCGGGATGACGAGGTGGGTGGCGACCATCCGCTTCGGCAGGTGCTCGGCAACGTCGTGACGCTCCGGGTCACGCGTCGTCTCGCCCTGTCCCGGTTGTCGGAGGCGGCGGTGGCGCACCTCGCTTCCGATCGGGAAGCGGATGGCTCGCAGGTCTTCCGGGTGACCGGTGGGAACCCGTTCTTCGTCAGCGAGGTGCTGGCGGTCGGGGCCGGGGAGGTTCCGCAGACCGTCAGCGATGCGGTGCTGGCTCGTGCGGGTCGGTTGTCGGCGTCGGGCCGTTCCGTGCTGGAGGCGGCTGCGGTGGTCCCGGATCAGGTCGAGGTCGGGCTGGTGCATGCGGTCGCCGCCGATGATGCTGAGGCGATCGAGGAGTGCGTCCGGGCCGGCCTGCTGGTCGCGGTCGGCCGATCGCTGAGGTTCCGCCACGAGCTGGCCCGGCTCGCGGTCGAGCACTCGATCTCCGGGACGCGGCTCCCCGAGCTCCACACGGCGGTGTTGGGCTACCTCAGCGAGCAGGGTCGAGCGGATCCCGGCCGCTTGGCCTACCACGCCGAACAGGCCGGCGACCGCGATGCGGTGCTCGCTCATGCGCCGGGAGCAGCTGAGCGAGCGAGCCGGCTCGGCGCCCACCGTGAGGCCGCCGCGCACTATCGGCGCGCCCTGCAGCACGCCGACGGCCTCGATCCCCGCGAGCATGCGGGATTGCTCGAACGTCACGCCGACGAGTGCACGGCGATCGACGACGAAGCCGGTGCATTGGTCTCTTACGACCGGGCGCTCCTGGCCTGGCGCGAGGTCGATGATCGCGAGCGGACGGCCACCGTGTTGGCTCGCCGCGCCTACGCGCTCTGGGGTCTCGGCCGGAACGAGGAGGCCCGTGCGTCGGTCGACGAAGCCATCGCACTGCTGGAACCGCATCCACCAGGCCTGCCGCTGGCGACGGCCTACACCTACAGCGCACACCTGCACATGCTGGCTCGAGAGGTCCCACGGGCCATCGAACTGGGTCACCGAGCGGTCACGATCGCGGAGGAGCACCACGACGTCGCCCTGGTCGGGCGCGCGCTGAACATCGTGGGCGCTGCGCAGTGGTTCGTCGATCCGGATCAGGCTGAGCGGACGCTCTCGCGGGCGCTCGAGGCGGCCCACCGGTCAGCTGACGACACCATCGTGGGCGTCGTGATGCGGATGCTGGGTTCCGGTAGCGGCGAGGTGCGGCGGTACGACGTCGCCGACCGCTGGCTCCGTGAGGGCATCCGGTGGTGTACCGAGCACGACCTGGACATCCACGGGGACTACTGCCTCGCATGGCTCGCCCGGTCGTGCTTCGAACAGGGGCGTTGGAGCGAGGCGGACGACGTGGCGGTCGAGGTAGCGGACCGTCCGAGCCAACACGCACCGACACGGATCGTGGCGTTGACCGCGCTGGGACGGCTGCGTGTCCGACGGGGCGACCCCGATGCCGACCCACCACTGACCGACGCCTGGGATCTGGCCGTCACGACCGGCGACCTCCAGCGGCTCTGGCCCGCCGCGGCCGGTCGAGCGGAGCTGGCGTGGCTCGCTGGCGACTCGGAGGCGATCCCCGATCTGGTCGGCGAGACGTTCGAGCTCGCGGTTCGCCTCGGGCAGCAGTGGCCGATCGGGGAGTTGGGGTTCTGGTTGTGGCGGGCGGGAGCGTCGGATGGTCGGCCGGACGAAGCGGCGGAACCCTTCGCGTTGCAGATGTCGGGAGACTGGCGTGAGGCTGCCGCGACGTGGGAGCAGCTGGGGTGTCCGTACGAGGTGGCGGTGGCGCTGGCCGACGGCGACGATCCGGACGAGCTCGAGCGGGCGTTCAGGATCCTGGGGCGTTTGGGGGCTGCACCGATGGCCGATCGGGTCGCAGCCAGGCTGCGGGAGCTTGGGGTGCGTGAGCTACCTCGGCGTCCGTCGCGGGCGACGGTGGACAACCCGTCGGGGTTGACGGACCGGCAGTTGGAGGTGCTCAGCCTGCTCATGGCGGGTCGCACCAACGCGCAGATCGGGACGTTGTTGCACATCTCGCCGAAGACGGCAGGTCATCACGTGTCGGCGATCCTGGACAAGCTCGGCGTGGCGGATCGTCACGAGGCCGCCCACCTCGCCCGCGAACGTGGGATGACGCCGTCCTGACCGGGGTGCCGCTTCCTCGCAGTGGCCGCTCATCGCACGCCGTGGTGCCGAGATAGGGCGTTCCGGGCGGCGATGTAGGGCATGGCACCCGATGTGCGGCGTCCGCGGTCTGGGACATGCTGCGCTCGGCGTCGGAACCCCGGCGTCGAGAGCCCGATCGGCCATCGAGGTCGACCATCAGCGCAGGAGCGAGCGATGCCCACCTTCCTCATCGAACGCAACATCACCGGGGTCAGCGACCTCGGACAGGACCAGCTACGCGATATCGCGACCAAGTCCAACGCCGTCGTCGCCGACCTCGCGGTTCCCTACACCTGGATCCGCAGCTACGTCGCCGGCGACAAGATCTACTGCGTCCACGAGACCGACGACGTCGAGTCGATCCGCGAGCACGCCCGCTGCGGTGGGTTCCCCGCCGACCTCGTCGTCGAGGTGGCCTCGGTCATCGGCCCCGAGACGGCGAACACCTGATCGGCGACGGGGCTGGAGGAGGCGGTCATGCCGCGCTACGTCGTTCAGCGGACCTTCCGTGAGGGGTGGGACATCGCGGCCACGCGCGAGGGAGCGAGACGGTGCCTCGACGTCGTGGAGCGCAACGCCGCCGCGGGTGTCACCTGGGGCCACTCCTACGTGACGACGGACGGCGCGTTGTCCTACTGCATCTACGAAGGGCCGAGCCCGGAGGCCGTTCGCCGCGCCGGTGCGGCGAACGGGCTTCCGGTCGACCGCGTCACCGAGGTGCGTGTCCTCGACCCGTACTTCCACCACTGACCGGAGCATCGAAGGGGAACCGGCCGGCTACCGCCACGAGCCGCCCGAGTACGAGCCAACGCCTCGCCGTCCCACCTCGGCAGGAACGGGAGGCATCTGCGGAGATGGTTCGTACGGGTCGAGGATGCCCACGAACCGGGTGATCATGGTGGCGGTTCGTTGGCCTGTCGATCGACGCGGCGAAGCTGTGCCGACAGCCGATCGGTACCCGCAGCCGCCGCCTCGAGCGCCGCCCGCGACGCCCTCCACGCCGACTGGCACTTCCTTCCTCCACTCCATCGACCTTTCGGTGGAACCTGCCAGGGTGGGGGTGGTCGCGACGTGGCACGCTGGGTGGACGCGAGCCGAGGACGTCACCGATGACGACCAGTCCGGACCAGCGGGTAGTTGACGGCGCGTGGGCCGCGCCGGTGATCGTGCGTGAACTGGTCGACGAGGGGTCCGCGCAGGGTTGGAACGACCCGCTCGACGTCGGTGACCCGATGGGCTTCGTCGACAGCAAGCCGTACCCGGAGCGGCTGGCCGACGCTCGCGAACGCGCCGCTGGTGACGAATCGGTGTGGACCGGCAGCGCGCGCATCGGCGGGATCGCGTGCGCGGTCATCGCCAGCGACTTCGACTTCCTGGCCGGCACGATGGGGATCGCCGCCGGGATCCGGATCTGTCGCGCGTTCGATCGCGCGATCGAGGAGCGCCTGCCGGTCATCGGACTGCCGCGCTCCGGGGGGACCCGGATGCAGGAGGGCACGCCCGCGTTCGTGCAGATGGCGAACGTCGCGGCGGCGGTCCGCCGGTTGCGGGATGCCCGCCTGCCCTACCTGGTGTACCTGCGCGGCCCGACCACCGGGGGTGTCCTCGGGACCTGGGGGTCACTCGGCCATCTGACCTTCGCCGAACCCGACGCGCTGATCGGGTTGACCGGGCCGAGGGTGATCGAGTCGATGACCGGGGAGCCCTTCCCCGAGGGTGTGCAGACCGCGGAGAACCTGCATCGTCGCGGCATCGTCGACGACGTCGTGCCACGCGACGAGTTGCGCCACCGGCTGGCGACGGCGTTGGCGGTGCTGGCGCCACCGGTCCCGGTCCCGCCCCACGCGGAGATCCTGCACCTGCCGGAGGACCGCGAGGTCGACCCTTGGGAGGCCGTCTCGCGGTCACGGCGCACGGACCGTCCCGGTATCCGGGAGCTGTTCGCTGCGACCGTCTCGGAGGTCACCCGGCTCTCCGGCGACGGGGTCGGTGGTCGCGATGACGGCTGCCTCGCCGTGGTCGCCCGGGTCCAGGGGATCCCGGCGGTCATCGTCGGTGCCGACCGACGTCCGGGGGAGCGCGGCGCGAGCCTGACGAGCGCCGGCTACCGGACCGTGCGACGGGCGATGGCCCTCGCGGACGAGCTCGGGCTGCCCTTCGTGTCGGTGATCGATACGGCTGGGGCGGACATCTCGGTGCGCAGCGAGGAGGAAGGGCTGGCCGCCGAGGTGGCACGTTGTCTCGCGACCCTGGCGGGTCTTCGGGTCCCGACCCTGTCCCTGCTGTTCGGGGAGGGCACCGGCGGCGGCGCGGTGGCGCTGCTCCCGGCCGACCGGGTCGTCGCCTGCGAGCATGCGTGGCTGTCACCGATCGCGCCCGAAGGCGCCTCGGAGATCCTGCACCGCACGACCGAGCGGGCCGAGGAGCTCGCTGAGGCGCAGGCCATCGCGTCCACGGATCTGCGGCGTCTGGGCATCGTCGACGCGGTGGTCCCCGACCGTCCCGAGCCGGGCGAGGAGGGCCAGGCCTTCGCTGAGCGGGTGGCTGCCACGGCCGTGACGCTACTGCGCGAGATCCTGGCCCAGGAGCCGACCCAACGCATCGCCACGCGCTCGATCCGGTGGCAGCAGGTCGCCGAGCGCTTCCTCCCGGAGCACCAGCGCCGGACCGGGTAGCACCTGAACGTCGTCGGTGTCCTGGCGGCTCGCGCCGCGGACTGGGCGAGGGTGGTGACGGTCGCGTGCTCGGGGGACGTTGCCGGCGCGCCCTTCGATCCGGGTGGGCCGGGGTTCGCCCTCGTGGTCACCCCAGCTGAGCCGACGTCAACGGGTGGCCTGGCCGGTCGGGTGTTCGCCCTCGCCCGCCGGGACGTGCTCACCGAGGAACGCCAGCAGCACCTCGTTGACCCCCTCGGGGTTCTCCTGGTTGACGAGGTGGCCGCCATGGAGCACCTCGCGCCGGATGGTGGGGTCCCGCTCCGCCCATCGCTGCATCGCTCGGAGCACGGCACCCTCCTCCTGCTCGCCATGGACGAGCAACACCGGAACGCCGTGGGTGGCGGCGGGTTGCTCGCGCAGGTGACCGTCCATGGCGGCCGCGGACACCGCGACGAAGCCACGCTTGTCCAGCTGCTGGGTCGCGCGGGTGACGTCGGCCCGGACCTCCGGGTCCTTGGTGACCATCGCGGCGAACGCCCTGCGGAGCAGCCGATCCGGCCACGCCTTGATCATGTGGATCCGAAGGCGTTGGAGGACCCGCATCACCGGTCCGGGTCGGTCACCGAGCGCGGGTGCGCCGATCACGACCATCGCCGCGACCCGGTTCGGGTACCGGTCGAGCAGATCCTGGAGCACCATGCCGCCGAAGGACTGCCCGACGATCACCGCGCGGTCCGTCGGGACGGCATCGAGCACGGCGATCAGATCGTCGGCGACCTGACCCATGCTCAGCCCCGACCCCATCGGCTGACTCTGGCCGTGCCCGCGGATGTCCCAGGTGAGGGCGCGGTAGCCGGCCTCGACCAACGCGGACACCTGCCCGTCGAAGGTGCGACGGTCGAGGGACATCCCGTGGGTGAGTGCGACCAAAGGCCCGTCGGCGGGCCCGTGGAGCCAGAAGCTGAGCCGGCTGCCATCGCGTTCGAGTTCGACGGGTTCCGGTCGGGGCAGCGTGAGAGCCATCACCAGGTCTCCTCAGGACGGTGGGAGAACGGACGTCAGCGCTGGGGCCGATCGACGATCCGTGCCACGACCGCGATCGCGGCGACCGCCAGCAGCGGGCCCACGATGCCGCCCCACCGCATCGGGATGTCGCGGGCTCCGTCCGGCCACGTCGACGAGGCTGGATCGGCGTAGGGCAGGAGCTGGTCGATCGCGGGCGTCGGGGCTCCCGCCGCGTGCAGGTGCGAGAGCAGTTCGTCCGCGACGTGCTCGATCTCGTCACGGGCTGCCGCGGAGTGCCCCTCGATGCTGGAACGGGCCTCGCCCGTGCGCAGCCGGCTGCCCAGCAACCACACCCCGATCGGTTCGGGCAGCAGCTCCAACAGCCGGAAGCTCCGGGGTGCAGGACGGATGCCCAGGTCCTTGCGGAGCCCTCGGAAGGCCTCCTTCATGGCGCGCAGGGAGAGGAGCATCAGGTCCCGGGTCCGTGCCAGGCGCTCCATGTCGATCCCGGCGGCGCAGACCGCCGGGCCGAGCGCGAGGATCGTCACGCACGCGTGGTACTTCAGCCACGCGTCCATGTCGTCGCGGATCTCGACCTCATAGCCGCGCATGCTGCCGAGGAGGTCCGCGACGGCACGGGTCCGGGCGCGGACCTGCCCATCCACCTCGCCGATCGGGATCGTGTAGGGGTGGTCCTCGTCGACCGGGACGTGGTGAACGACGTGACCCTCGCGGCTGCCGCCCGGCAGCGGGAACCCGAGCAGGACGCGCTCTGCTCCGACGGCCTCGGTCAGGCGGTCCGGACCCTCGGCGTTGTTCATCAGGAACAGGTAGGTCGGCACATGGGGGTTGGCCGCCAACACCGGCAGGATGTCCTGCACCTGGTTCTTGCGCATGACGACCATGACCAGGTCGTACCGGTCGTCGGGTCCGAGGGTCGCGACGACGGGGACGTGAACGACCTCTCGTTCGCCGGACGCCTCGTCCTGGAGCACGACACCGTGGTTCTTCAGCTCATCGAGCCGTTGGTCACGCGCCAACAGCGACACGTCGTGCCCTGCCTCGTGCAACCGTGCCGCCATCAGGCTCCCGAGCGGCCCTGCACCGAACACCAGCACACGCATGACGGACGCCTCCCGCTTCCGTTCGATCGAGCCGTTGACCCTGCATCGAACGCGGCCCTCGGCTGGCCCGCCAGTGGCGTCAGCCGTCAGCTGCCGGGACCATCGACCTCATCCGCGCACCCGCGTCGCCGTCAGCCAGGACGTTCGGGAGACGGGAGGTGGCCCCGGAGGAAGGCGTCGAGTGCCTCATCGAAGGCCGCGGGCTGCTCGAGGTTGGCGAAGTGACCGGCAGCGGCCAGATCGACCCGCTGGGCGTCCTCGCGGGCCTCGACCACCGCGAGGGTCGAGCCGAGGACCCGGTTGATGCCGCGGTCGAGCTCCCCTCGGAGCAGCAGCCACGGCACGGCGTTCCCTCGCAGTGCCGTGGTGTAGTCGTACGTGGCGATGTTCCACGAGACGAACCCCACCGCACGACGATCCGCCTCCGCCATCAGCCCCGCGATCGTCCGGCCGACCTCGGGGTCGGCCGCGGACCGGCCCGCCAAACGGCCCGTCACGGTGGTGCCGAGCGCCGCGACGGTGCCGCGGACCGTCCACACCAGCGCCGCGTTCGAGCGCAGCTGCGCGGTGGACCCGAAGGTGGTCAAGGTGGCGAGCCGTCCGGGAACGGTCGTGGCGAGCTCGAACCCGACCAGACCACCGAGCGAGTTACCGACGAGGTGCGCTCGCTCCACCTCGAGGTGGTCGAGCACCGCGAGCACGTCCTGCGCCAACCGCGCCACCGTGAAGTCCCCGACCGTCGGTGCGCTCGGCATGTCGGAGCGGCCGTGACCACGCAGCGACGGAGCGATCAGCCGGTAGCGCTCGGCGAGGGTCGTGAACTGCGGCGCGAACTGCCGGCAGTTCGGTCCGTTGCCGTGGATGAGGACCACCGGCGGCGCGTCACCGGGCCCCGCGCTGGCTACCTCCAGACGGACGTCGTCGGCGACCCGGATCCACTGGTGCTCCACCCTCGTACTCCCGCGTCGTCCACCGATGCCGTACCGATGCCGTCGTGCTCCCGACAGCATGAGCGGCGATATCCGGGGGCGACAGGGGGCAAGGGCCCATCCCACGAGGATCCTTCGCCCGGGGTCCGCCGGCACGGGCATGACAGGATGGTGGTGCAGCGACGCGGCGATGCGGCCAGGACGATGCGGCCAGGACGATGCGGCCAGGAGCCGCGTGTGGCGGAGGGTCAGCAAGGATGATGCAGCTGGCGGAGGGCGGGGGTCGGTCGCGGCGGACCTGGTGGTTCCTCGGGGCCACGTTCTTCGTCACGTGGGCGGCTTGGTGGCTCCTGGCGGCGCTGACCAGCGTCGGCGCGGTCGATCCCGACGAGCCGCTGGGGTTCGGGTTGCTGGTGCTCGGCGGGACCGCGCCGACCGTGGGCGCCTACCTCGCCGTTTGGCGGACCCCCGAGGCCGGGACGCTGCGGGAGTTCACCCGCCGGGTGTTCCACCTGCGCGTGCCGCCGGGGCTGTTGGCCGTCGCGGTGTTCGGTGCCGCGGGGCTCGGCGTCGTGAGTCTGCTGATCGGCGGAGCCATCACCCCAACGGGCTGGGCCGGGGACCCCGGGCGTGTCGCCCTGCTGTTCCTCGGCGCGTTCGTGACCTCCATCTTCTTCGGGGGGATCGAGGAGATCGGCTGGCGTGGTGTCCTGCAGCCCGCGGTCACCGACCGCTTCGGCCTCGTGGCCACCAACCTCGTCATCGCGGTGGTGTGGGCGGTGTGGCATCTCCCGCTGTTCTGGGTCGTGGGCGAACCACACCACGACGCCTCGTTCACGCTGTTCCTCGTCGCCGGCATCGGCTACAGCGCCGTGATGACCTGGCTGTACGCGCGCACGCGCAGTATCGCGCTGTGCGTGCTGTTCCACGCGGGGATCAACGCGTCGGCAGCGGCCGGGTTGGCCTTCCCGATCGACGAGACCCCAGGGTTCGCGGTGCAGGCAGCCGTCCTGGTGACCGTCGGCACGGTCCTACTCGCGGTCTCCCAACGCCGCCGTCACCGCCATCACGGCCGGACCAACGGCCCCATCGAGGTGGCTGGCTGATCCGGGAGCAGGGATCCGTCCCTCGTCGTGACGGCGCAGGCGAGCGATGAGGGCATCGTGGCGGGTGTCCAGCACCTGGCACCACGTCCTGCGTGGTCCCGCCGGTAGCTGCCCGATCGCGGCTTTCCACAGGGTCGGGTACATCGGCCGCCAGCTGCCGGCCGAACGGTGCCATGCTGCCGCGCATGGATACCGACGATCAGCCAGCGGACCTCCGCCCGGAGGACCTCATCGACGTGGCCGTCGCGGCGTGGCCTCATGATCCGGCGCGCCATGCCGACGCCGTCGACGCGCTCCGCCAACGGGCACGTCGCGCGAAGCCGATTGCCAGCGCACGGCTGGATGCGGCGCTCGGCCGGCTCTGGGCGGGCGGATGGACGCCAGCCGACCTCGCCCACGTGGTCGGCCACCGTCTGGGCACGGAGCACGAACCGGTGGTCGCGGCTCGGGTCGTGGCGGACGGGCGACGTCGCGAGCAGCGGGGGCAGGCCATCCACCCCGGGTGGCGACGACAGCTCGCGGCGCTCGCCGACCGGCGCTCGCGCTCCCGGCACGGCGCGGTCGACCGCGAGGTCCGCCTGCTCGTCGAGGTGCTCTGCCTCATCACCTGGCTCCCGTCGCTCCCCCGCACGGTGCCGGCACCGGGTGAGATCGGCAGCGCGGCGGCTGATGCGAGCCACCTGGACGGGGCCTTGCTCGAGCGCGTCCGTGCGTTGCTCGCGAAAGCCGAGTCCACCGAGTTCGAGGAGGAAGCGGAGGCCTTCTCCGCCAAGGCGCAGGAGCTCATGGCCCGGCACGCGATCGACGAGGCCTTGCTGCACGCGGTCGACACCGTCGGTGAGCCGTCCGTTCGACGCATCCACCTCGACGATCCGTACGCGAGAGCCAGGGCCAGCCTGATCGCTGCGGTGGCGAGTGCGAACCGGTGCCGCACGGTGTACTCGGCCGATCTGCGCTGGGTCACGGTGTTCGGGTACGAGCCCGACCTGGATGCGGTGGAGCTGCTCTCGGCGTCGCTGTTGGTCCAGGCGATCTCGGCCATGGTCCGCCACGGACCCCAACGCGACCTCGACGGGCGATCGCGGACCCGCTCGTTCCGGCACGCGTTCCTGCTCGGCTTCGCCTGGCGCATCGGCGAGCGTCTGTGCGAGGCCAACGACGCGCAGATGTCGCGGACACCCGACGCGGACGGACGGCTCCTGCCGGTCCTGGCCGCCCGCGACCAACGGGTCGTCGCGGCCCGGGACCGCGCGTTCTCCCGGATCGTCCGAGGAACCAGCACGATCAGCAACGACGACGGATGGTGCTCGGGGCGGACCGCCGCCGAGGTGGCGGACCTCGGGCCAGCCCAGCATCGCCTACCAGCCACGTGAGGTTTAGCCCAGCGGTCGCGGAGCGGACGCGTCGCCGGCCGGGCCGTCACCCGGCTGTCGACACGATCGTGGTGCCGGTGGAGACGCGGTCGTAGAGCTCGATCACGTCGTCGTCGTGCATCCGCACGCACCCCTGGCTCGCCGCCTGCCCGATCGACGCCGGCTCGTTGGTGCCGTGGAAGCGGATCAACGTGTCGCGGCCGTCCCGGTTCCAGTTCAACGCCCGCGCCCCCAGCGGGTTGTCCGGTCCCGGTCCGACGACCTCCGGGAGGTCTGCGCCCCAGCCGTCAGGATCGGGGTTCGTCCAGGTCGGTTCGACGCGCGTGGCGCCGATCGTGAACTCCCCGGTCGGCGTCGGGGCGCTCGGTCGGCCGACCGCCACCGGCCACTCGCGGACGGCCTCCCCGTCCTCGTAGAGCCGCAGCGTTCGGCGGTCCTGCTGGAGGAACAGCACCTGGTCGTGGTCGTCGCGGGTGACCGCTGGCTGGACGGGGTCGGTCGCGAGCTCCACCGGGTCGCTCGCGCCGTCGATCGCGTCGAGCAGGCGCGCCCGGGTCACGTCCACGTCCAGCGTGCGGCCCGTCCGTTCCCCGATGATGTCCAGCGCACCCGATGACCAGTCGAGCTGCGCATCGCGGGCCGGACGTTCCACCTCGTCGGCCAGGTCGTCGAGCACCGCGTCGACCGCGTCGTCATCGACCTCGAGCGGGACGGCCGTCGTGGCGTCCGGCAGCGCGTCCGCGCCCGTGTCGCCCCGATCGTCGGCCGGCAGCTCGTCGAGCAGCGCATCGAGGTCCGGTGCCGCATCGAGCTCCCGTGGCGTGAGCGTCCGGTCGAGGTCCGGGCCGGTCAGCTCGATCTCGCGGTCGAGCGCGGACCGGCTGCGCTCCTCGACCTCGTCGACGAGCGGGGCGAGCTCCTCGGTGGCGACCGACGGGTCGGTGCTCGTCACGGGCAGCTCCGTCTCCGGCCGCGGGGCGAGGACCGCCGTCTCGATCCGGTGTGCTGCGCCGTCGCGGTCCAGCGTCCGCCCGGTCCGTGCCTCGGTCAGTTGCACCTCGCCGCCGGACCACGCGAGGGACGCATCACGGGTGTCTCGTTCGATCCCCTCCGCCACGTCAGCGACCAGCCGCTCCACGGCTCGCTGATCGAGGTGGGTGTCGACCTCCACCTCGACGTCCGCCGAGCGGTCCAGCAGCCGGTGCAGCGCCAGCTCGACCGGGCCGGCGTCCCGGGTGTGGGCGAAGGCTTCGGTCACGGCCGCGTCGATGTCGGGCTGCGCGTCCAGGTCGTCGGCCGAGACCGTCCAGCGTCGGTTGGCGGCGCGCAGGTCGACGTCCGTGGCGAGCCGGTCGTCGAGGTGGTCGTGGACCTGCCGGGTGGCCTGCTCGACGGTCGTCCCACCGACGTCGACGCCGGCGATCGTCGTGCCGGACAGCAGCCGGTGCTCGTCCTCCAGACCCTGGCCCCAAGCGAGGCTCGCCGCGGCACCGAGCAGGCCGGTGGCGAGGAGCCCGGTTGTCAGGATCGTGCGTGTGCGTGGCTTGCGCATGGTCCGCGTTCCCGGTCGACATCGCGTGGTCTCGCCGGTGGTTGTCCCACGTGTCGCGCACGGTTCGCGGCGTGCGGCCGTCGAACACCCGACGTCGGGGTCGCCGTCAGCGGCGATCAGCCGTCGTCGATCCCGATGCTGCGGACCATCGCATCGAGCACCTCCCGACGGTCGTCGAGCGTCGCCGAATCGTCGGCCTGGGTCGAGACGATCAGGGTGTCGCCGTCGAGGTCGACGAGGTAGCGCTCCACCAGCACCCCGTCGGGGAGCATCGCCTCGCCGGTGCTCTCCAACCGCTGCCGGACGGTGCGATGGTCGGTGAGGTCGGGTTCGTCGCGCTCCTGTTCGTCGAAGCCCCGCTCGTCGCCGAGGAACCCGTCGAGCTCCCCCGGCTCGATGGCGATCTCGAGCGTGGCGAGCGGGGCGCCGCCGACCGCCGCGTCGACGTCGAACTCGTCCTCACCGAAGAACCGGCAGGCGCCCGGCTCGCCCTCCTCCGGGGTGAACCACCCGTCCGGGTAGTCGACGCTGAGCCGTCCGTCCGCGCCCTCGCAGCTGGCCGCGAGCTCGACGTCCGGCTCGTCCGGTGCTGGCGTGTCGGCTTCGGGATCCTCGATCCCGGGGTCGGTGGCCCCGGGGTCGGTGGCCTCCGGCGCCGGGTCCGGGTCGGCGAGCTCCGGCGACGGGCCGTCGGCCGGGCCCGACAGCAGCACACCGGCGCCGACCAGACCGACGGCCGCGGCCGCCGCGAGCCCGGCTGCGGGGGCCGGACGCAGCCACCGTCGACCCGCCGTCGCGATCCGGTCGACCCACCTCGCCGGCCGTGCCGGCTCGGGTTCGGGCCGCGCGGTGGACTCGGCCTGCTCGTGCTGGGCGAGCTGGAGCAGTTCGTGGCGCGCTCGTGCCTTGCGCTCGGGGTCGGGGCCCGGCGCGTCCTGGGCGAGCTCGCGCACCTGTCGCAGTTCATCCATGGGTGGCGCCTCCCGACGCGCTCCCGTCGGTGTCCGGTTCGGACGTCAGGCGGGAGCGCAGCTGCTGGCGGGCACGGTGGATCCGTGAGCGCACCGTGCCCAGCGGGACGTCGAGGACGTGGGCGACCTCCTCGTAGCTGAGGTCGTCCCACGCGTGCAGGAGCAGCGGGTCGCGGTCGCGTGGCGGCAGCTCAAGCACGGCCCGTGCGACCGGGGAGCTCGGCGCGAGCTCGGCGAGCCGATCCGGACCGAGGTCCTCGCGGTGCGTCGGCTCCGAGCCGATGCGAGCGACCAGCTCGTCGGTCCTCGCCTCCTCACGGTGCTGCTGCTTCGCGAGCCGTGAGGCGATGCCGAACAGCCATGGCCGCGCCGACGGGAAGCTCGGGTCGTACCGGTCCCGCTGCTCGAACGCGACCTTGAACACCTCCGCGGCCACGTCGTCCGCGCGTCGGCCGACCCGCGTGGACAGGAACCGGTGGATCGCGTCGTAGTGGCGGTCGAACACGACCGCGAACCGGGGTGGGTCCGTGGTCGATGCCACGATCAGCTCGGCGTCCGTCGGACGATCGTCGGCCACACCTGGCCTCGTGTCGGGATCGACGACGGCGGCATCGGACACGGCTCGTGACGGCTGCGCCTCACCTCCGAGCTCCAGCGCCGTCGACCATCGACCGTATCCGCAAGCGCGGATCGCGCCCGGGCGTCCGGGACCGGTCATCGATCATCCACGACGTCGACCACGATGCGGGCCGGGTCGTCGAGGTGGTCGACGGCGACCTCCGCGTCGTCGCTGAGCCCGAGCACCCAGGTCATCACACCGTGATGGTCCCCGGACAGCACCACCTCATCGACCGGATCGGCCGGCCCGTCGAGGCGCAGCGGCCCGTCGTAGGTCTCGACCGCACCGTCGTCGGTCAGGTCCACGCGTGTGCCCTCGGTGACGATCTCCAGGTACGCCTCGGTGTCGATCTCGAGGTCCTCGTCGCTGGGGTAGGCCCGGATCGGCCCGTCGGTGGGTGCCACCTCGTAGGCCGGCACCGCGTCCTCGAACTCCAGGGTGACGCGGACGAACCCGTCGTGGTCGCCGAGCCGCACGTCGGTGAGGTACCCGCGGCCGTCACCGCCGGTGTGCGGTTCGCGGCTCGGGTCGCTGATCAGCGAGGTGCCGTCGTCGGGGGCCGACCCGTCGTCCGGGGCCGAACCGTCGCTGGCGTCCGACCCCTCGCCCGCGTCCGGCCCGTCGTCGCCGGCGATGGGTTCGAGCGTCATGAGCATGTCGTGGATCAGGTCGCGTCGGGTCGACAGGTCCGGCTCGCCCAGGTCGGCGGCCTGCGCGGTCAAGGTGCGCCCGTCGAACGCCACGTAGGTGCGGTGCACGTCGGTCCCCTCGCGCAGGTAGGTCTCGCCGGTCGCGGTGCCGTCGACCCGCAGCGCGGAGCGGCCGGCGATCTCGGTCTCCTCCACCTGCTCGACGTCGGTGGCGGGGTCGTCCAGGATTCGCTCGTGCGTCGCGTCCAGGTCATGGTCCTCGACCAGCAGCAGCACCGAGGAGGCCAGTGGCAGGACGGTGTTGGGCTCGACCTCCGGTGGCTGGACGTCGAACACGCGGCACGGGTCGGTCACCTCGCCGTCGTTGGCGTACCACCGGTCGGGGTAGGCGATCCGGTAGCCGTCAGCGGGGTTCTCGCACGATCCGGTGAGGTCGAACGCCGCCGCTCCGTCGGCGTCGGACGTCGCCGTCGCGGGGTCCTCGGTCGACGATCCGTCCTCGTCGGGCGAGCCGTCGTCATCCGGACGCTCGTCCGATCGCTCGTCGCCGGTCGCCGCCGGCTCCTGCGGCGCGTCGGGGTCACCGCAGGCGGCGAGCAGCAGCCCGAGGGTGAGCAGGGTCGCGGTCAGCACGGTCCGCATCGTCGTCGGCCTCCTGACGGGCGCGTGTGCGTGCGGTCGCTCTCACCGGTGGTTGTCGCAACGTGCTCGACAGGTTCACGGCGTCCGGTGCCCGCACGCCAGGATCGAGCTCACCCCGCGTCGGTCGCGCCCTCGGTGATGATCGCGAGCACGCGACTGGCGCCGTCGAACCCGAGCGCCTCGCGGTGGTCGCCCGCGTGGTGCAACGCCGCGACCCCGGCGGCCCCCGACGCCGTGGTGGTGATCCCGCGCTCGCCGAGCAGGGCGACGGTGGCATCGGCCTCGGCGTCATCGATGGTGACGAGGTGGTCGGCCGAGCGGGCGAGTTCGCCGAGCGCGAGGTGGGACGGTTCCTTGCAGTCCAGCCGCCCCATCGAGGAGACCGGTCCGGTGGTGGCGACCGGCCGCCCGGCCCGGATGCTCTCCAGCAGCGCCGGCGCGGCCGCGGGTTCGACCACCACGATGGTCACCTCCTCGCCCCACCGCTCGCGCACGAACGCGCTGACCGCGGCGGCGAGCCCGCCGACACCGGCCTGCAGCAGCACGTGCGTCGGGGTCCGGTCCAGGGCGTCGTCGATCTCCGACGCCAGCGCCAGGTAGCCCTCCATCACCCCGGCCGGTTGGTCCACGTAGCCCGGCCACGAGGAGTCGGACAGGAGCACCCAGCCGCGCTGCTCGGCGTCCGCCGCGACCGCGGCCATGCTCTGCTCGTAGTCGTCGCCCGCACGGACCACCTCGGCGCCCCGCTGCCGCAAGCGGTCGGCGAAAGCCTCGGGGACGGTGTCGCTGAGGTAGACCACCGCTCGCGCGCCGAACACCGCGGCGCCGGCCGCCACCGACAGTCCGTGGTTGCCCGCGCTCGCGCAGGCGAACACCTCGCCTTCGAGCGCGGTCGCCAGTTCCTCCTCGGTCGCCGGTCGGCCGGAACGGTCCAGGCGGTCGGTCGCCATCCGGGCGATCACGTGGGCCGCGCCCAGCGCCTTGAAGCTGCCCAACCCCATCCGGAGGCGCTCGTCCTTGAGATCCAGCCGCGCTACGCCGAACGCCGCCGCGAGCGACCGCGCGGACACCAGGGGTGTCGGTTCGGCGACCGGGCAGCGTGCCAACAGCGCTTGCACGCCCGACGGGTCACTGGGCACCTCGCCCTGGGCCAAGCCGCGGTCGGCCGGGATCCCCCGGCCGCGGAGAGGGTTGGTGAACCGTTCCATCAGCGCTCCGGTACGGGGGTGGTGTGACGGTACTCCGTGGCACCGGTGGTGAACGACGGACGGGTCGCTCGGCTGCGGTCGGTGCGTCGACCGTGCCTCGTCCCGGCGAACACCGGACGTGGCGGTCTCCCCGGGTTGCCGATGGTCCCTCCGTCCGGGGCGCCGCCGTTCGACCTCGGGACCTTGGTCCCATCCACGGATGACGAGGGGCCCCGGCGAGCGCGTGGTCG
Source organism: Nitriliruptoraceae bacterium (assembly GCA_007121785.1). Lineage (GTDB taxonomy): Bacteria > Actinomycetota > Nitriliruptoria > Nitriliruptorales > Nitriliruptoraceae > SKTG01. The sequence continues at coordinate 19,765 of SKJX01000206.1, forward strand.
CCGCCCCACGATCTCGACCCGTGATATTCTTTAGTTATTAACTGAACGTTTGCTCGAGAGGTCATGATGGCGACCACGGATCCGACCCGCCGCCGGTTCCTCAAAGGGGTGGCTGCCGCACCGCTGCTCGCCGGGATCGGCGTCGCGATGACGCGGCTCGGTTCCTTCGCCGCCACGGTGCGTCCCGGAGGGCGCGGCGCCTCCTCCGAACGCTGTGGCGCGTGCGGGTCGTGGGGGCACCTGATGCTGGATCGCCACTGCCCCGCGACCCCGGAGGTGCGGTGACGATGAGGTCACGTGAACCGTCCCAGACCCCCGACACCGCCGGCACCACCGACCCCACCGGCGGCATCGACGCGGCGGACCAGGCACCCGACCCGTCGCGCCGCCGGTTGCTCCAGGCCCTCGGCGCCGGTGCCGGCGTCGCCGCCGCAGGTGGGGCCGGCGTGGTCGCCACCACCTCGCCGGCCGAAGCCAGGAGCACCGGCGAGGAAGCGCTCGGTGTCGACCGCGTGGTCCGCACCACCTGCTCACCCAACTGCACCGGCTCGTGTGGCCAACTGGCGTTCGTCCGCGACGACCGGGTGGTGAAGATCCAGCAGGCGGCGGACTTCCCCGACGAGGTCTACAACCCCCGCGGCTGCATGAAGGGGTTGTCGTTCCACCACAACATCCACGGTGACGACCGGATCCAGACGCCCTTGATCCGCACCGGCGAACGTGGCTCAGGGGAGTTCCGGGAGGCCACCTGGGACGAGGTCCTCGACCGCATCGCCGAGGAGTTCGCGCGGATCGGTGACGAGCACGGGTACGAGTCGATCCACGTCTTCGGGCAGGTCCCAGGCTCGGGGTACGTGCACAAGGGCGCCAACTACCGCGCCTGCGCGACGCTCGGCATGAGCCACGGCACCAGTTTCGACTTCAACGGCGACCTGCCGATGGGCATGCCAATCACCTTCGGGGTGCAGAACGCCGAGCATGAGACCAAGGACTGGGCCAACAGCCGGTTCCTGCTGATCGTCGGGGCCAACCCGCTGGACACCCGCATCCCGGACGCCCACTTCCTGTTCGACGCGGCCGACCGTGGCGCCCGCCTGGTGGTGGTCGACCCGGTGTTCTCCGCGACGGCGGCCAAGGCCGACAGTTGGCTGCAGATCGCCCCCGGCACCGACGCCGCGTTCGCGCTCGGCATGGTCCACGCGATCCTGGAGGAGGACCTCGCCGATCTCGATTTCGTCCGAACCTACACCGACGGGGCGCTGCTGGTCCGTCGCGACACCGGCAAGCGGCTCCTGGCGGGGGAGCTGACCAGCGTCGAGGACCGGGGCCAGACGGGGCTGCGTGCCGAGTTCGACGAGGTCTACGTCGTCTGGGACCGCGACTCCGACCGCCCCGTCGCGCTCGGGACCGAGAAGCTCGGGATGCCCGACGGCGTCGACGCCGCCCTCGACGGGGCCTTCGACGTCGAACTGACCGGCGGCGGTCGCGTGGAGGTCGTGCCAGCCTGGTCGCTGGTCGCCGCCGAGGTGGCGCGCTGGAGCCCGGAACGGTCCGAGGAGGTCACCGGGGTCCCCGCCGACCTGATCCGGCGAGCCGCACGTGCCTACGCGACCGAGTCGCCGGCCGCGATCCTGATGGGTGGCGGCTCCAACCACTGGTTCCACGGCGACCACATCGGCCGTGCCTACGCGCTGCTGGCGACCGTCACGGGCAACATCGGCCGCTCCGGGGGTGGTTTCAGCGTCTACGTCGGGCAGTACAAGGTCCGGCTCGACACCTCCCCGTGGTGGACCCTCGAGGACCGCAGCGCACCGATCGTCCCCTCGATCTACTTCCTCCGGGGCCGGACGGAGACGATGCACCCGGACATCCCCTACCCGCCACACGGGTTCAAGGCGTTGTTCTGCACCTTCGCGAACATGTTCGTGCAGTCCCCGGACCTCAACCGGCTCTACGAGACGCTCGAGGGCCTCGACCTGATCGTCGTCGCCGACCCGATCCTGACCGAGACCGCCAAGTACGCCGACATCGTGCTGCCGGCGACGACCTGGTACGAGAAGATCGACCTCACCGCAACCCCGATCCACCCGTTCGTCCAGATCCAGCAGCCGGCCATCCCGCCCGTCGGCGAGTCCCGCGACGAGCTGTGGATGTGGCAGGAGATCATCCGACGGATCGACCCGGACCTGGCCGAGGAGCACTTCCTGCCGCACTCGGCGGAGGACGCGGTCGAGATGATGCTCGCCGCCGGCGACACGGCCGATGGGCCGACGCGGGGGATGACGCTCGAGGGGCTGCGCGAGGGGCCGATGCGGCTCAACGTGCCCGATCCGGAGGTGCCGTTCCAGCGCCAGATCGAGGAACTGGCCCCGTTCCCGCCCCGCAGCCTGCCGGCGCCGATCGAGGCCACCCAACGGTTCGTGCCGACGGGTCGGATCGAGTTCTACAAGGATCAGGAGCGGTTCCTCGAGCGCGGTGAGACCGTCCCCACCCACCTCACCCCGCACGACGACGGGGTGCACGACCCGCACCGTTTCCCCCTGACGCTGCTGTCGCCGCACTCCAAGTGGCGGATCCACTCGACCTACTCGAACAACCCGTGGCTCCAGGAGATCCACGGCAACCGTCCGAGCGTGATGATCCACCCCGAGGATGCTCGCGCCCGCGGCATCCGGGACGGCGATGAGATCGATGTGTTCAACGGTCGAGGCCAGCTCGGTGCGTGGGCCAAGGTCACCGAAGCGGCCAGGCCCGGCACCGCGACCCTCCACGAGGGCTGGTGGCCGCGGTTCTTCCGCTCGGGCAAGGGCGTGAACGAACTCACCACCTCCGAGGTCAACCCCATCCACGAGATCCACTGCGTCGCCAACATGTGGTCACCGTCGACGCCGTGGAAGGACTGCCGCTGCGAGGTGCGCCGTGCGTGACGACGATGTCCTTGGGGCCCTGCTCGCTGGCGACGACCCGAACGAGGGGCGTGCCGCGACCGTCGAACGGACCTCGGCGATCGAGGCGCTGCCACCGGCGTCACGCGAGTGGGGCGAGATCGACGCACGGTCGGATTCCCCGCGCTGGGGCATGCTCGTCGACACCGAACGCTGCATCGGCTGCTGGTCCTGCGCGGTGATCTGTCGATCGGAGAACGACGTCGCGCTCGGCATGTGGTGGAACCGCATCTTGACCGGCGGGGACGACCTCGACACCCCATCGGTCGACGAGCACGGCCAGATGTCGATGGACTGGCTGCCGTTGGCCTGCCAGCACTGCGACGACGCGCCGTGCGAGAAGGTCTGCCCGACCGCGGCCACCTACACCAACGACGAGGGCGTGGTGCTGGTCGACGTCGACAAGTGCATCGGGTGTCGGTACTGCATGGCGGCGTGCCCCTACGGCGTCCGCGTCTTCAACTGGGGCGAACCGGAGAAGGCCACCGGGGTCGAGGAGGGGATGGTCCACGCCCGCCCGGTCGGCACCGTCGAGAAGTGCTCGCTGTGCGTGCACCGGCTCGCCGAAGGCCAGGAGCCGTCGTGTGTCGTGTCGTGCCCGGCGCAGGCCCGCATCTTCGGTGACCTCAACGCGGCCGACAGCCACATCAACCGGCTGATCCAGGACCGCGGCGGTGACCAACTGCTGGAGACCAAGGGGACCGAGCCGAAGGTCCGCTACCTGCCACCTCGACGCCGGAGGTCGCTGTGACCACGATCGCACCTCCCACCACGCCGACGTCGCCGGCGGCGACGGGCCGCAGAGGGCCACGATGGGCCTGGTACGCGGTGCTCGCGATCGGGCTGGCGATCGGGCTGTTCTCCTTCGGCTACCAGCTGACCGCGGGGCTCGAGGTGACCGGGCTGACCAACACCGTCACCTGGGGTCTGTACATCGTGCTCTTCATGTTCCTGGTCGGTGTGTCAGCCGGCGGGCTCATCGTGGTCGCCGGCAGCGAACTGGTCGGCAGCCACCGCCTGGATTCGCTCAACCTCCTCGCGGTGATCGTCTCCGGTACCGCGGTCGCAGCGGCGGCGGTATCGATCATCCCGGATCTCGGCCGCCCCTTCATGGCGTGGCAGATGATGGTCTCACCGCAGGTGATGTCCCCGCTGGTGTGGGACATGGTGGTGATCTCGGTCTACCTGGCGATCGCCGGCATCGACCTGTGGATCCTCACCCGACCGAAGCCGATGGCCAAGTGGCTACGCGTCATGGCGATGGTGACCTTGCCGGTGGCCGTGCTCGTGCACTCGATCACCGCGTGGATCTTCGGGTTTCTCGTCGCCCGCCCGTTCTGGAACACCGCGATCCTGGCCCCGCTGTTCATCTCCTCGGCTCTGGTCTCCGGCACCGCGTTCGTGCTGGTGGTCGCCTGGATCGTGCGGCGGGTCACGTCCTGGCGGCCGCCCCACCACGTGTTCGCCGACCTCGGCAAGCTGCTGGCCTGGTTCGTCGCGGTCGACTTCTTCCTGCTCGTCGCCGAGTTGGTCACCGCGTTCACGTCCCAGACCGACTACCACCTCGCGCCGCTGGAGATGCTGTTCACCGGCCGCCAGGCGCCGCTGTTCTGGGGGCAGCTGGTGTTCGGGGTGCTGCTGCCCTTCCTCGTCTACGCCAACCCGCGCCTGCGGAGCCGAACGAAGCTGCTCGTGGCCGCCGCGGTGCTGTCGATCCTGGGCGTGTTCGCCAAGCGCGTGAACATCCTCATGCCCGGGATGTACGAGCCACAGATCAACCTGCCACCGGGCCAGTCGGGGAACGCCACCGGCCAGGCGTTCACGCTCGACCTGCTGTACGTCCCCACGTGGGTCGAGTACGGGGTCGTCATCGGCATCGGCGCGTTCGCGGCGACCCTGATCACCCTCGGGGTCCGTCGGTGGGTGCTGCCACAGGCCGGATCCGACGATGCCGTCGTGGAGGAGCAGGAGGACCGCGAACCTTGAGGTCGGCGCCTCGTCATTCACGTGGCGGTGTCGGTCCTCCAGTCGGCAGGGATGTTGCCCTGTTCGAGGTCGTGCACGTGGGCCGAGACCTCCCCCAGGACCCGTGGGAGCACCTGCCTCGCGGCCAGACAGGTGTGGAGCCGGTCCTGCACGTGGGCCGCGTGCTCGGTATCGCCCTCCTCGGCGAGCGCCCTGGCGTAGTCGTCCACGTGTTCCTTGTACGCGATGTGACCGAAGGCGTCGGCGGACGCATCCACGTCAGCGATCAGTGCTTCGTCCATCAACCGCCTCGCTGCGGTTGGATCGGGGGCCATCTGCTGGAACTCGGCAGTGGTCTCACCGAGCGTCCGGCCCTCGGCGCCGTCCGGGACCGTCAGCACCTTGCTTGGACGCAGCAGGGGGGCGGCCAGCGCGTGAGCGGCGTGGAAGGCAGCCGGGTTGTCCGGACAGCGTTCACGAAGCTCGGTCAGTACGTCGTTGCCGTGCGTCAGCACGCGGCTTCCGTCGAAGGCGAGGATGCGTCCTACGTCCGCGTCGAAGTACTCCTGCGCGACGTCCTGTTCGTCGTAGCTACGAGGGGGCGCGACGCGGAAGGGCAGCTCGTTGGAGACCAGGTCCCTGTCGTCGAGGTGGAGGGCGACCTGCGCGACGTAGCGGCCAGGTTCGCTGACGTCCCAGCCCTCGATCCCAGCCGAGGGTTCCAGCGCGGCGTAGAGCGACTCCCCCGGTTGTAGCACGGTCGGCTGCGGCGTCAGGCAGTAGCGAGCGAACGGCAGGTACTGCCGTGCGGGATCGCGCTCACGTTTGGTGATGAGCGTCACCGAGTCCAGGCTGCGCAGTCGTGCCGCATCGACGATGACCGGTGCCTCGCCGCCGTTCTTCAGCTTCAGTTCGATGTTGAGCGGTTCCAGGAACGCGAGGCGGGGTCGGTCGCGGTGCATGCGCACCTCCAACGTCAGCGCACTGCCGACCTGCCTGGCTGCCTGTTCGAAGCCGTGGTTGTCGAACCAGTCGGCGTTACCCATCTGCACGAAGCGCTCCGGCGCGTGACGCATGAACAGCAGCTCAGCGTCGCTGAACCGGTAGTCGAAGTCGGCGAAGAACGCCTGCTGCCCGCCAGCGACGAAGTACGGGTAGTTCATGAAGCTCCGGGCCTCGGGCTCGTTCGCGAGCGCAACCCACGGCGTACCCATGCTCTTCTGCCACGAGTGCGCGAGGTTGAACGCGTGCCCCATCTCGTGGACGGCGGTCCAGAAGCGCATCCGCCGTACCCAAGCGGCCGGGTTGGCCTCACCCGCTGGAGCCTGCGAGATGAACGAGTCGATGAAGACGGCGGTGCCCTGACGGTGGTTCGGCCCGATCGAGTCGAACATGATCCCGCCGAGGTTCGTGCCCATGTCGTGAAGACCAGCGAACAACGTCCACAGTGACCACTGCGGCTTGTTCGCGAACCTCGACCAGTGCACCTGCATCGCGTCGTGCATCTCCTGGTTGGACCAGGTCTGGTTGGGGCCCGCCGCGGCGAGCGGGATGATCGAATCGCCGCCGGACCTGGACACGTCGAAACCAGCGCGCTCGAAGACCCGCTCCAGGGTGAGCGTCTCGTTGGGAAGGTTCGGCGGACGGTTGGGGTGGTCGTGGGTCTCGAGGTTCCTCGCCGGCACCGTGCCCTGGACGCAATCGACCTCGATCTCGAACGGTCGGAAGGAGCGCGACACGTACGCGTACGTGCGCGTCATCGTGGTGCTGGCCCCGCTGAATATGGCCGTGGCTCGTTGCTGGCCTGGGAACCTGCTTCGTGAGGCCGTGATGCGCACTGAGGTGTGTGGCAGCAGGTTCACATCGCCGTTCTTGTAGAAGATGGTGCCCTGGTAGGTGCTCGGACCGACCTGGGTGAGATTCGCGATCCAGTGGATGTGGCCAGCGAGCCAGGTCCGGATGCCACCGCTGGCGGTCATCTGCGGGTACAGGCCGTCGACGTCGAGTCTCAGGTCCTCGGCGATGATCCGCCGGACCGGGATCGGCTTGAACGGCTGAGGCAGAGGACGGAGCGACGTCGAGATGTCACCGTCGACCGCGGCTGACGACCCGTTCGTGCCGGCGTCGCCGACCTCGTCGTCGACGAGCTCCGTTGTCGTCGTCACGGGGTGAGCGAGGGGCTGGAGCCGTTGCTGGGAGCGGTACAGCCCGCTGGCGTTCAGGAGGGGTAGGGGCGCAAGGGGCGTCGGGGTCGGTCGGGGTGTGGTGAACGCCGCGTCCTCGGCTTTCGGGGTGTCGAGTACGTCGACGTCCTCGGTGGGGCTGCTTCCGGGGCTCGACCCGGAGCCTCTGCCCTCATCGGCGAGCGTGGATCCTTCCATGATGGCGACCTTCTGTGCATCGTCGACGCGCGACGATGATGGCGACGCAGGAGGCGTCGTGTTCGGATAGGCGAACCTCGGGTGCACGACTGCGCTGGAGATGCGAGGTCCAGCGCAGGTCCTGCACGGTGGTAGACGACGTCGGTCGGACGAGCGGCATCCGACCGGGCGTCACAGGTAACCGAACGGCTCGAACGAGTCCCGCCAGATCACGGTTGCGTCTTGCACGGAGATGCCGACCCACAACGGCCCGTGCACCTCCACGCGGTGCTCTGACTGGATCCCTCGATGCGGGATCTCGATCTCGATGACGTGGTCCCCGGCGGAGACCTCGACCTCGAAGGACGTCGCGAAACTGATCTCCCATGCGGTACGTGCCTCGGTCCGCTCGGCCTCGTCACCGTCGACGCGGACCACCACTTCCTCGCCCGTGAACCCGTCCTGGAGCGCGATACTCAGCGGCACGGAACCGACGATCCCTCGGTCCGCCCCATGAGGGCCTTTCTCCAGGTGGCTCATGACTCCCCTCGACGGTCACGGGCCCGGTCATGCAGACGGGGGGCCAGTACAGCGGACGCGCGCTGCCTGATGGTGGGGACCGACCCCGAGCATCCTCGGCGACCCGCGGCTCGACCACCTGCGTGGGGCGCCATCGCCTGGTCATCTTGCTGCCTCGGCCTCGCCCGACCCTCGGTTCGAACGCGGCGTGCTTGCACCATCCGCCCCGGCTGCACGACTGTCAAGGCAGGAGACGGGTCCCGATCGCGCTGCCCGGGGCGTGATCTGGCGGCGGGTCGTGCACGGCACCAGTGGACGATCGCGAGACGAGCGTCGCCGGTCGCCGCCAACGAGGATGTGCGTCGAGCTGTTCGTACGCCTTCGCTGCCGCGCGACGCTTGGTTTCGGCCTCATCGGTCCGGCCCGCGGCGGTGAGCCGACGTGACCAGGCCATCCATGCCTGGGCTCGTCGCCATGGCAGCTGATACCGCGCGAACACACGCCGTGCTCGGTCGAAGTAGCGATCCGCCAGCTGGTCTTCGTCGCGCGCCGAGGCGAGCTCGGCGTGGGCGAGCTCCACGTTGCCGGCCTGGCCACGCCAGTCCTCACCAACGGCCAGGATCCGGTCGGTGTGAGCCAGTTGCTCGATGGCGCCGTCGACGTCACCCGCGATCGCGAGCTGTCGCGCGAGCTCGGCGCGGACCATCAGTTCGGCCGGCACGTGAGGACCGTCGAGCGCGATCGCCAGTCCATGCTGCAGGGCGGTGAGGGCGTCCTCGATGCGCCCGAGCAGCCAGTGCGCCTGCCCGAGCCAGTAGGCGTTCAGTCCGGCGTTCAGCAGGTCGCCGTTGCCGAGGTCGTGGTCGAACGCCTCCGCCCACGAGACCTGGACGGTCTCCCAGTCACCGTCCAGCAGGAGGAGGAGCCGTCGGCTCACGGCGTCCTCGGGCAGCGGTCGAGCGAGCTCACGCGCGACGTCGAGCCTGCCCATGGTCGCCAGCGCGTAGACGAGGTGATCGGTCACCCCCTCCTGGGCCCGAGCGATCGTCTCGAACCCCGGCTGGGCGAGCGCTCGCCGCGACCAGGCCTCGCTCGCTGCCGGGTCGAGGAGGTAGATGTTGCTCGCGAGGGCGGGTGCGGTCACGGTCTCCCATCCCAGGTGGGGGTCGCCCAGCTCCTGCGCGGTCGCCCACGCCTCGTCGATGAGCGCGTGCGCCGCCGCGAGGTCGCCCCGGTGGAACCAGTGGGTCGCCTGCGTCGGGCGCACCTGGGCCACGAGGTCGTGCCGACCCAGCCCCTCGGCGATCTCCACCGCCCGCGCCGAGGCCGCAGCGCCCTGCTCGGTCTCCAGGCCGAACAGCGCGGCGAGCGACCTGCCGGAGTGCAGGTCGAATGCGGCCGTGCCGTCAGCGAGGACGGGCTCGGCGGCGCAGAACCGTTCGAGCGCTCGAGGGATGTCCATCACGCTGTGGTGCATGGACAGCAGGTGACCGAGGTGGCTGTGAGCCGATGCGACGGCGGTGCGGTCACCGGCCGCGCGGTAGTGCCTGAGGGCGGCGTGGAGGAGGTCGATCGCGCGGCCGTAGTCGATGCTCGACCTGCGGTACATCTGGGCGGCGTGCATCGCGGCATCGCCCTGCGTGCCGGCGGGCGCGCCGGCATGCTCCAGGATCGCCACCGCTGCCTCGGCGTGGCCGACCGCTTCGTCCCACGCGTACAGACCCGCGGACGCGTCGGCGGCGCGAAGGCTCAGGCTGGCGGTGCGCTCCCGGTCGACGAGCGAGCCGGCGGCACGCAGGTGAGCAGCAGCGGCCGCGACGTCCGCGGGCCGGTGCATGCCCGTTGACTCGAGGGCATCGGCGGCACGCAGGTGGAGGCGTTGCCGTCGCGGTGCGGGGAGGTCGTCGTGGACGGCCTGGCGCATCAGCGCGTGACGGAAGGTGTGGCTGACCGCCCAGGAGGAGCCACTCTCGACGAGCCAGCCTGCCTGGACCGCCTCCTCCAGCGCCGAAGCGACCTCGGTGGGGGCGAGGTCCGCGACCTCGGTGAGCAAGCCGCTGTCCGCCTCGCGTCCGAGGACCGCGGTACACCCGATGACGTGCTGGGCGGTCGTCGACAGCGTCCGCAGCCGCCCACGGAGCACGTCCTGGACGCTGCGGGGTACCCGCGTCGCCGCGTCGGCGCGGTCGAGGGCGTCACGGTCGACGAGCTCGCGGACCACCTCGCTGGCGTAGAACGGGTTGCCGCCCGTTGATGACCACAACGTGCGGACGAGGTCGGTGGGGGCCTGTTCGCCGGCCCAAGCCGCCACGAGTTCGGCGAGATCGTGCTCGGTGAGTGGAGCGAGGGTGAGTCGATCGGGGACACCACGCCCCTCGAGGTCGGTGAGCAGCTCCAGCAGGGGAGGGTGCCGGTTGCCCGGCGGATCCCGGAAGCAGATCAGCAGCAGCGTCCGCTCCGGGAGGTCGTGAGCGAGGTGGCGGAGCAACCGCGCGCTCGCCTGGTCGATGCACTCGGCCTCCTCGACGACGAGGATCACCGGCGTCTTCCGGGCCATCCGCGCGACGAGCTGCCCGACGGCATCGAGGAGAGCGGAACGCTGGAGCTCGGCGTCGTCCGGCTCCGAGGCGTCCGTCGCTCGGAGCGCGCGATGGCCCTCGACCAACGGCGCGAGCCGATCGCGCTCGGCCCGCGGCAGCTCGTCCAACGCGTCGCCAGCATCCGGGCTGCGATGGAACGCATCGGTCACCGGCTGGTACGGGATAAGGGCCGCCTGCTCGCACCGGCCGACGAGCACGGTCGCGCCGTCAGCAGCTTCGGCAGCCAGGTCGGCGATGAGCCGCGTCTTGCCGATTCCTGCCTCGCCGGAGACGAGTCCGACCCTGCGCGCGCCGGCGCGTACCGCCAGCCACATCCGGTGGAGCTGCTCGAGCTCGGCGGTCCGACCGACCATCGGGACGCGGCGAACGACGTCGAGGAGCGCATCGAGCGGTGCAGGGCCGCGTCCCGCGAGCGCGTGGCCTGCGCGGGCGTGCCCCGAGCCGGCGTCGCCGGCCGCGTACGCCAGCTCGGGGTCGTGTCGCAGGATCGCCGACTCCAACTCCGTCAACACCTGCCCCGGCGTGAGCCCCAACTCCGCGTCGAGGCGCGAGCGCACGGACCGGAAGGCCTCCAGGGCGTCGGCCTGCCGCCCGGACCGGTAGAGCGAGAGCATGTACCGGCTCCAGAGGTGCTCACGGAACGGATACATGCCGACGAGCATCTCGAGCTCGCCGATGAGCTCCTGGTGACGTCCGAGGGCCAGGTCAGCATCGAGGCGGGCCTCCAGCGTCGTCAGCCGGAGCTCCTCGAGCTGGGCGGCTTCGGCTTGCGCGAACCGCGGTGCGTCGAGACCCTCGAGGACCGTTCCGCGCCAGAGGTCCAGCGCCTGCCGCAGCTGCCGTGCCGCGGTCCGGGCGTCGGTGCGGTCGAGGGCGGCTCGCCCTTGGGCGACGAGGTGCCCGAAGCGGGTGGCGTCGACGTGCTCGGGTGTGACCTGGAGTCGGTAGCCGGGCGATCGGGTGATGAGCAGATCATCGAGGCCGGCGGCGGCAAGGCTGCGGCGCAGGTTGGCGACGTGTGTGCGCAGCGTCGCTTCGGCACCCGCCGGAGGGTCGTGCTCCCACACGGCCTCGATGAGACGGTCGGTCGGGACCACCTCGTCGCCGTGGAGAAGCAGCATCGCGAGCAACCGACGTGGCTTCGGTCCGCCGAGTCCGATCGACCGCTCTCCGACGGAAGCCTCGAGCGGTCCGAGGATCCTGAACTGCGGCTCCATCACGGGTCCCGTCGCCCTCGGCGCCGGCGTGTCGGCAGCAAGGTGGCCGGGCTCGGCTCTGCACAGCAGTTGCACAGGACCTGCACGACCCTCGGTCACGGTGCGCTCGTCAAGGCTACTGAGTCGACCCGCCGGAGGGAACGGAAGATGAGGAAGACGCGAGACGAGATGACGGTCGTGATGGAGGGTGAGGGTCTGGAGATCCTCGCCGAGGATCTCGGTGAGATGCGGATCAGCCTGTTCACGCTACCGCCCGGCTTCGACCTGACACCGGTCTTCGCGGCCATGCCCGAGCAGAACTGCCCGGTCCAGCACTGGGGGCGCGTGCTCGAGGGTGAGATCCACCTGCGCTATGCGGACGGGACGGAGGAGGTCACTCGTGCCGGTGAGTTCTTCCACTGGCCGGCGGGGCATACCGCTTGGACCGAGTCAGGCGTGGTCTGGATCGATGTCTGCCCGGTGTCGGAGGCACGCTTCGTGGACGAGACGCTCGCTGCCGCGGCCGCGACAGCTGCCGCTGACGCCTGAGGGCCGGGTCGAGGCCGACGGCTGCGGGTTCATGCAGCAACTCAGGGGCATGGCCGCATCTCCGGCGTCGCCCACCGAGCCTCGGGTCGCAGCCACACCCCGTCGCGAGGGCGGAGCGTGATCACCGGACCGAGCACCGTCGGCCGCTCGGGCACGGGCTGCAGCCGCCAACGGCTGGCGATCGTCGCGAGCGCCAGGATCCCCTCGGTCCAGGCGAACCCCTCCCCGATGCACCGACGGACGCCTCCACCGAAGGGGAAGAACGCCGACCGGTACCGATCGACGGTCGCATCCGGAGCCCAGCGGTCGGGGGCGCACCGGGTCGGATCGGGCCACCAGCGCGGATCGCGGTGCACGACCCAGGGTGGGACGAGCACCAGATCGCCGGCGGGCACGTGATGCTCGCCGGCCACGTGGTCCTCAACCGCCTGGCGTGCGATCCCCCACGACGGCGGGTACAGCCGGAGCGACTCCGCGAGGACACCGCGACAAACGGGCAGCCGGTCGCGGTCGTCCGCGGTCGCCTCCCGGTCGCCGAGGACCGCGTCGACCTCCCGATGGACCTGCGACTCGATGTGCGGGTTCTCCGCGAGCAGTTGCAGGCTGAACGCCAACGCGTTCGCGGTCGTCTCATGGCCGGCGAGCAACAGGGTGAGGGCTTCGTCGCGGATCTCCCGGTCGGAGAGCCGGTCCTCCGCGTCCGCGAAGACGAGGTTGGAGAGCAGATCCCCACCGTCGTCACCACGACGACGCCGTTCACGGATCATCCGGTCGATCAGGTCGTGGAGGGTCCGCCGACCCCGTTGCAGCCGACGGGCCGGACCGACCGGCAGGTTCGACAGACGCGATCCGAACGGGACGAACGCGAGCCGGTACGCGCTGAGAAGGTCATCGATCGCTTCCTCGATGACGTCGACCTCCTCCGTTACCTCGGTCCCCAGCAGGGTGGTGCCGGCGGTGGCGAGCGTCATCCGTACCGCTTCGGCGTGCACGTCCGTCGGCGTTCCGGGGGCCCACACGTCGGCGCTCGCCGCGGCGCGGTCGACCATCACGCTCGCGTAGCGCCGGACGCGCTGCGGATGGAACGCGGGCTGCAGCAGGCGTCGGTGGCGACGGTGGTGGTCGCCCTCGGCCGTCAGCAGCCCGTCACCGAGCACGATCCGGGCGCGTTGGAGCACCGGGCTCTTGCGGAACCGGCTGGCGTGGGTGACCAGGACCTCGTGGACGAGGTCGGGGTGGGTCAGCTGCCACACCCGGTAGGGGCCGAGCCGGAAGGCCGCCACGTCGCCGTGGGCCTCGGCGACCCGGGTGAGGAAGCCGAGCGGGTCCGCCCGGAAGGCCAGCAGGTGACCGAACGGTGTCATGGTGCGGGGGCCCGGTGGGGACATCGCCGGTCACCGTAGCGCGCCCTGGCCGAGCCCGGTCGGCAGGCGCACGGCGGCACCGCGAGGGCTTGGGGCCAGGGTCTCTGTCCGTTAGACTAATGATTAGTGATGCGCTAAATGTTCGCGCGATGCGGGACGGCCACCCGGCCGTTGGTCGCGCGACCGACCATCATCGAGGACCCCATGGAGCACCTGCCCCTCGCCCCGGACGGACACGAGGACGCGACCAGCCCGGCGGCACCGTCAGACGACACCGGTGGACACGCCTGTGGGTGCAACGAGCAGGTTTCGGACCGCTACCCGGAACTCGACGCGCGTCGCGTTCCCCATGAGATCCGTCACGCCGCCATCCTCGGCGCCCTCGACGGCGTCGGGCTGGGTGACGGCATGGTGCTCGTCGCGCCGCACGATCCGCTCCCGCTGCTCGCTCAGATCGAGTCGCGTGATCCTGGCGCGTTCACGATCGAGTACCTCGAGCGTGGCCCGGAGGCCTGGCGGCTGTTGTTCCTCCGGGCCCAGCCACGGTCGGTCCAGACGGTGCCCGCATCGACCGGCTGATCCGAGCAGGCCCGGCCATGCCGGTGCTCGCCGAAGTGCCGAGGACGGTCGGGGACCGTGCGGTCACCGGCCCGGTTGAGGCGCACCCGGCCCCCGGGATCAGTCCGATGTCGTTCACACCGACGCGTCCGGGTGTCGTGGTGGCGATCGGGTTCGGGCTGGCCTGCCTGGCCTGGTTGCTCGCCGGCGACCGGCTGCCCGGGGGACGCTGGATCGTGGTGCACATCTTCACCCTCGGGGTGCTCACCACGCTGATCTGGACCTTCTCACGCCACCTGGCCGCGACCCTGACGGCGACGACCAACTCCCTCCCGACGCGCGCCACCGCACGTTGGCTGTCTGCAGCGCTGGGCGGGTCCGTCATCGTGATGTTGGGCGGCCGAGCCTTCGACGTACACGTGCTCGTCGTCCTCGGGTCACTCGGCATCATGGTGATCGTGGGTGGGAACCTGTGGGTCCTGCGACAACTGCAGCAGCAGGCAGGCCGTGACCGCTTCTCCTGGGTGCTGAAGCAGTACGGGCTCGCTCACGTGGCGTTCATCGTCGCCGCCGCGCTGGGTGGTGCGCTCGGCGCCGGGTGGGTCCCGGCCCCGATCTTCGTCGCCGTCCGGGACGCCCACATCCACCTCAACGTCCTCGGGTGGGGCGGGCTGACCGTGCTGACCACGCTGACGGTCCTCGGTCCGAAGCTGTTGCAAGCCCCTCTCGCTCCCGGCGCCGAGCGTCGGTCCGCGACCGCCGTGGGGCTGGCTGCGGCCGGCCTCGCGATCGCTTCGGCCGGGTTCGTGATCACCGGCGTAGCCGGCGGCGTGTTCCCCCCGGTGCTGCCCGTCGTGGGGCTCGTCCTCTACGGCGTCGGCGTCGTGGCGGTCGCTCGGCCGCTGCTGGCTGCCGCGCGTCGCAGCGACCGCTCACCGTTGCGCTGGGCGGTCACCGCCGCGCTGGTGTGGTTCCCGGTCGCGATCGCCACCGACATCGTCGCGGTCGTGGTCGGCGCGAGCGGCTGGTCGACCGGCGTCGGCATCATGCTGCTCATCGGCGTGCTCGCCCAGCTCGTCCTGGCCGTGCTGCTGTACGTCGCGCCGACGCTACGACCTCAGCACGCGCGGGTCGGCCAGCGCGGCCTCGTCCGCGTCGGGCAGCTCGCACGGACCCGGACGGTCATGCTCAACCTCGGCGTCCTGCTGGTCGCCGGTGGCCAGGTCCTCGGGCGGGCCACGGCCCTGTCGGACCCGGCGATGGCCCGGGGCGGGTGGTCCCTGGTGGTGGTGGCCGTGCTGATGCACCTGTCGGTGGTGCTTCGGCCGTCCTCGGTGGGCCCGGCCCGCTAGGGTCACGGGTCGTTGCAGCGCCCCAGCCCCCGGTGATGCACCGAGACGGGGAGCGTTGCTGTGCACGAGTCGTTCGAGACCGCCGGCCACACGCGCGCGGCGCCGGTAGAGCACGGATCCGGTCACGAGCCTGACGTCGCCAGCACGGACGTGTCGTTCGCGTTGATCTCACACGAACTGCGGGCCCCGCTCGCGGTCGTGCGGGGGGCCGCTGACGCGGCGGTGAAGCAGGAACTCGACCACCAGCAACTCCGGCAGCTCCTCGTGGTCATCCGCCGCAACGCGGAGATCGCGATCCACCTCGCCGAACGGTTGGCACTGGCCCCTGCGGTCGACACCGATGACGTCGGGCTGCAGATCGTCGTCACCGATATCGTGGCCATCGTCCACGAGACCATCGATGATCTGCGCACCGCGTTCCTCGGCGACCATCGCCTGCAGGTCCGCGGCGATCCGGTGTCCCGGGTCGAAGCCGACGTGCTGGCGGTCCGCCAGATCCTGGTCAACTTGCTGCTCAACGCCTGCAAGTACAGCCCGGCCGATGCGGACGTGGAGGTGACCGTCACCGGCGAGGACGGGCAGCTCGAGCTGATCATCCGCGACCACGGCGATGGGGTGCCGGCCGACGAGCGTGAGCACATCTTCCAGAAGTTCGGGCAGGTCGACGGCGGATCCTCCGGCATGGGGCTCGGACTGTTCGTCGCTCGGGGGCTGGCCCGTGCCCACGGCGGCGAGCTGAGCTTCCGTCCGTCGTCGTACGGTGGCAGCGAGTTCGTCCTGACGTTGCCGAGGCGCCAGCCGCCGACGGCGCCGGTCCGCTCGGAGATCGCGCCTCCCGGGGACGAACCGGCGTAGGGCGTTCCTCGAGGCCGGCGGTCACCGGATCGTGGGGTCACCGGGCCGCGCGCTCGGTGGGCGTGCGCCGGGCAGGTGCCCGCCCCGCAGCAGCTCGGTCAACTCCAGCATCCGGGTGACGTCCGTCGGGGAAACGATGCCGACGAGGTGGCCGTCCTCGACCACGATCGCTCGCCCGTTGGTGCAGCCCTGCATGCGCGGTAGCAGCGACATCACCGGCTCCTGGGGGTGGGCACGGGGCACCTCGTCGTCCTGGCAGGCGATGTCGCTGACCAGCGTGGCCACGCGTTGCTCGGGGTCGAGGTGCTTGATCTGGGCGAGGGTGATCAGCCCGGCCGGGCGCCCATGGACATCGACGATCGGGAACGCGGAGCACCGGTTGCGCAGCACGTAGTCGTCGAGCAGGGATGCGACGGTGATGTCGGGCCGCACCACGATCGGATCGGGCGTCATGACGTCCGCGACCGTGATGCCGCCGAGACGGCCCTGGACGTGAGCGTGCTGCTCCTCCGCGCTCGCCGCGTTGGTGAGGAACCAGCCGATCAACGCCAGCCACAACCCGCCGAGGCCGGGCACGAAGATCACCTGGGCGACGCCGAGGCCGATCAGCAGGAACCCGAACACCCGGCCAGCGCGCGCAGCGGTCACCGCTGCCGCGTGCCGGTCGCCGTGGGCCTTCCACAGGATCCCACGCAGGATCCGGCCACCGTCCAGCGGCGATGCGGGCACCAGGTTGAACACCGCGAGCACGACGTTGATCGCCGCGAGCCACCCCAGCACCCCGAGCGCGACGATCCCGAGCTCGAGCAGACCAGCGACCAGTGCCGCGACCCCGAACACCGCGCCGAGGGCGAGGCTGGTCAGCGGCCCGACCGCCGCGATCCAGAGGTCGGCACCGGCCGTCGGTGGTTCGTCACGTAGCCGGGCGACACCACCGAACAGCCACAGGGTGATGCCGTCGACCCGGACGCCGTAGCGCTGGGCGGTGAGCGCGTGGGCCAGTTCGTGGGCCAGCAGCGAGGCGAAGAACGTCAGCGCCGCGACCAGCCCGGCCATCCACGACACGATCGGCGGCAGATCACCGAACAGCAGAGGGAACTGGACCGTCGCCAGACCGAGGAGGATCAGGCCGAAGATCACCAGCACGGTCCAGTTCACCCCGATCCGGATCCCACGGATCGAGCCCAGTCGGAGGGTCTCGTTCATGTCGGGCTCCTGGAGGTGTGCGCGTGGTTCGAAGCGGCTGTCGTCACCGAGCGGTGAGCTGACCGAGCTACCCTCAGGGCCCCGCCGATCGACCGAAAGCGACCCTGACGATGCCCCGTGTCGCCGTCGACGTCCTGTTGAAGCGTGAGATCCTGGATCCGGAGGGTCGAGCCGTCGAGGAGGCGCTGCCCGGCCTGGGTTACCTCGGGGTCGATGAGGTACGGGTCGGCAAGCACCTGGAACTGACCGTCGACGCCCAGGGCGACGAACTCGCGACGCAGGTCGAAGCGATGTGCGACGGCTTCCTGACCAACCCGGTGATCGAGTCGTACCGCTGGCGGGTCATCGGTGAGGACGAGCGAGCCGACGTGTGACGTCGGCTCGGCCGTCGCGTCACGGGATCCCGGGTCCGAGGTCATCTGTCCTCCAGTGTGACGTGGGGGGCGGTGGCCGTCCAGGGGGTCGGTGGCCGTCCAACGACGTGAGCATGGGCAACGGCGACGCCGCCGTGGCGAACGATCATCCATCCGTCTGGCCTGAGGTGCCATGAGCCAACCGAGCGACGAGTCGCGGTCGTCCCTCCCGCCGATGGAGGACGACGGCCTGCCGACGCTGCCGACCGGTGAACCGGTCCTGCAGCGCTGGTTCGTGATCGCCATGATCGTGCTGGTCCCGATCACGCTGGCGGTCACCGCGTGGGCGTTCCTGTCGATCGACCGCGATGAGCTCACCGCAGCGGAGCGACGTCCCGCCGGCGGACCCGAGGTCACCGTCGATCGAGGGGCGGCACAGGTGGCGGAGACCGAGGAGGTCGAGCCCGGCCCCGACTGTGCGCAGGCGATCCGGCTGGTCGGCGACGCCGGATCGCGCGCAGCGGGACGGGTCGCGCTGGAGCGCACGTGCGCGCTGATCGCGACCGGCGACTACCCGGAGGCGCGCGAGGGTCTGGCGGAGTGGGTCGCCGCCGGAGGGCAGCTGCGGATCGCGACCTTCGAGCTCTCGGGGGTCGAGTCGTCCGCGCGCGTCGAGGACGGCCGGATCCTGGTCGAGCTCAACGCCAAGTTCCAGTTCGAGGACGCCGGGCAGGCCGCGCCGGCCTTGCTCCACCAGCTGGTCCTGCTCAGCGACCCGGCGTGGCCGGGCGAGACGGTGGGGGTCACCACCGAACTGGCCGCCGTTCAACACCAGCAGGACGCGTGTCAGCAGCTCGACGTCCCGGACGACGAGGTGCCCCGGGGGTGCCGTGACGTCGAGGAGATCCTCCGCGAGCCCGACCCGGTCCAGGCGTTGCTGGACGCCGGCTACCGCGACGACCGCTGAGCCGCGGCAGTGGCCACCCGGGCTACAGACCCAGTAGCGTCCGCTCACGGCGGTGCCCGACCGTTGGATGATCGCAGGAGTCAGGTGTGCGCGTCGGTGTGGTGACCTTCCCCGGCTCCCTGGACGACCGGGATACCCGGCGCGCGGTGTCGCTGTGCGGTGGCGAGCCCGTCGCTCTCTGGCACGCCGACGAGGACCTGCAGGGCGTCGACGCCGTGATCCTGCCCGGCGGGTTCACCTACGGCGACTACCTGCGTTGCGGCGCCATCGCCCACCGTGCTCCGGTGATGCGCGCCGTCGCCTCCTTTGCCGCCGACGGCGGGCCGGTGCTCGGCATCTGCAACGGCTTCCAGGTCCTGTGCGAAGCCGGTCTGCTCCCCGGTGGGCTGCTGCGCAACGCGGGGCTGGCGTTCGTCTGCCGCGACGTGCCGCTGGTGGTCGGTACCTCGACGACCCCGTGGACCACGACCTTGACCGCAGGCCGGACGATCGTGGTGCCGGTGAAGAACGGGGAGGGTCGCTACTACGCCGACGAGGCGACCCTGGACCGGCTGGAGGCCGACGACCAGGTGGTCCTGCGGTACGCGCCGGGCCATGACCCGAACGGATCGAGCCGGTCGATCGCCGGGATCTGCAACGAGGGGCGCAACGTCGTCGGGGTGATGCCGCACCCCGAG
>SKJX01000095.1 GCA_007121785.1 Nitriliruptoraceae bacterium
CCGAGAGCGGCGGGGTGAAGATGGTCCCGTCGCGGACCACGAAGATGTTCTCGCCCGTGCCTTCGGCGACGAACCCGTCCTCGGAGAGCATGATCGCTTCGTCGTAGCCGGCACGCTGCGCTTCGACCTTGGCGAGGGAGGAGTTGAGGTACTGCCCATTGGCCTTGCCCGCGGGCGGGATGGTGTTCTTGCCGATACGACGGAACGAGCTCATCATCACCCGGACGCCGTTGATCAGGGCGTCCTCGCCGAGGTAGGCGCCCCACTGCCAGGTCGCGATCGCGGTCTGCGGCGTCGACGGCAGGGGGTTCAAGCCGATCTCGCCGTAGCCGAGGATGATCGTGGGCCGGATGTAGCAGCCCTCCGAGTGGCCGTTGACCCGGATCAGTTCCTCGATCGCGGCCGTCAGGTCATCGACCGACCACGGCGCCTCGTCGAGCGGCGGGTAGAGCCGCGCCGAGCGCTTCAGCCGTTCGAGGTGTGGACGCAACTGGAACACCGCCGGACCGAGGTCCGTCGGGTACGCGCGGATGCCCTCGAAGACGCCGTAGCCGTAGTGCAGCGTCGGCGTCAGCACGTGCACGGTGGCGTCGTCCCAGTCGACGAACGCCCCGTCCATCCAGATCTTCTCGGCCTTCGGGAACGGCATCATGCTCTCCCTGGTCGCGTTCGACGGGCACTCGCCGGCAACAGCGGATCAGACCTCGGCGACCAGCTCCACCAACCGGTCCCCGACGTCCCCGGTGGAGTATCCCACGCCGTCAGGCACCGAGCCGGCGCGCTCGCTGAGCAGCGCGCCGACCGCCCGGTCGACACGGGCCGCGGAGCGGTGCTCGCCAACGAAGGCCAGGAGCTGGCCCAAGCTCATCACCGCAGCGACGGGGTCGGCGCGACCGGTCCCGGCGATGTCCGGCGCCGAGCCGTGGACCGGTTCGAACATCGACGGCTTGCGCCGCGTCGGGTCGAGGTTGCCCGACGCTGCCAGCCCGAGCCCTCCCTGGACGGCTGCGCCGAGGTCGGTGATGATGTCGCCGAAGAGGTTCTCCGTCACCACCACGTCGAACCGCTCCGGCTGGGTGACGAAGTACAGGCAGGCGGCGTCGACGTGCACGTAGTCGCGCTCGACCTGGGGGAACTCCGCGTCGCCGAGCTCCTCGAAGGTCCGCATCCACAGGTCCCCGGCGTAGCTCAGCACGTTGGTCTTGTGGACCAGGGTGAGGTGGTTGCGGCGGGTGGTCGCCGCCTCGAACGCGTAGCGCAGCGCCCGCTCGACGCCGTGGCGGGTGTTGACGCTCTCCTGGGTGGCGACCTCGTTCGGCGTGCCGCGGTAGAGCGCCCCGCCGGCGCCCGCGTAGACGCTCTCGGTGTTCTCGCGGACGCACAACAGGTCGCAGCGCTCCGGCGTCAGCCCCGCGACCGGCGAGGTCACCCCCGGGTAGAGCTTCACGGGGCGCAGGTTGATGTACTGGTCGAAGGTGAAGCGGACCTTCAGCAGCAAGCCGCGTTCGAGGACGCCGGGTGGCACGTCCGGGGTCCCGACCGCGCCGAGGTAGATCGCGTCGAAGCTCGCGAGCTCCTCGAGGGTCGCGTCGTCGAGCACCTCGCCGGTCTCGAGGTACCGGCGGCCACCGAGGTCGTACTCGACGCGTTCGGTGGCGAAGCCGTCGAGCGCCTCGAGCCGATCGAGGACCTTGGCCCCTTCAGCGACGACCTCCGGACCGATGCCGTCGCCGCCGACGAGCGCGAGTCGGTGGGCCACGGGAACTCCTGTCGCTTCGACGAGGTGGGACGGGCGGCCGCTGGCGGGCGGCTCGACGCTCGGAGCGTAGACGCCGTCCGTCGAGCCGCCCGAACGCCCAGACGACCCGCACCGGATAGTGATCCGGCTGTGGGAGCGCCCCTCCACACCTGCGGGGGTACTCACCTGGCCGGGCGGTCAGCGGCCACGGACGTGTCGAGTGTGCACGAGGTCGTCGTCAACGGGCCTCCGGTGCCCTACGGTTGCCGATCGAGCCGGTCCGGCGATGAGGCTGAGACGTCGCAGGCCCGGATCGGGACCGACTGGGTGCCACGCCGGAGGTCGGCGTCACGGACCCGCATCGCGGCGCGACCCGTGGAGGTGGCGCTCAGCACGCACTAGCCTTGAGGTCCTACAACGGGACAACACCGGCCAACGGTCGACCACAGACGGCCGTGACCGATTATCCAGAGCGATGGAGGGGAACGTGAGCGAGGGGCCGAACACGCCACCGCCCGGCGAGCAGCCACCACCACCGGGGCAACAGGGTCAGACGCCGCCACCGGCGCAGCAGCCACAGCAGCCACAGGCGCCCCAGGCGCCTCAGCCGCAGGGGCAGCCCGGTGGGCAGGGCAGTCCCGGCCCGGGCGACCCGGGTGACCTGATCACCCGCTTCCTCGCTCGGGTGATCGACGGGGTCATCCTCGCGGTCGGGATGACGATCCTGACCACGCTGAGCTTCTTCCTGCCTGGCGGGTCGCTGGTGCGCAACGCCTTCACGGCGATCATCTGGACCGCGTTGGCCCTCGGGTACTACGGCTACATGGAGTCCGAGCGCGGCCAGACGGTCGGCAAGATGCTCCTCAAGCTCAAGGTGGTCGGTCCCAACGGGGGCAACCCGACCATGGAGCAGGCCGTGAAGCGCAGCTTCTGGTACGCCTTCTACCTGCTTGGGATCATCCCCTTCCTCGGTAACTTCCTGGCGGGGGTGGGCACCTTGGCGGTGACGATCTACGTCGCGGTCACCATCAACAACGACGCGCAGTTCCGGCAGGGCTTCCACGACACCTTCGCTGGCGGCACACGGGTCATCAAGACCGGCTGACCGGCGACGCATGCACCGAGGAGGGGCCACGACCACCACGGTCGTGGCCCCTCCTCGTTCCGATGCCGTGGAGGACCCGGTCGATGTCGCTGGACAAGCCCGCCCTACGCCGCGCCCTGCTCGATGCGGAGCCGTGGCTGGCCGCCACGGACGTCGGGCCGCAAGCCGTGGACGCCGGCTCGTGCGACGCCTGCGAGGACGCGCCCCGGCTGCTGCCGCTGTGCGGTCCCGCGGGCGCCGACGCCGTCTGCCGACGGTGCGCCCTCGACCTGGGTGACGACGGCTGGTGCGACGGCCACCTCGACGAGGGACGTGCCGCGCGGCGGTGGGCGGCGCAGCTACCCGACCATTGGGGTGATGCGACCGTGCTGTGGTGGGTCGCCACCGGCGAGCTCCGACTCGGGGCCATCGCCGACGTCAGCACCACGGCGCTGCCCGCCCCGGTCCGTGAGCTGCTCCCGGCCGTGGAGTAGACCGGGCGACCGGGGCCAGCGGCCCCCTCGTCGCGCCCCAGCGGCTACGTCGAACCCCGGTCGAGGACGCCGTGGTCCGCCAACCAGGACCGCACCGCACGGACGTCGGTGAACCGGTGTGCCCGCAGGCCCACCGCCTGCGCCCCGGCCACGTTGACCGGGCGGTCATCGACGAACAGCACCTGGCAGGCGGGCAGCTCGACCGCGTCCAGAAGCCCGGCGTAGAACCCCGCATCGGGCTTGCGGACCCCCAGCTGGTGGGAGGACACGACCTGCTCCACACGCCCGTCCAGGTGACGCTCGACCAGTTCCTCGACCCACACCGGGTAGTTGGTGGCCGTGACCCGCACGACCTGCCCGGCGAGGTCATCGAGCAGTTCCGCCATGCCGGCCAGCCAGGTGGTGCCGTCCCGCCGCACCCGATGGAAGGCTGCTGGATCGACCTCGATCCCGGCATGAGCGAACGCCGCCCAGTACTCCTGCTCGGTCAACTCACCGCGTTCGAACGCCGGGTGGACGTGCGGAGGTCGCCGTTCGGCGAGCTGGTCGAGCGTCAAGCCGGTGGCAGCCCACAGCGCATCCCGGAACGGATCGGCCAGCAACGTGTCCATCAGGTCGAACGCGACGGCCCGGATCATCCACCCCTCCTGGTGACGACGGCACCGGCCGCCGCGGGCGACCAGCATGCCGCTTCCGGCCGTTCGACGCAGCCAGCCGATCGCTCGCGTAGCGTTCGGACCGACACTGGCCCCATCCCCCTCGAACCGAGAGCCTGCCGTGAACGACCTGCGCCAGCACCTCGACGACCTCGTCGACCAACGTCGCGACGAGCTCGTCGACCTGTCCCACGCGATCCATGGCGATGCGGAGGTGGGGTTCGAGGAACACACCTCCTCGCGCCGCGTCGCCGACGCGCTGCAGGCCGGCGGGTTCGACGTCACCCACGGTGTCGCCGACCTGGACACCGCCGTGCTCGCCACAGCCGGCTCGGGCGAGCTGACGATCGGTATCTGCGCGGAGTACGACGCACTGCCAGGCATCGGTCACGCCTGCGGGCACAACATCATCGCATCGGCGGCCGTCGGTGCCGGACTGGCGCTCGCGGCGGTCGCGGACGAGCTCGGCCTGACCGTCAAGGTGCTCGGCACCCCGGCGGAGGAGGGCGGCGGGGGCAAGATCCTGATGATGCAACGCGGCGCCTTCGACGGGCTGCACGCCGCGATGATGGTGCATCCCGCGCCGTTCGAGTTCCCGACGATCCCCTGCCTCGCGGTCCAGCACTTCAACGTCAACTACGCCGGCCAGTCGGCGCACGCGTCGGCGTTCCCGCAGATCGGCCGCAACGCCGCGGACGCCCTCACCGTCGCCCAGGTCGGCATCGGGCTGCTGCGCCAGCACATCGGTGCGACGGACCGCATCCACGGCATCGTCACCGACGGCGGCGACGCCCCGAACATCGTCCCGCACCGCACCGCCGGTCAGTGGTACGTCCGGTCCGCCTCGCTGACCGAGCTCGCCGAGCTCTACCCCCGTGTCCAGGCCTGTTTCGAGGCCGGGGCGATCGCGACCGGGACCGAGGTCAGCTTCGACGAGCCCGGGCCGGCCTACTCGGAGTTCGACCCGGACGAGGACCTGCTCGCCGCCTGGACGCAGGAGGCGACCGCGATCGGTCGACAGCTGCCGCCAGCCGACTCGCTGGACGCCGGCCTGACCGGTTCGACCGACATGGCCAACGTGTCGCTGGAGATCCCCGCGATCCACCCGATGCTCGCCATCGACTCCGGCGGCGCCGTCAACCACCAGCAGGAGTTCACCGCCGCCTGCATCACCGCCTCCGCTGATCAGGCCATCCGCGACGGGGCGGTGGGGATGGCCCGCACCGCGCTGGTCGCCGCCACCGACGCGGAGGTCCGCGAACGGCTGCTGCGCCGCGCCTACCGGGCGTCGCAAGCCTGATGGACCCTGCGGCTGCACACCGGACCGCCTACGGGCGGCTCGGCGGATCCGCCGACGATCCTTCGCTGCGCTGCGACGGCTGGCAGGTCGACGGCGACACCGTCCGGCTGCGGTACACGATCGACGGGCTCGCGTCGCTGACGGAGACGATCCGCTTCCCGGAGGTCGACCTGGGGGCGCAGCTGGGGCCGGCGACACGTGGCGCGCTGGACGTGCTCCACCTCGCCGCCTGTACGTCGTACTACAAGGCGGTGATCCCCCGCCGCGTCGAGGTGCCGACATCGGACCCGGCCGCCCTGGCGATGGTGCGGGCGCTGCTGGACGACGGGCTCGGGGAGTTCGCGGCGGTCAACGGGCTGGACCTGACCGGTTGGACCGAGGTCGTGAGCGTCACACCGGCGGACGGAGCACCAGCGCAGCCGACCGGCCCAGGCACCGACCGCCGCACGGCCGGGCACGAAGCCGCGGGTGAGCCGGGCCCACGCCGGGTGGTCGTGCCGATCGGCGGCGGCAAGGACTCGGCGGTGACGGCGATGCTGGCCGTCCGCGAAGGGCTCGACGCGATCGGCTTCGCGGTCAACCCGCGACCGTCGATGGAGCGGACCGCCGAAGCGACCGGCCTGGAACTGACCACCGCACACCGGCGGCTCGATCCGCAGCTGCTGGCCTGGAACGACGCCGGCGCGCTCAACGGGCACGTACCGATCACCGCCATCGTCGCCTCGATCGCGTGCGTCGCGGCGACCCTGACCGGACGTGGCGACGTGCTGCTGTCCAACGAGGGGTCCGCGGACGCGCCGACCCGAACGATCGACGGTCGCCCCGTCAACCATCAGTACAGCAAGTCGAGCGCCTTCGAGGCGTTGCATCGGGCCGCGTTGTCGTCAGCGACCGGCGGAGCCACCCGAGCCGTGTCGGTGCTGCGGCCGCTGCCGGAGCTGGTCGTCGCTGCCGCGTTCGTCCAGCTGGGCGCCCCGCTTGCGGCCGTCAACAGCTGCAACCGGGCGTACTCGCTGACCCGGGACCGCATCGAGTGGTGCGGCGAGTGCCCCAAGTGCACCTTCGTGCAGCTGATGCTGGCCCCGTTCCTCTCGCCGGGGGCGTTCACCGACGCGACCGGCTTCGACGCCTTGGCCCGACCCGACCTGGTCGAGCGGTTCGCCGATCTCACCGACCCGACACGCAAGCCCTTCGAGTGCGTCGGCACGGTCGAGGAGGTCCAGCTCGCCCTCGATCTGCTCGCCGACGACCCCGCCTGGCGCGATCACGCCGCCGTCGCCGCGCTCGGCCACCGGGACCGCGACGCCGCAGCCCGGTTCCAGGCGATGGTGACGGCCGTCGATCCGTCGGGTCTGCCCCTGCTCTACGCCGACGCGCTCGGACGGCTCCTTGCGGAGCTGGCATCGTGATCGGCGTCCTCGGGCTGGGCCGCGAGACCCGGGAGCTGCTGGCGGTCCTCGACCGCGACGAGCCCGGCACGGAGATCCTGCTGGTCGACGAACGGCCCATCGACCCGGCCGGTCTGCCCGACACCCCGTGCCTGACGGTGACCACGCATGCCCCCGTCGACCTGGATGATCCGGCGGCCCTGCCAGCGACCCTGCGATCGATCTACCGCTCCCCCGGTGTCAGCCCGTACCGCCCCGCGGTGGCCGCCGCGATCCGGCGGGGTGTCGCGACCGCCACCCCGACCGGTCGCTGGGCCGCCGGCCGCGACAACCGGGACGTCATCGCGATCACGGGGACCAAGGGCAAGTCGACCACCGCCGCGATGACCGCCCACCTGCTGCGCGCCGCCGGTCGCCGGGTGGAGCTGCTGGGCAACATCGGCCGCTCCGCGCTGTCCGCCGGTCCGGCGATCGCTGCCGACGACGTGGTGCTCGAGCTCTCCAGCTACCAACTCGCCGACCTGGATGCCACGTTCGGCCTGGGCGGGGTCACCACCCTGCTGCGCGACCACGTGCCGTGGCACGGCTCGGTCGAGCGCTACCACGCCGACAAGCTGCGGCTGCTGACCCTGGCTGACCGCAGCGTCGTCGACCCGGTCATCGCCGACCACCCGGCGGTGCGCGCCGGTCGTCAGCCGTCGAGCATCGCCACCACCCTCGCCCACCATCGGCTGCGTCCGGCGTTGGAGACCGCCGGGCTACCCGGCGAGCACCTCGTCCGCGACGCCGCGCTCGCGCTCGCACTGGTCGACGCCCGGCTGGAGATCGGTGGTGGCGTGCACCACCTCGCCGACACGATGGCCGACTTCGTGCCGTTACCGCACCGGCTCACCCCCGTCCGCATCCACCTCGGCGTCACCTGGGTCGACGACAGCATCTCGACCGTCCCGGAATCCGCCGTCGCGGCGGTCCGCACCTACCTCACCCGCGGACCGGTGACCGTCCTGCTCGGCGGCGACGACCGGGGTCAGGACGTCGAGGTGCTCCGCGACCTGCTGCGCGACGAGCGGGTGAGCGCCGTGCTGCTGCCCCCGGTCGGTGACCGCTGGGCCGAGCAGTTGGCGGCGGTGGCGCCCGGTCGGACGCACCCCGCCCGCGACCTCGCCGATGCCGTGGAGCGAGCGGCCGCCATCACGCCGTCCGGTGGGGCGGTGGTGCTCTCGCCGGCGGCGCCGTCGTTCGGCACGTTCCGGGACTTCGTCGAGCGGGGCGAGCGGTTCACGCAGCTGGTGGCTGACCTGCCCTGATCGGCGGGCATCGTGGCGGCCGTGCCGCCCCGGAGCGCCCCGACTACCGTGCCGCTCGACGTGTCCGACCGATCGGAGGGTCCGGTGGAAGCTCCCCGCTGCGCGCTGCTCCCCGAGGGACACCAGCGCGCGCTCGCCTCGGCTATCACCGAGGGCGGGGGTCGACTCGTCGGGATCGAGGATGCGGAGGCGGTGGTCTGGACCGACCCAAAGGGCCCTGAGGAGTTGCGCCGCCTGCTCGACGAGCATCCGCAGATCCGGTGGGTCCAGCTGCCGTGGGCTGGGGTCGAACCGTTCCGTGACACGTTCGATGAGGACCGCCTCTGGACCTGCGGGAAGGGCGTGTACGCCGAACCGGTCGCCGAGCACGCGTTGGCGCTGGCGCTCGGCGGGATGCGGGGCATCGGCCGCTACGCCCGCGAGCGCACCTGGAGCGGGCCGTACGGCCACAACCTGCTGGGCGCACACGTGTGCATCCTCGGTGGCGGCGAGATCACCCGGACGTTCGTTCGCCTCGTCCTACCCTTCGGGGCGTACCTGACGGTGGTCCGCAACCGGCCGGAGCCGATCACCGGGGTCGCGGAGGTGGTCGGCACCGACCGACTGCACGACGCGCTCGGCCGGGCGGATCTGGTCGTGCTCGCGCTCGCGCTCACACCGCAGACCGAACGCATCATCGATGCCGACGCCCTCGCCGCCATGGCGGATGGGGCGTTCTTGGTCAACGTCGCCCGTGGCCAGCACGTGGACACCGACGCGCTCGTGGAGGCCTTGGAGCAGGGACGGATCGGTGGTGCCGCGCTGGACGTGACCGATCCGGAACCGCTGCCCGACGGCCACCCGCTCTGGGACCTCCCGAACGCGATCATCACCCCGCACGTCGGCAACACCCCGGAGATGGGCCTGGAACTGCTGTGGCTGCGCGTCCGCGAGAACGTGGAGCGGTACGCCCACGGTGACGAGCTCCTCGGCCCGGTCCACCTCGAGTTGGGCTACTGATCGCTTCCTCGAGCATGCGCCCGCCGACGACCGGTTCCGGGTCACTCACCGCGGTGCTGCCGGCGGGGCTCACCGCCGTCGAAGGTGGTGACCCGGCCCCGTTGCACCTCGAGCGCCGACCGACCGGCGTGGTCGTCGTGGTGATCGACGGGCTCGGCCAAGCGCTGCTCGACGAGCACGCCGACCTCGCACCGACGCTCGCGTCCGCCCCCGGTCCCACGTTGGATGCCACGTTCCCGACGACCACACCGACGAACCTCACCTCCTTGGGCACCGGGCTCACCCCGATCGAGCACGGCATCACCGGGACCGGCATCGGCGTGCCCGGCCACGAACGGACCCTGATCTCGCTCACCTGGCGCTGGGACCACCAGTTCGAAGGTCCGGACGCCCGCGACGAGGTGCCACCCGAGGCCTTCCAGCCCTGTCCGACGGTGTTCGCACGGGCGCGAGGACGCGGGGTGCGGGCCACGACCGTGCTGCGGCCGGAGTTCGCCACCTCCGGGCTGACGCGAGCGGGCCTGCGCGACGGGACGGTCGTCACCGCGAGCGATCTGGAGACGACGCTGGAGGTGGCCGTCGACGCCGCGTCGCCCGGTCCGTCGCTGGTGTACGCCCACCATGGGGATCTGGACGCGGCCGGCCACCTGGCCGGTCCCGGCTCGGACGCCTGGTGCGCCGAGCTCGCGCGCATCGACGCGGTGCTGGAACGCTGCCGCCAGCAGCTCCCACCTGACGTGGCGCTGGTGGTGACCGCCGACCACGGGATGGTCCGGGTCGATGACACCGGCTTCGTCGACCTCGCCGACCGGGCCGACCTGCTCGAGGGCGTGCGTGTCCTCGGAGGCGACCCGCGGGCCAGGCAGCTGCACGTGGTCGCCGGTGCCGTCGACGACGTCGCCGCCCGCTGGCGCGAGCACGCCGGTGACGCCGCACGGGTGGTCACCCGCGACGAGGCGATCGGTGCCGGCTGGCACGGCCCACGTGCACGTCTCCGTGATGGGGTCGGGGCGCGCATCGGGGACCTGCTGGTGGTCGCCACCGCCGAGGTCGCGTGGATCCACCGCGACCGCGACCCGCTCGGTGGCCGGCTCCCGGGGCAGCACGGCGCGCTCACGGACGCGGAGCTGCGTGTCCCCGCGCGTACCTTACGCCGATCGCCGTAACGACACCGGTCGGAGGCAACCGTGGAGGAGGCGAACGAGCTCGAGCAGCGGGTACTGGACGCCGTGGCAGCGACCGGCGAACCGTTCGACGTGATCGAGATCGATCCGGCGCTGGCCGACACCGCCGACTTCTGCGAGCGCTACGGCTACCCGCTGGACGCCTCGGGCAACTGCATCGTGGTCGCCTCCAAGGACGATCCGCCCGTCACGGCCGCCGCCATCGCGCTGGCGACCACCAAGCTGGATGTCAACAAGCGTGTCCGCAAGCTGCTCGGCGTCCGCAAGCTGTCGTTCGCCCCGCCGGCCCTCACCCAGGAGGTCACCGGCATGGAGATCGGCGGCGTGACCCCGTTCGCCTTGCCGGATGACCTGCCGCTGTACATCGATGCCCGGATCGGTGAGCTCGACCGGGTCGTGGTCGGAGGCGGCAGCCGACGGCTCAAGCTCTCGGTGGCACCCGCCGCGCTCACCACCGTCGGCGGTGAGCTGATCGACGACCTCGCCGTCCCGCTGTAGCGGTTCAACCGGTGGGGACGCGAGGCTTCCACGTCGGCCGTGACGCCTCGTACGCGGCGATGTCGTCGGCGTGCTCAAGGGTCAAATCGACGTCGTCGAGACCGTTGAGCAGGCAGTGCTTGGTGTGCGGATCGATGTCGAAGCTCGCTTCGACGCCGGCCAGGTCACCGACCGCCGGGGCGGTGACCGTCTGCGCCTCCAGATCGACGGTCACCGGGACCGACGGGTCCGCCTCGATCAGCTCGAACAGCCGGCGGACATCCCGCTCGTCGATCGGTGCACACACGATCCCCACCTTCCCGCAGTTGGTGCGGAAGATGTCGGCGAAGCTCGGCGCGACGATCGCGGTGAACCCGGCGTCCTCGAGCGCCCACGGGGCGTGCTCGCGCGACGAGCCGCAGCCGAAGTTGCGGCCGGCCACCATCACCTGCGCGCCCTGGTGTTCGGGCTTGTTCATGGCGAACTCCGGCCGCGGGGTGCCGTCCGGCTCGTAGCGCCACTCGGCGAACGCGAAGGGCCCGAAGCCGGTGCGCTCCACCCGCTTGAGGTACTGCTTCGGCACGATCTGATCGGTGTCGACGTCGTTGGCGTCGATGGGGCAGGCGTGGCTGGTGACGGTACGGACCGGCTGCATGGCTGGCTCCTCAGGGTGGAGGTCGCGGCGTGGAGTTCGCGGGTGACGCGTCAGGCTGGGCCGGGCGACCGGACCCGGCCCGTGGGCTCACGAGCCCAGGTGTTCGCGGACGTCGACGATGCGACCCTCGATCGCGGCGGCGGCGGCCATCGCCGGCGATACCAGGTGGGTGCGGCCCTGGAAGCCCTGTCGGCC
The DNA here is from genome assembly GCA_007121785.1 of Nitriliruptoraceae bacterium. Taxonomy (GTDB): domain Bacteria; phylum Actinomycetota; class Nitriliruptoria; order Nitriliruptorales; family Nitriliruptoraceae; genus SKTG01. The sequence goes on from SKJX01000095.1 coordinate 11,478, forward strand.
CTCGAAGTTGCGGTTCGACGTCGACGCGCAACGCTCCCCCGGCTGGAGCTGGTCGGGGTTCATCCCCAAGCACATCGAGCAACCGGGGTCACGCCACTGCATACCGGCCTCGATGAGGATGCCGGCGATGCCTTCGGCCTCCGCGGCGGCCTTCACCAGACCGGAGCCGGGGACCACCATGACCTCGATGCCGTCGGCGACCTTCCGGCCTTCGACGACCTCCGCGACCGCGCGCAGGTCCTCGATGCGGCCGTTGGTGCACGAGCCGATGAACACCTTGTCCAACGTCAGGTCCTGGAAGCGCTCACCGCCCTCGAGGCCCATGTAGCCGAAGGAGCGCTGCCACTGCTTGGCGGTGGCCTCGTCCGGGGCATCGTCGAGGGTCGGAATGCGCTCGTCGATCGCGACGCTCTGTGCCGGGGTGGTGCCCCAGGTGACCGTCGGGGCGACCTCGGCGGCGTCGATGCGCACGGTGCGGTCGAACACCGCACCCTCGTCGGTGGCCAGCGACCGCCAGGCCGCGACGGCCGCGTCCCAGTCGGCGCCCGTGGGCGCCAACGGCTTGTCCTTGAGGTAGGCGATCGTGGTCTCGTCCGGGGAGATCAGCCCGGCCCGGGCGCCGCCCTCGATCGACATGTTGCAGACCGTCATGCGGCCTTCCATGGACAGATCACGGATCGCCTCACCGCGGTACTCGATCACGTGCCCGTTGCCGCCATCGACCCCGATCGTGTTGAGCACATGCAGGATCAGGTCCTTGGCGACGGTGCCCTTGGGCAGCGCCCCCTCCACGTCCACGGCCAGCGTCTTGGGCATCCGCTGCGGCAGGGTCTGGGTCGCCAGGACGTGCTCGACCTCCGAGGTGCCGATCCCGAACGCGAGCGCGCCGAACGCGCCGTGGGTGGCGGTGTGCGAGTCGCCGCAGACGATCACCGCGCCGGGCTGGGTCAGGCCGAGCTCCGGGCCGATGATGTGGACGATGCCCTGGTTGCGGCTGCCCATCTCGAAGAGCCGGATGCCGCTCTCCTCGCAGTTGGTCCGCAGTGCCTCCATCTGCGCGGCCGAGAGCTGGTCCTCCACCGGCAGTTCCCCGCTGGTCTGGCGCGGATCGGTGGGCACGTTGTGGTCCATGGTGGCCAGGGTCAGGTCCGGTCGACGGACCGGGCGCCCCGCCACCCGCAGCGCTTCGAACGCCTGCGGCGAGGTCACCTCGTGGATCAGGTGCAGATCCACGTACAGCAGGTCCGGGGTGCCTTCACCCTCACGGACGACGTGGGTCTCCCAGATCTTCTCGACGATGGTCTTCGCGGTCACGGGATCACCTTCGCATCGGGCGGGATCGGCCAAGGACGGGGACAGCAGGACGGGTCGCCGCAGATGCCGCGCCGGTGCGGGCGACGCGGCGTGACGGCGTGGCCGCAGGACAGGTCGACCAGGGAGCCGACCCGTCGCCGTGTCGCCGGGGAGGCGACCGGCGGCAGGGACCGGTCAGCTCGCCCAGCGGGAGCTGCCGGAGGTCCGCACCGCTCGGTAGTCGACCTCTTCGGGTCGCTCCACCTCGACGACGACGTCATCGGAGCCGGTGGACTCCACGTAGGCCGCCGCGACGTCCGCGACGAGCTGCGCTTCCTCCTGGGGTGTGTGGTCGGGTGGGACGTTGACGCGGATCGTGGCCATCTTGAGGTGCCTTCCTCGGAAGGGTGTGGTTCCCGGGTCCGGCCTTTGGACGAGGCCGGACCCGCCGGTGGATCAGGGTTTGAACTCGGGACGTCGCTGGACGAGGCGGCGGGAACGGTTGAGCGCATCGACGTAGGCGCGGGCGGACGCTTCGACGATGTCGGTGGAGACCCCGCGGCCGGTGAAGCGCTCGCCGTCCTCCACCTCGACGGTGACGGTGACCTCGCCGAGCGCGTCGATACCGGCCGAGACCGCGTTGACCTGGAACGACACGAGGCTGACCTCGACACGGCCGACCGCATCGCGGATAGCACCGCAGGCGGCGTCGACCATGCCGTCGCCGCCCGCCTCGGCATGGACGGTGCTGCCGGGCTCGACCCCGCGCTCACGTGCGAGCTCGGCGTCGATCAGGCGGATCTCGACCTGCGCGCTCGGGTCGGTGTCGCTGCCGCCGCTGACGCGCAGACGAGCCAGCTCGTAGGCGTCGTCGGCCTTGACGTGGGTCTCGGCGATGACGATGGCGGACACGTCCTCGGAGCTGACGACGCCCTTGCGGTCGGCGAGGTCCTTGAACCGCCGGAAGGCGTTCTGCGCCTCCGCGTCATCGAGCTCGAACCCGAGGTCCTCCACGGCCTTGAAGAACGCGTGGCGACCCGAGTGCTTGCCGAGCACGATCTGCGAACCGTCCGCACCGACCTCCTCCGACTTCATGATCTCGTAGGTGAGCCGGTCGGCCATGACCCCGTGCTGGTGGATCCCGGACTCGTGCGCGAAGGCGTTCTCACCCACGACCGCCTTGTTCTTCTGCACGCCATAGCCGGTGAGGCTGGACACCAGGCGCGAGGTCCGGGTCAGCTCCGGGGTGTTGACCTGGTGGTCGACGCCGAGCAGGTCCGCACGGGTGCGGATCGCCATCACGACCTCCTCGAGCGAGCAGTTGCCCGCGCGTTCGCCGATGCCGTTGACGGCGACCTCGACCTGCCGGGCACCGTGGCGGACCGCCTCGACGGAGTTGGCGACCGCCAGCCCGAGGTCGTCGTGGCAGTGGACGCTGACGATCACGCCCTTCGCGTCGATATCGGGCACGCGGGTCCGCAGCTCCGAGATCCACCCGCCGAAGTCGTGCGGCAGGGCGTAGCCGACCGTGTCCGGGATGTTGACCGTGGTGGCACCTGCCTCCACCGCCGCTGCCACGATGTCGACCAGGAACGGGAAATCGGTTCGGGTCGCGTCCTGTGGGGAGAACTCGACGTCGTCGGTGAAGGAGCGTGCGAGCTCCACCGCCTCCACCGTCTGCCGCAGGATCTCCTCCTCCGACGACTGGAGCATGTACTTGCGGTGGATGTCGGAGGTCGACAGGAACGTGTGGATTCGGTGGTGCTTGGCCGGCGCCAGGGACTTGGCCGCCTTCTCGATGTCGCCGGGCATAGCACGGGCCAACGCGGCGATCACCGGCGGTTGACGGTCATCGGTCTGCCCTTCGGAGCCGTCCGGTCCGGCCGCACCGCGGGGGGCGTTGCCCACCACCTCGGCGACCGCCTTGACCGCATCGAAGTCACCCGGTGAGGCCGCCGAGAACCCCGCCTCGATCACGTCCACGCTGAGGCGCGCGAGTTGCTCGGCGATCTCGACCTTCTCGCGCGCGTCGAGCGAGATGCCCGGTGACTGCTCACCGTCGCGCAGCGTCGTGTCGAAGATCGTGACGTCGCGGCCGAGCGCGGCGACGGCGTCGTTGACCTGTTGGGTATCGACGGGGGTGCCCATACGACCTCTCCTTGCACCACCAGCGATGGTGGTGACTCGTCCAGTACCAGCGGGTTGTCCTCAGTTCCCCGGGTGGTGATCTCCGCGTCGCCGTCGTGGTTGGGGTGCTGGACGGCGACGCGGCATCAAAGGACGAGCAGCAGGAGGTGGCCCGCGAGGAGGGCCTGGATGGCGTGACGGA
>SKJX01000173.1 GCA_007121785.1 Nitriliruptoraceae bacterium
CGCCGACGAGTTCCCCGACGGCGCCCTCGCCGTTCTCGCCGAACGCCATCACGCACGTCGGGGAGGCGTGGATGCCGAGCTTGTGCTCCAGCGACACCACCTCGACGTCGTTGCGCTCACCGAGAGAACCGTCGTCGTTGACCAGCACCTTCGGCACGATGAACAGTGAGATGCCCTTGGTCCCCGGTGGCGCGTCGGGCAGACGCGCGAGCACGAGGTGGATGATGTTGTCGGTCAGATCGTGCTCACCGAAGGTGATGTAGATCTTCTGCCCGGTGATGCGGTACGTGCCGTCGTCCTGCGGGATGGCCTTGGTGGTGACCGCACCGACGTCGGAGCCGGCCTGTGGCTCGGTGAGGTTCATCGTGCCCGCCCACTCACCGGAGACGAGCTTGGGCACGTAGGTCTGCAGCTGGTCATCCGAGCAGTGGTGTTGCATCAGGTACACCGCACCGGTCGTCAACAGCGGCCCCAGCGAGAACGCCATGTTCGCGCTGGTGATGAACTCCTTGACCACGTTGGCGACCAGCAGGGGGAACGCACCGCCGCCATACTCGGCCGGGTGCTGGACCGCACCCCACCCGGCGTCCACGTACTGTTGGTAGATGCGCTTGAACTCCTCCGGCGTCTGGACGCCGCCGTCGACGAGACGGGCGCCTTGGGCGTCACCGACGCGGTTGGTCGGGGCGATCGCCTCGGAGGCGAACCGGCCGGCTTCCTCGAGCAGCCCGGCGACCAGTTCCGGGTCTGCCTGAGCGAAACCGTCGAGCGCCGTGACCTCCGAGAGAGGGGTCACGTGCTCAAGGACGAAGCGGACATCACGGATCGGAGCGCGATAGGTATCCATGCCGGCATCCTACCGCTCGGGACCTGCCCGGAACGGGCCATAGGGGTGCGTTACGACGCGGTCCGACGACGCACCTGGGAACGGCGCAGACCGGGTGCCCCCGCCGGAAGGTACGCGGCAGCTCTACGGTGATGAGGGAGCCTGGGAGGGGCAGCGTCATGGGAGCCGGTGCAGCGGCCGCGCAGTTCTGCCGTCTGGCCGACGGGCCACAGCAGATCGCCTACGCGAGCATGGGTGAGGGATCTCCGCTGGTGATGCTGCCCGGCTGGCCGTGCCACCTCGAGGAGAGTTGGGCCCATCCGGCGGCCTACGAGGCGTTGACCTCGACGTCGATCCCCACCGCAACCTGGTGGCCACGGGGCCGGACGCGTGGACGGTGACCTTCCCGCAGGGTGGCGGCCGGGCCCGCGTCTACCTCTGCTACGCCATCAACGATCCCCAACGCGTCGCGGGCCGGGCCGGGACGGGCCAGACCGGTTCCTCGAGGCCGCCGTCATCGACACCCTGCCCAAGGCGGGCGGGCCGTGGCGGTACGCCACCGCGGCATGACCGTGTCGCACCTTCCCCGCCGATGACACGTGGACGAGCCGCCCGTTCGCCGACGACGGCCACCAGCGCGCCGAGCGACTGCGCCGCGTCGAGCAGCGTTCACAGCAGCACCCCGAGCTGGCATCCGCGGTGCTGGGAATCCTGACCGGTCCGGAGGCCACGGACCCGCAGGTGTACACGCCCGAGTTCGCCCGTCGCTGCCTCGGCACAGCCTGACGGCCAGTCAGCGGAGACGGATGGCACCGACCCGGACACACCACCGTGACGGACGTGACCCCCGCGACCGCGGTCAGGCGGTGACGAGGCTCTGCAGCACGCCCTCGAGGTCCTTCTTGTAGCGGCCGAACCGGGGCTTGTGCCTCACCGACAGCGACGCGCGCGGTCCGTCGAGGCCGGGGCCGCGGTTCTGTCCGGCCCGACCCACACCGGGCCAGTCGAGCGGCACCTGTGACCAGGCGTCACGCACCGGCACGAGGTAGACGGGCGTCCCGTCGGGCAGCGACAGTTCCGCCGTCAGGCCGCCGCGCAACAGCTGGTCGTGGACGTGCGCCAGGGTCTCCTGGGCGGCCGGGACCTGCGAGCGGTTGAGCCCGTACAGCTCGAGGTCGGGCACGTCGAACCGTGCCGCCCCGTGCGTGTGGACCCACCGAGTCCCTTCGCCGTCGGTCACGGTCACGATCCCGTCCGCCTGCTCGACCGAGCCGATCGCCACCCGGTTCATCCAGGCGGTATCGCGGTCGGTCCGGGCGGAGAGGTCGCGCACACCGACCACCCGGCCCTTCAGCTGCCGCGACAGCGCCTGGAGCAGCTTCGCCTGTCGCTGCATCCCGTTGGTCAGCCCGTCGTCGCCGACGTAGGCCTCGATCCGCAGCAGTGGCGGGCCATCGCGCTCGTCGTGCAGCGCGCGGACGACCGCCTTCTGCATCCGACCACCCCAGTGGACCTCCTGCGCACGGGTGCCCTCGTCGCGCACCGGCGCCGCCCGGTCGATGTCCCCGGCATGCCCGGCCGCCGCCACCACCTCGGCAACGTCCTCAACCGGGCGGTCCAGCACCAGCGCCAGCTTGGAGGTGTACCGATCAGCCACGAACGCCAACTCCACACACGAGGGGCCACGTCACAACGGGGCCAAGGGTACGACACCCGCCACGGGACCGGAATGTGTGTGCACCCAGGTGCACATGTGATCCCGGATGCACACACTTCCGCAGGAAGCAACACGAGGGAGTGCGCAGCGGCGCGAAGGCGAGGGCGAGGGCGAAGGCGCCCACGCCGAGCGGAAGCCCGAGCGGAACCGCGCTACAGCCCGAGGTCCCGGGAGATCAGCATGCGCTGCACCTCGGAGGTGCCTTCACCGATCTCCAGGATCTTCGCGTCCTGGTAGAAGCGTCCGACGCGGGTGTCGGTCGTGAACCCCATGCCGCCGAAGACCTGGGTGGCCTCCCGTGCCGCGGTGACGGCGGCTTCCGACGCGTACAGCTTGGCGATCGACGCTTCGCGCGTGCACGGCAGGCCCTCCATCTTGCGCCAGCACGCGTAGCGGTACATCTGCCTCGCCGTCTGGGCGGCGACCTCCATGTCGGCGATCTTGAACGCGATGGCCTGGTTGTCGCCGATCGGCCGGCCGAAGGCTTCGCGTTCGCGGGCGTAGCGGACGCACTCGTCGACACAGCCCTGGATGAGCCCGACCGCCAGCGCGCTGATCGCGATGCGGCCGTCGGCGAGGGTCTTGAGGAACTGCCGGAAACCGGAGCCGCGCTCACCGAGGGTGTTGGCGATCGGGACCCGCACCCCATCGAAGGTCAGCTCGCGGGTGTCGGAGGCGTGCCAGCCGACCTTGCGGTACGGCGGCGCCACCGAGACCCCGGGGGTGTCGACGGGCACGATGATCGCCGTCATCTCCTGCTCGCCGGTGAACGCGGTCACGGTCACCAACGAGGTCAGCTCGGTCCCGGCGTTGGTGATGAACTGCTTGCCGCCGTCGATGACCCACTCGTCGCCATCCTGGACGGCACGGGTCCGGGTGCCACCGAACACGTCGGAGCCGCCGCCGGTCTCGGTGAGGCCGAAGCCGGCGAGCTTCTCGCCACGGAGCAGTTCGGGCAGCCAGCGTCGCTTCTGCTCCTCCGTGCCGAACTCGTCGATCGGTGCCGCCCCGAGGCCGACGGCCGCTTCGAGCGTGATCCCCAGCGACTGGTCGACCCGGCCGATCTCCTCGATCGCGAGGCAGAAGGTGAGGTAGTCGCCGTCCATCCCCCCGTACTCGGCGCTGAACGGGAGCCCGAACAGCCCGAGCTCGGCCATCTGCCGCACGATCTCCACGGGGAAACGGCCCTGTGCGTTGAAGGCCTCCGCTTCCGGCGCGATCACGGTGTCCGCGAACCGCGCGACGACCTTGCGGAACTCCTCCTGCTCGGGCTCGAGTTCGTACGAACGACCCACGCCAGCTGCCTCCCATCCCTGATGGGGTGCAGCCTAGACACCACCGACTGACCGAACGTTCGGGCGTGCGCCAGGTCCCCGCCAGAACCCCGTCCGGATCCCGTCAGTCCGACGCCGCCCCGCACCTCCGTACGGTCGCTCAGCCGGTCGCTGACCGCAGGTGGGTGGTGTCCCCTGCGGCGATGTGCTCGCGACCGCCCTCGGTGCGCAGCACCAGCCGTCCGTCGTCACCGACGTCGATCGCTTGGCCGACGATGCTCGACCCATCGGCGTGGTCGACCCGTACCCGCCGTCCGATCGTCGCGCACGCGGCCAGGTAGGCCGTCCGGTGGACGGGGTCGCCGGCCAGGGCGCGTTCGACCCGGTCCGGCAGCGCCGCCAGCAACGCGGCCAGGACCGCACCGCGGTCCACGTCCCGCCCGACCACCTCGGCGATCGAGCCCCAACCGGCCGTGGAGGCGTCCGGTTCGATGCCGCGCCGGTCCACATTGATCCCACAGCCGATCACCACCACCTGGCCGTCGAGGTGGTGGCGTTCGCACAGGATCCCGGCGAGCTTGCGCTCGTCGGCCTCCCCGCCGGCCGGGGAGGCGCGGACGAGTACGTCGTTGGGCCACTTGAGGACCACCTCGACGTCGCCGGCGACCGCCAACACGGCGTCGCGGACCGCCAACCCGGTCGCCAGCGGCACGTGCCCGATCTGCGGTCCACGCAGCGCGAGCACGACCGTGACCGCGAGGTTGGCCGGCCCCGACGGTCCGTCCACGTCGTCCACCCAGCGGCGACCCCGGCGGCCACGACCGGCGGTCTGACGGTCGGAAACGACGACGAGCCCGGGCGCGGCCCCCTCGCGCAGACGGGCGAGCGCGACGTCGTTGGTGGACCCGACCCGCTCGTGGTGTTCCACCGTGTGCAGCCGCGCGTCGTGCTCGACGACGGCAACGACCTGTTCGTGCGCAGCCAGGTCCACCCGCTCGCCTCCGGTCGATGGGTGCGGTCACGTTAGGCTGCCGCGCCGGACACGATGCTCGCGCCCGTCCCACGGACGCGAGGAACCTCACCCGACCCGGGAGGCCGCGGTGGCCCAGACCACGCAGGAGAAGATCGCTGAACTCGAGCGGCGACGCGAGGAAGCGGCCGCCGGCGGCGGTGAGGAGGCGATCGCCAAGCAGCACGACCGCGGCAAGCTCACCGCCCGTGAACGCATCGACGTGCTGCTCGACGAGGGCTCGTTCGTCGAGACCGACGCCTTCGCGGTGCACCGCACCACCGGGTTCGGGATGGACGAGAAGAAGATCCTCGGCGACGGGGTGGTCACCGGCCACGGCACGGTCGACGGCCGCCGGGTGTGCGTGTTCAGCCAGGACTTCACCGCGTTCGGTGGCTCCCTCGGTGAGGTGTTCGCCGCGAAGGTCGTCAAGATCATGGACCTCGCGGAGCGCATGGGGGTACCGGTCGTCGGGCTCAACGACTCCGGCGGTGCCCGCATCCAGGAGGGCGTCGTCTCGCTCGGCGGCTACGGCGACATCTTCCACCGCAACGTGCGCGCGTCCGGCGTGATCCCGCAGATCAGCGCGATCATGGGCCCCTGCGCCGGTGGGGCGGTGTACTCCCCCGCCATCACCGACTTCGTGTTCATGGTGCAGGACACCTCCCACATGTTCATCACCGGGCCGAACGTCATCAAGACGGTGACCGGCGAGGACGTGACGATGGAGGACCTCGGCGGGGCCAACACCCACGCCGGCACGTCCGGGGTCGCCCACTTCGCCGCACCCGACGAGGAGACCTGCCTCGACGACATCAAGTACCTGCTGAGCTTCCTGCCCGGCAACAACCTCGAGCTGCCGCCGGTGGTGCCGTCCAACGACGATCCGGACCGGCTGATCGAGGAGCTGGACACGTTCGTGCCGGACAGCTCCAACATGCCCTACGACGTCCGGGAGATCGTCGCTCACGTCGTCGACGACGGCGAGTTCCTGGAGGTCCACGAGGCCTACGCGCGCAACCTCGTCGTCGGCTTCGCGCGCATCGACGGGCAGCCGGTCGGCGTGGTCGGCAACCAGCCGGCGCACCTGGCCGGGGTCCTCGACATCGACAGCTCGGAGAAGGGCGCGCGGTTCGTGCGCTTCTGCGACGCGTTCAACCTGCCCGTGATCACCTTCGAGGACGTCCCCGGGTTCCTGCCCGGCACCGACCAGGAGTACGGCGGCATCATCCGCCACGGCGCGAAGCTGCTGTACGCCTACGCGGAAGCCACCGTGCCGAAGCTCACCATCATCGTGCGCAAGGCCTACGGCGGCGCGTACGACGTGATGGGCTCCAAGCACCTCGGTGCCGACGTCAACCTCGCCTGGCCGACCGCGGAGATCGCGGTGATGGGCGCCAAGGGCGCGGTCAACATCCTCCACCGCCGCGAGCTCGCCGACGCCGACGATCCCGAAGCCCTGCACGCGGAGTTCGAGGAGCGCTACGACCGCGACCTGGCCAACCCGTGGAAGGCGGCCGAGCGCGGCTACGTGGACGCGGTCATCAAGCCGTCCGAGACCCGCCGCGAACTGGTCAAGGCGCTGCGCTTCACCGCGACCAAACGCGAGCAACGCCCCGCCCGCAAGCACGGGAACATCCCGCTGTGAGCGGCGCGGACCGCAACGACGCCCCAGCCGACCGCAACGACCTCCCAGCGGACGGCACGCGGCCGAGCGAGCGGACCACCGACGTCGAGGTGGTCCGCGGCGGGCAGCTCAGCGACATCGAGGTGGCCGCGTTGACGGTCGCCCTCACACCGAGCGACGCGGACGCGTCGCCCGCGGCCATCCCTGCCTGGCGCCTGGCGGGGCTCTACGAGGGCGTCGGTGGCGCGACGGCGTTGGACGCCCCGGACCTGGCGCACCTGACCCGACGGCGCTGACCCGGGGCCGTTGAGCCGACGGTGCAGACCCGGCGGCGCTGAGCCGGCCAGCTCAGCGCTGCGGGTTCTCCTCGTCGCGGGTGACGTCATCCTCCCCCGCTTCGATCGCCGCTTCGAGCTCGTCATCGGTGGCGTAGACCGTCATCGTGGTCTCCATACCGGCGGCGCGGTGGCCGGGCACGTTGCAGATGACCGTCCACTCACCGGGGAACAGCTCGACCTCGCCCTCACCGGTCTCGTTGCCGTCCGCACCGAGGATGGCGTTGCCGTCCGCACCGCCCAGGTAGGTCCCGTCGGCGGAGCCCAGCACCTCGAGGTTGTGGTAGCCGTCCTCGACGTTGTTGGCGGTCACCTCGATCGCGCCGGTGACCGCAGCGGTGTCGACGATCTCGAACCAGAAGTTGCCCATGTCGAACTCGACCGTGCCGCCGTCGCCGATCGGTCGGATGTCGTCGCACCCTTCCTCACCCGGTGGGCACTCGAGTGCCTCCGCCTCCACGGCGCCTTCTGGGATGTCGCTGCACCCGGCCACGAGCAGGGTGGCGCCAGCGAACAGAGCGAGGGTGGAACGGCGCACCGAGAGCCTCCTGGAGCGGCGCGAGGGCGAGCATGTCGCGCGGAGCGTACCGGGGGGGCCCGCCCAGGCCGAACCTCGCGCGGGGACCGGGCGACGCCGGCGGCCCGCCCCATGCGCTGGAGCGGGTCACCTGGGTCCGACGCGGGGCTAGTTCACCGTGAGGGTGCCGCGCATGGTCTCCTCGTGCCCGGGGATGGTGCACACGTAGGTGTAGTCGCCCGGTTCGAGTTCGATCGAGCCGCTGGCGGTCTCACCGGCGGCGCACTCGAGGACCTCCTCGTCGAGCTCCTCGATCACGAGGTTGTGGTTGACGTTCTCGCATTCGACCACGAACTCGACCGTGCCGGCTTCGGCTTCGAGCTCCTCCACGTCCCAGGTCAGGTCGTCCTGACCGACGAGTTGGAGCGCGTCGCCGTCGGCGTCGTCGGCAGCGTCGTCGGCGCCGTTGCCGCACGCGGCGAGGACCAGCGCGGCGATGGTGGCGAGCAACAGGGTGCGGGTGCGGCGTGCGGTTCGGGTGCGGAGCATCACGACCTCCAAGGGCGGCGCGCGGGTCTTGTGAACACGTTCACATGGTGTTCGCAACCGCGCAGGGTACGGACCGGGCGGCGACGCGTGGACCACGAGGCCGACCCGTGGGACACGAGACCGGCGCGCCGAGCACCAGGCTTCGGCGCGACCTCACTAGCATGAGGGCGCTGCGCTGATCCGACCAGGGGCTGCCGCGATGTTCGACGCCGTCTTGATCGCTAACCGGGGCGAGATCGCCATCCGGATCGCTCGCGCCTGCCGAGAGCTGGGGGTGCGCAGCGTGGCCGTCTACAGCGACGCGGACCGTGACGCCCCGCACGTGCGCGCCGCCGACGAGGCGCACCGGTTGGGCCCGACCCCCGCGGCGGAGTCCTACCTCGACGTCAGCAAGGTCCTGGACGTCGCCAAGCACGCGGGTGTCGACGCGATCCACCCCGGGTACGGGTTCCTCGCGGAGAACGGCGGCTTCGCTCGCGCCGTCGTGGACGCTGGGCTGACGTTCATCGGCCCACCGGGGGACGCCATCGACTCGATGGGCGACAAGCTCTCCGCCCGCGCGGTGGCGACCACCGCGGGTGTCCCGGTCGTGCCCGGAACCACCGACCCGGTCGACGACCCGGAGCGGGCGGTCGCGTTCGGGGAGACCCACGGCTACCCGGTCGCGGTCAAGGCGATGTTCGGTGGCGGTGGCCGCGGCATGAAGGTGGCCCGGTCCGCTGACCAGCTGCGCGAGGCGCTCGAGGCCGCCCAGCGCGAGGCCCAGGCCGCGTTCGGCCGCGCCGAGTGCTACCTCGAGCGCTACCTCGACCGCCCCCGGCACGTGGAGATCCAGGTCCTGGCCGACCTCGACGGCTCCACCATCCACCTGGGCGAACGCGACTGTTCGCTGCAGCGCCGTCACCAGAAGCTCGTGGAGGAGGCGCCCGCGCCGGGCCTCGCCCCGGAGGTCCGCGAGGCGATGGGTGACGCGGCCATCCTGGTCGCCAAGGAGATGGGTTACACCAACGCCGGCACCTGCGAGTTCCTGCTGGACGAGGACGGCGCCACGTTCTACTTCCTGGAGATGAACACCCGGCTGCAGGTCGAGCACCCGGTCACGGAGCTGGTGACCGGCATCGATCTGGCCCAGCAGCAGCTGCGCATCGCCGCTGGTGACGGGATGGATCTGCACCAGTCGGACGTCGAGCTGCGCGGCCACGCGATCGAGGTCCGTATCAACGCCGAGGACCCGGGCCAGAACTTCGTCCCGACCCCCGGCCACATCGAACGGCTGACCCCACCACTGGGCCCGTGGGTGCGCTTCGACACCGGCGCGGAGTCCGACTACACCGTCCCGCGCGACTACGACTCGATGATCGGCAAGCTGATCGTCTGGGCTGCCGACCGCGATGGAGCCCGCGCCCGGATGCGGCGCGCCCTCGACGAACTGGAGATCGCCGGCATCCCCACCACCGTGCCGTTCCACCGGATGGCGATGGCGCACGAGCAGTTCGCTGCCGGCGACCACTGCACGGCCTCGGTCGAGCGCGAGTGGGACCTCACCGAGCTCGCACCGCAGCTGCCGCCCGACGCCGGCGACGAGCCGTCAGGGCCCTCGCGGGAGGTAACCGTCGAGGTGGCGGGTCGGCGGCTGGACGTGCGGGTGTTCGGTGAGCTCGCGGCCGGCGGTGCAGCCAGCGGCGCGAACGCGCCTGCCCGCCGGACCCGCCGGGCCGGCGAGCGCCGCGGTGCGAGCGCCGCCGCCACCGAGGACCTGGTCGCCCCGATGCAGGGCACGATCGTGACCTACTCGGTCGAGGAGGGCGCCACCGTCGCGGCCGGTGACACCGTGGTCGTGCTCGAGGCGATGAAGATGGAGAACACGATCGCGGCGCATCGCCCCGGGGTCGTCACCAGCGTGCCGCACGAGCCGGGCGCCACGGTGGAGTCCGGGTCGGTGCTGGCCCGCATCGAGGACGCCTGACGCCGCGACGGCGGGCCCGGGCCAGGTGAGCGGTCAGCTGCGGGTCGTCACCTCGCCGCGCATCCGGTCGAGGATCTCGACCTCCGGCAGGGTCCGCAGGGAGCGCTTGAGCTCAGCGAACCCGGGCCAGCTGGCCAGCTGCACGATCGAGTCGTACAGCGCGACGGCTTCCTCGTCGGATGGCAGCTCGGAGATCACCGGGCCGAAGAACGCGGGGCCGTCCGGGGGCGAGAACGACAGGATCGGCGTGCCGACATCGTCGCCGGCGCGACGCAGCGCCTCGTCGGTCTCCGCCCGCAAGGTCGGGTCGTGGTCCTCGCGGTCAGCCGCATCGGCGAACCGTGTCGACAACCCGGCAGCGTGCAGCACGGACGGGATGTCGGCGCCCTGCGCCTGAGCAGCGAGCACCGCGTCGAACCCGTCCGCCTGCGGTGGTGCGACCTCCCACAGCGCCTCGCCCATGCGCTGGTAGAGCACCCCGACGGCCTCGTGACCGTGCGCCTCGCGGACCGCGGCGGCGACCCGCAGCAGCCGGGTGCCTTCGCGGTGGACCTGGGGGTAGTGATCCGGCTTGCCCTCGTAGCCGAGCGGTTCGTTGAGGAACCGCAACGAGATGAAGCGGTAGCCGACGTCCAGCCCACGCAGGCGCTGGACCTGCCGGACGAACTTGGAGGTCTGCCAGCAGAACGGGCAGACCGGGTCGAAGAACAGCTCGAGGTCAGCCACTTCGGTCCTTTGTCGATCGACGACGATGGCGGAGCGGACGCCGGTGGCACGGCTGCGTCGGCTGGTGCCTGCACGCGGCGCCGTCCGACGGGCCCCTTGCGTCAGCGGGGGAAGCGACGCGTCGGGTCGAGCCGCACCATGAGCATGCGGGCACATTCGGCCACCGACCCGGTCATGGATGGGTAGACGGTCAGCGTCTGCGCCAGCTGGGCAACGGTCAGCCGGTTCTGGACGGCGACGGCCAACGGTTGGATCAGGTCGCTGGCCCGCGTGGAGACCACGACCCCACCGAGCACGGTGCCCGAGCCGGTCATCGCGTGGACCTTCACGAACCCGTCCAACCCGTGGATCATCTTCGCGCGTGGGTTGCTGGAGAAGTCCAGCCGGGCGGTCTCGACCGGGAACCCGGCTTCCTGCGCCTCCGCGGGGGACAACCCGACCGTGGCCACCTCCGGGTCGGTGAACACCGTCGCGGCGACCGCGTCCCAGCGGATCGGCTGGACGGCCTCACCGAGCGCGTGCCACATCGCGGTGCGGCCCTGCATCGCCGCCACCGAGGCCAGCATCACCCCGCCGGTGACGTCGCCGGCGGCGTACACCCACGGGCAGCTGGTGCGGCCAACCTGGTCGACGGTGATCCCGCCGTCGTCCCCGAGTTGGACACCGAGCTCGTCGAGACCGAGATCGGAGGAACTGGGGACCTGTCCGACGGTGAACAGCGCGTGGCTGCCGACGACCTCCCGGCCGTCCTTGAGCCCGACCACGACCTCGTCACCCCGACGTTCGCAGCTCACCGCGCGGGAGTTGCGCAGGATCGTCATGCCGCGACGCTCGAACACGTTCTCGATCACCTGCGCGGCGTCGGGATCCTCGGTCGGCAGGATCAGCTCACGGGAGCTGACCAACGTGACCTCGGCCCCGAACCGGCGGAAAGCGTTGGAGAACTCCGCGCCGGTCGCGCCGGACCCGACCACGATCAGGTGCTCGGGCACCTCCGGCAGGTCGTAGACCTGCTGGCCGACCAGCACCCGCTCACCGTCCGGTTCGAAGAACGGCAGCACCCGGGCGGTGGAGCCGGTGGCGAGCAACACGTGGTCGACCTCGAGCGTCTGGGTGCGACCGTCGTCCTCGGTGACCGTGACCTCGTGGAACCCGGACAACCGTCCCCGTCCGGTCAGGCGGCGCACACCGGCGTTGGCGACGCGACGTTCGATGTCACGTGACTGGTTCCCGCCGAGGCTCAGCACGCTCTGGCCGACCCGTGGGTAGTCCACGACCGTGCGGTCGAGGTCCTCCACGCCGGCGATGTGGACGCCCATGTCGCTGGCGGTACGCACCCAGCTGACCGACCCGGACGCTTCGATGAGCGCCTTCGAGGGCACGCAGTCCCACAGGACGCAGTTGCCCCCAAGTCCCTCGTCAGCGACGACCGTGACGTCAGCACCGAGTTCGGCGGCGACCAGCGCGGCTTCGTAGCCAGCGGGGCCACCACCCAGGATCGCGATGCGCTGTTGCACGGCACTCCTCGATGGGTGCGGACACGGGATGAGGCGCGAACGGTACCGCGCGGACCCTCCCGACCCCCCGTTGCCCCGATCCGGTTGGGCACGGTCGCGGGCACCCGGACCGCTACGGTCCGCACCGGCCGACGAGCTCGTCGCTCCGGGAGGCAGCCGCTGGTGTCCGACACGGGAGCGTCCACCGCAGCCGGGGCCGGCGACGCCCGGATCCTCACCGTCCCTGACGAGTTGGACGCGGTCGAAGCGGTGGTCGCGATCGCCAACGACCACCTCGCCATCCCCGATGTTGACGCACGCACCGGAGCGATCCCGAGCGTCACGCTGCTGCACGACCAGGCCGCAGGCCTCCTCGAACTTCGGGGCGACCCGATCGCCGCGCCACGGGTCCGGATCGACCGCGCTGCCGTCCCCGACGACGCCTGGACGCTGGACGTCACCGACCCGCTCGTGCCCGTATGGCGGGCGGCGCTCGGTGGGTGCGAGCTGGCCTGGACCCTGGCCGGTCCACCGGGGCACGCCGGAGCCGTGCTGCAGCTGACCGCCACCGCCCGCAGCGCCGTGCAGGTGGAGCTGGGCATCACCGGCGTGTGGCTCGAACCGTCCCTGCACGTGTTCTCGGCCCGCCCGATCCACGGCCCGCACCGCGCACGGCTCGACCGCTGGACGGACGCCTTGACCGCGGAGGTCTCCACGGGCCTACCGGTCGCCGCCCTGGCGATCCGCGCCGCCGACGGCGCCTGGCCGGAGCTGACCGCCCCGGATGCTGGGCCGGCCACCGCTCCACCGGACGGAGCCGATGGCGCGCCGTTGCCGATCACCTACCACCACCAACGCACCGCCGAGCTGGCCGCCGGGGAGACCGCCGACCTCACGGTCCTGCTCGGGGCGGCGCGTGAACGTGACGGGGCGGCGCTGGCCTGCATCGGCCTGGCCCGCACCGGTGCGCCCGCCCTGCTGGAGGCCACCCGCCGCTGGCAGGACGCCCACCGCGGCCCGACGCTGGCCGACCCGGACCTGCAGGCCGTCCGCGACCGCAACCGGCTGTTCTGCCTGGGCTTCGCGGCGGGCCGTACGATCGACACCGACGAGCGGGTGCTGGTGACCTCGCGCAGCCCCCGCTACTACGTCAGCGGCGCGCACTGGAGCCGGGACACGCTGCGCTGGGCGTTCCCGGCCGTCCTGGCGGTCGATCCGCCGCTCGCGGCCGAGTGGCTGCGAGCCGCGTTCCGCCGCTACGCCCGCAACCCCGGGATCCACGCGCTCTACCTCGACGGCACGGTGCTCTACCCCGGGTTCGAGCTGGACGAAGCTGCCGCGTTCCCGCTGGCGTTGGACGCCTACGTCGAGGTGACCGGCGACACCGAGCTGATGACCGAACCGGCGGTTCGCGACGGGTTGGCCGCGGTGGACGCAACGGTCGCGGACGCCCGCGACGCCGCAACCGGGCTGTACGCCACCGAGCTGCTGTCCACCGACGACCCGGCACCGCTGCCGTTCGTGACCTACAGCAACGCCCTGACCGTCGCGGCGTTTCGGGCCCGTGCCCGGCTGCACCGGCGCGAGCAGCCGGCCGCCGATGACGATGCCGCGAACGCCGCCGACCGGGCCGCCGACGAGCTCTGGGAAGCGATGCGGACCCGGTGCGTCGTCGATGGTCCCGATGGGCCGATGTTCGCTGGCGCGACCGACGGGGCCGGTGCCCACATCCGCTTCGACGAACCGCCGGGCAGCCTGGAGCTACTCGCCCACCTCGACGTCGTCGATCGAGACGATCCCGTGTTCCATGCGACGGTCGCCTGGATCCACGGCGCGGACAACCCGTTCGGACCGCCCGACGGCCGCTACCCGACACCGATCTGCGAGCACGCCCACCACCCGTGGGTGCTGGCCGTCGGCAACGCGCTGCTGCGGGGCGACGACCGCTGGCTGCGCTGGCTCCCACAGCTGCCGCTGGACGGCGGCCTGGCGTGCGAGACCTTCGACGTCAACACGGGTGAGCCGCGAACCGGCCTGGGGTTCGCGACCTGCGCCGGTTGGCTCGCCCACGCGATCGACGTCGCCGTGGACCGAGGCGGAGACCGGGACGGTGACCGGGACGGAGACCGAGCCGCGGACCGACCGGGAGGCCGAGCGTGACCGATGCGACCACCACCTCGACGGACGGTATCCCGACCGAGCCCGCACCGGTCGACCTGCTGGTGGTCGGTGCCCATCCGGACGACGCCGAGTACGGGATGGGCGGCACACTGATGCGCCACCACCACGCGGGTCACCGCATCGGCGTGGTCGACCTCACCCGCGGCGAGCTCGGCACCAAGGGCAGCCCGCAGCAGCGTGCCGACGAGGCCCGGGCCGCCGCAGCGCTGTACGGCGCATCGTTCCGGCACGGACTCGACCTCGGCGACAACCGGGTCACGAGCGCCCCGGCCACCGTCGAGATGTTGGCCGCCGTGATCCGTGCCGCCCAGCCAACCCTGGTGTGCACCCACTTGAGCGAGGACCGCCATCCCGATCACCGCACCGCCGCCGACCTGGTCCGCCGGGCGGTGTTCGCCGCCGCCCTGGCCTCGCTCGAGCTGACGATCGATGGCGACGTCGTGGGCCACCACGTGGCCGACGGGCTGCTGCACTTCCCCACCGACCGGGTGATCGACGGCGACGTGCTGGTCGACGTCTCGGACGTCTGGGACGCGCGGCTCGACACGATGCGCGCGTTCGGGAGCCAGTTCACCGCTCCGACGGCCGCGATCGATCACACCCTCTACGGCATCGACGACTACCTCGAAGTGGCCGCGACCCGCGCCCGCGCCCACGGCCAACGCATCGGCGTTCGTTACGCGGAGGCGTTCACCTCCGACCGGGGGCTCGCGGCGGACGACCTCGTCGCGCTCGTCCGCCGGTGAGTGCGGATAGCAGGTGCGATGTGGGCGCGCTGGTGGTTGCCGCCGCGACCGATCGCCGGACCATGGAGCACCAGCTAGCCGGCGGCGGCATCGTGGGCACACGCGCCCGGCAGTCCCCG
>SKJX01000062.1 GCA_007121785.1 Nitriliruptoraceae bacterium
CGGGCGGTGAACCCGACGTCGACGATCTCGTGGAAGTGGGCCTTGAGGAACGAGGTGACGACCTCGCCGAGCGGGGTCGGGAAGAACCGACGCGACTCCTTGATCACGTACTCGCGCTGCTCGAGCGTGGAGATGATCGACGCGTAGGTCGAGGGCCGGCCGATGCCTTCCTCCTCGAGCGTCTCGACCAGCGTGCGTTCGGAGTAGCGCGGGGGCGGCGAGGTCGCGTGCTCCTCGGGTAGCAGCTCGGACAGATGCAGCCGCTGCCCCTCATCGAGCTGCGGCAGCGCGTCGGTGACCTCCTCGTCACGCTCGTCCTCGTCGCGCACGGCCCGGTACGCCCGCAGGAACCCGTCGAACTTCTCGACCTGCCCGGTGACCCGGAAGGTGATCGGCTCGCCGCCGTCGTCGTCGCCGACGACGTCGGCCGACACCCGGTCGAAGACCGCCGGCGCCATCTGGGTCGCGACCGTGCGCTGCCAGATCAGCTCGTACAGCCGGGCCTGCTCGCGGGAGAGGTACCGCCGGACCTTGTCGGGGGTGCGGGCGATCGAGGTCGGGCGCACCGCCTCGTGGGCCTCCTGCGCGCCCTTGCTCTTGCCGGCGAACCGGCGCGGCTTGTCGATCTGGTACCGCTCGCCGTACGCCGACCCGACGTGGTCGGAGATCTCGCCCAGGACCTGATCGGAGAGGTTGAGCGAGTCGGTCCGCATGTAGGTGATCAGCCCGACCTGCTCCCCACCGAGGTTGATGCCCTCGTAGAGCTGCTGGGCGACGGCCATCGTCTGACGGGCGGAGAAGCCGTACTTGGACGCCTCGCCCTGGAGGGTCGAGGTCTTGAACGGCGGCTTGGGTTGACGCTTCGCGTCGGTGCGCCGGACCTCCGCGACCGTGTACGCAAGCGACCGGGCGCGGGTGGCCAGCTCGGTGGCCTCCGGTTCACTGCGCACCACCCACAGCTGCGCGCGCTTGGCGTCGCTCTTGTCCTCGACGTCCTTGGGGGTGGCGATCCGTCGGTCACCGACGGCGTGCAGCTTGGCGGCGATCGCCGGGGGTGCATCGGGCGCGTCGGCGAACCGCGCTGGGAACGACCAGTACTCCTCCGGCACGAAGGCGCGGATCTCGTCCTCGCGGTCGACGATCAGGCGCAGCGCGACCGACTGGACCCGCCCGGCGGAGATGCCTGAGGCGACCGTGCGCCACAGCACCGGCGAGAGCCGGTAGCCGACGATGCGGTCGACCGCACGCCGCGCCTGCTGGGCGTCGACCAGCGCGGTGTTGAGCGAGCGCGGCGACTCGAACGCCTCGCGGATGGCCGGCTCGGTGATCTCGTCGAAGGTGACGCGGTTGGTCTGGTCCGGATCGAGACCGAGCACCTCCGCGACGTGCCAGGCGATCGCCTCACCCTCCCGGTCGAGGTCGGGCGCCAGCCAGACCGTGTCGGCGTCCTTCGCGGCCTTGCGCAACGCGGCGACGTGCTTCTTGGCGTTCTCCGGCACCTCGTAGACCAGCTGCGCCGCACCGTCGTCGAACTCCACGGCGAAGTCCGACCGTGGCAGGTCACGGATGTGGCCGTAGGAGGCCAGGACCTTGAAGCGGGACCCGAGGTACCGCTCGATGGTCTTGGCCTTCGCCGGTGACTCGACGATGACGAGGTTCTCTGCCACGTGGGGGACTTCCCTCCTGCACGCCGCACGGCCTGCGGCACGACACACGGGTCCGACCGACCGCGGATCCGGCGGTCGGGGGCGGTGAAGGTGGGCCGGGGACCCGACGGTGTCAACTACGGTGCACGTGCGGTCGCCGTCCAGCGGCGCGTCGCCCACGCGCGGGGTCCCCGAAGGGGGACCCCGTCCGATGTCGCGCCAAGAGCGCGCCGAACGCACGTCACGCCGCTCGCCGGCCTCGCCGACCTCGTCAGGCTCCGCGTCCCGATGCACACCCGCCTGCCCCGCCTCCACCTCGGCGTCCCCGTGGCCGTCGGGCTGATCACCGTGCTGCTGACCGCCTGCGGAGGCACCACGGCCACGTCCGTGTCGGGGGTCAGCCTGGAGGTCCCGTCCGGCTGGGAGGAGGAGACGGAGGAACCCGACGACGACCTGATCGCGATCCACCGGTTCACCCCGGACGAACCGGCGACCCGCCTGCAGGTGGTGGTCGGCTGCGGCGACGAGTCCGCCGACGACCTCACGGTCGGCGCGGCCTCGCAGCCCCGCGACGATCTGGTCGCGATGGAGGCCGACGACGCGGTCGAGACCGAGGTCCCCGGCATGGACGCGGCCCGCCGCACCACGCTGACCTTCGGCGCGACCGGCCAGCCCGCCAGCCTGCGCGTCGCCGGGCTGTACGCCAGCGGCGACGGCACCCTGCTGCTGGTCGAGTACATCGCCCCGTTGGCCACGTTCGACGGGCAGATGGCCTCGGAGGTCCTCGGGTCCGTCGAGGTGGAGCGTGCCACGCTCGAGCGCGCCTGCGACGCGTGACGCGGCCCACCGGGTGCAGACGCGCGCCGGGGAGCGGACGCGCCGGAGACGGACACGCCCGGAGAGCGGACGCGCCCAGCAGCTACCTTGCCCCGGTCGGCTGACCGGAGGCACGCGTGGACGTGGGGGTGTTCGAGCAGGTCGCCGTCGTGCTGGGCGTCTGCGTCGCCGCGGGCGCGCTCGCGCTGCTGCTGCGCCAGCCGCTGATCGTCGGGCTCATCGCTGCCGGCATCGCGGTCGGCCCGGAGGTGCTCGGGCTGGTGGAGGCCACCTCGGAGATCGAGCTGCTGGCCAAGATCGGCATCTCGCTGCTGCTGTTCGTCGTCGGCCTGAAGCTCGACATCCGGCTGGTCAAGCGGCTCGGGCCTGTGGCGTTGGCGACGGGGCTCGGGCAGGTGCTGTTCACCTCCGTCATCGGGTTCGCGATCGCGATCGGGCTCGGGTTCGACGTCGTGCCCGCTGCCTACATCGCGGTCGCCCTGACGTTCTCCTCGACGATCATCATCGTCAAGCTGCTGACCGACAAACGTGAGTTGGACGACCTCCACGGCAAGATCGCGCTGGGGTTTTTGATCGTCCAGGACATCGTCGTCGTCCTGGCGATGATCGTCATCACCGCGACCGGCAGCGGCGCCGAGGGTGGCGTCGTCAACGAGATCGTCGGCGTCGTGCTGCGCGGGGCCGTGCTGCTGATCTTCGTCGGTCTGGTCGGCCGCTACGTCGCGCCGCGCGTCACCCACGTGCTGGCACGCTCCGGTGAGCTGCTGGTGCTGGCCGCGGTGATGTGGGCGGTCGGTCTCGCCAGCATCTCGATCCTGCTCGGGTTCAGCGAGGAGGTCGGCGCGTTCCTGGCCGGGATGTCGCTGGCGTCCACCCCCTACCGGGAGGCGATCAGCGGTCGGCTGTCGACCCTGCGGGACTTCCTGCTGGTGTTCTTCTTTATCGAACTGGGCACGCAGTTCGAGCTCGCCAGCGCGCTCGATCAGCTGGGCGCGGCGGTGATCTTCTCGCTGTTCGTGCTGATCGGCAACCCCATCATCGTCATGGTCATCATGGGGTTCATGCGCTACCGCAAGCGCGTGTCGTTCAAGGCAGGGCTCACCGTGGCCCAGATCAGCGAGTTCTCGTTGATCCTGGTCGCGCTGGGAGTGGCGCAGGGGCAGATCGGCAGCGACGTGGTGGGGCTGGTCACCGCCGTGGGACTGGTCACCATCAGCGCGTCGACCTACCTGATCTACAGCTCCGACGCGATCTTCGACCGGATCGAGCCGATGCTGCGGATCTTCGAGTTCCGGCCGCCGCAACCGGACCTGGACCTCGACGACGGCACGCCCGAACCGGAGTTCATCGTCATCGGGCTGGGCCGGTTCGGCGCCACCGTGGTCGAAGGGCTGCGCGAGCGCGGCGAGGACGTCCTGGGCGTCGACTTCGATCCGCGCAGCGTCATCGACGATCCACAGGTACCGGTGATCTACGGGGACGCGGAGGACCCGGACCTGCCCGAGCAGCTGCCGCTGACACGGACCCGCTGGGTGATCTCCACGCTACGCGACCTCGACAGCAACCGGCACCTGCTCTCCGCCTTCCGCCAGCACGGCTACGAGGGGAAGATCGCCGTCGCGGCCGACGATCTGGCAAACGAGGAACTGCTCCAGCAGATCGGCGCCGACGTCGCGATCCGGCCGCTGCACGAGGCGGCGGGACCGTTCCTCAACCGCATCTGCCGCTAGCCGGGTTCGCCGCCGGAGGGGCCGGCTGCGCCACCGTGCCCGCGCCGGCTGCGCCACCGTAGGCGCGCCGGAGGCCCGGGCGCCCTCACCGACCCGGGAGCGTCCCCCGCAGCCGGTCCCACCACGACCTCTCCGCCGGCGCGACGTAGCGCGAGAGGAAGCGTTCCTCGGCCGCGGTGTCACCGATGAGGATCAGGTCCGCATCCGACGGTAGCTCGGTGGTCCCATCCAGGTCGGTAGTGCAGACACCGTCCTGCGCGAACCCGACCACGTGGCACCCGATGGACTCGGCCAGGCCGGAACGGTCCAACCGTCGGCCCACGAGCTCCTGCGGCGTCGGGACCCGGAAGACCACCAACCCCTCGGCCAGCAGCAACGTCGTATCCGCCCGCCGGGCGTTCCACGCCTCGATCGCGCCCGTCGACGCGTACGACAGCGCGAGGTCGGCGCCGGCACGGTGCATGGTGCTGAGGTTGCGGTCGGAGTCGACGCGCCCGAGGATCTCGATGTCCGGCCGCAGCTTGCGGCAGTACAGCGTCAGGTAGACGTTGGTGTCGTCGTCATGCGTGGTGATCACGACCGCGGCGGCGCGGTCGATGCCGGCCTCGCGCAGCACCTCGCGGTCGGCGGCGTCGCCCACGACCGCGTGCTCGAGATGCGCGACCCGCTCTCGGTCGGTCTCGACGATCCGGTACGGCGTGCCGGCCTCCTCCAACGCGGTGGCGGTGGCTCGGCCGACCCGGCCACCTCCGAGGATCACCACCAACCCGTCATTGTCGAGATCAGCCTCGTCGGGGGCGTACGCCGCGTCGTAGGCCGCCAGCGCATCCGCGGTGCCAGCCAGCAGCAGAATCGACGTCTCCTCGACGACCGAGCCCGGCTTGGCGAGCTCCAGCGCGCCACGGTCCCAACGACCGATCACCGACACCCCGAACCGCGCACGCAGATCCAGCTCGCCGAGGGTGCGACCGACCAGTTCGGTACCCGCGGCCGAGGTCTCGGCGATCACCAGATCGGAGAAGCTGGAGATGACGCTGCTGCGCGCGGTCGGTGCCAGGATGCGGCGGGCGAACCCCTCGCCGAGCAGCTGGCCGAGCTGGACCACCCGGTCCGCGCCCGCCAGCTCGAGCACGTCCATGGAGTCCGGCGAGGTCGCGGTCGCCACCACCGTGCTGGCCCCGGTCACCTCGCGGACGGTGAACGCGACGTTGGTGTTGGCCTGATCGCTCCTGGCCGTGACGATCAGCGCGGCGTGCTCCGCCCGTCCCGCCCGGTAGGTCTCCGGATCGTCGAGCCGCCCCACCAGCACGTCGTACCCGGCATCGTGGAGCGACACCGCCTCGTCGACGTCCTCGACGATCAACGCGTACGGCACCCCGGCGATCGCCGCCCGGTGCATCAGCAGCTCCTCCATGGGGCTGCGTCCGGTCACCAGGACGTGGCCCGACACGTCATCGGGGAGCCGGCGTGGCGCGCGAGCTTCCTGCGCTGCGGCCCGGAACGGCAGGTAGACCAGTTGGATGAACGTGAACGGCAGCAGCACCAGGATCAGGAGCGCACCGGCGAGCAGGACCACCACCGAGTAGATCCGCCCGAGGTCCGACTCGAACACGATGTCGCCGAACCCCAGCGTGGTCATGGTGACCACGGTCCAGTACACCGCCGAGGCCCAGCTGTGGTCCTGACCCTCGACCTCCATCAGGACCTGGAATCCGACGCTGAACACCAGCACCGACGCGACCAGGATGGCCAGCAGCCGCACGACCGCACGGGCGCTGCCGCCGGACCGTGGCGCGGACAAGGCGGAGAGCAGCACGGTCATGAACTTCATCGGCGCACCTGTCCACGCGGCGAGGCGTCAGCGTTCGAACGTGCCGAGCGCGACGACCCAGGGACGCCGTCGATCCAGGATCGGATCCGGCCGGATCTCCACGGTCAGGTCCTTGACCCCGTGGGAGGCGAGCAGCGCCTCCACCTCGGCGTCCGACGCTTCGGAGTCGTGGACCGTGCCGAGCACCGGATGCTCGACCTCAGCCAGATCGCGGTCGCCGCGGTAGACGGCGAGGTACACCGGTCCGCGGTCGAGCAGGTCGAGCAGCCGCGCGAACGTCGGACGCCACGCCGCCCGGGGCAGGTGGTTGAAGGTGCCCGACAGCCACAGCCCACCGAACGAGCGCGGCCGGAACGGCAGCGCGTGGAACGGCGCCTGCACCAGCGGATGGCGGGGCAGCAGCATCCGCGCCTCGCGCAACGCACCCAGCGACAGGTCGACGCCCACCGGGTGGACACCGGCATCGCGCAGCAGCCGCAGGTCGTTAGCCGGGCCACAGCCGGCATCGAGCACCAGGTCGCCGCGGGTGGCCAGGTCCGCGAAGCGGCGCACGTCCGCGACGGGCCGCCGCAGCCGCAGGGACTCCTGGTAGGCGCGCGCGTACTCGTCGTAGGCGGCGACGCTCGTCAGGGTCCGGTCGTCGAGCTCCACCCCGCCTCCTGTCCTCGCCGAGCGATGCTAGTGACGTCCGAGCGGACGGACGGCCAGCCCCCGATCCGCTGGGCCGCACGGGACCCGGTGCGGTCGTCTCGTGACGCCGGTGTCAGCTCGACATCGCCTGGTCGACGTCGTCGGCCAGCGGCAAGGCGTCCGCGATGCCGGCGAGCTCGAACACCTGGTGGACGCGCGGGGACACGCCCGCGATCACCAGCCGGCCCTCGTGGGTGGCGGCGCGCTTGACCCCGCCGAGGATCACGCCGAGCCCGAACGAATCGAGGAACTCCAGGCTGGCCAGGTCGAGCACGATCCGGTTCGCGCCGGTGTACTGGGCTTCCTGGAGCGCCTGGCGGAAGTCGGGCGCGGTCGCCACGTCCAACTGTCCGACCAGGGCGAGGATCGTCCATCCGTCGCGCTCGGTGCTCGAGACCGTCAGCAACTCCACGTCGTGCCAGCTCCCCTCGGGGTCGGCGGGACGCTAGCGCGCCGGCGCTACCGTGCCGAGCCGCAGCGGACGCGAGGAGCGGACCACGGACCCCCGGGACGTGCTGGAGTTGCTCGCGCGCCCCGGGACGTCGGTGGCCCCGGGCGGGCACCTGGACGTCGAGGTGGCCCCGGACGACGTCGCAGACGCCGAACGGCTGGTTCACCTCGAGCGGCTGCCAGCCCGCCGTGCCCGCACCGCCGCGATGCCTGACGACCTGCCGGCCGCGCTGGTGCACCGACTGGAGCAGGCCGGCATCACCGAGCTGTGGTCACACCAGGCGGAGGTGCTCGCACGGGCCCGTGCCGGCGAGCACCTGGTCGTGGCGACGGGGACCGCATCCGGCAAGAGCCTGGCCTACCAGCTGCCCACGATCGAGCACCTGCTGGCCGACGACCGATCGGTGGCGCTCTACCTCGCACCGACCAAGGCGCTGGCCCGCGACCAGCTGCGGGCGTTGCGCCAGCTCAAGCTCCCGCAGCTACGTGCCGCGGTGCTCGACGGCGACACCCCGCGCCCCGAACGTGACGCGATCCGCCGCACCGCCAACTGGATCCTGACCAACCCGGACCTGCTGCACGCGTCGCTGCTGGGTGACCACCAACGGTGGGCCGACGTCCTTCACCGGGTGGGGACGGTCATCGTCGACGAGTCGCACGTGGCCCGCGGGGTGTTCGGAAGCCACGTCGCGATCGTGCTGCGCCGGCTGCGCCGGCTGCTGGAGCGCTACGGCGCGGACCCGACGTTCCTGCTGGCCTCGGCCACGATCGGCAACCCCGGTGAGCACGCCAGCGAGTTGACGGGACTGGACGTCGGCGAGGTCGTCGTCGACGGCGCCCCGCACGGCGCCCTCGACCTGGGGCTGTGGCTGCCGCCCCTGGAGGAGGACGGCGACGCCCGCCGGTCGATGCTGCGCGAGACCGGCGACCTGCTGGCGGCGTTCGTGGGCGCCGGTGTCCAGACCCTGGCGTTCACCCGGTCACGCAAGGGCGCGGAGGTGATCGCGCTCGCGGCGAAGGAGCGGTTGGGGGATACCAGCGACGCGGACGGCACGGTGCTCGCCGACACGGTCGCGGCCTACCGCGCCGGCTACCTCGCGGAGGAACGTCGCGAGCTCGAGCAGCGGCTGCGCGACGGTCAGCTGCGCGGGGTGGCGGCGACCCAGGCGCTGGAACTGGGCATCGACGTGGCCGGGCTGGACGCGGTGCTGCTTGCCGGCTGGCCGGGCACGACCGCGTCGTTCTGGCAGCGGCTGGGCCGGGCGGGTCGCAGCGGTGATGCTGCCGCGGGCGTGCTCATCGCCCAGGAGGATCCGCTGGATCACTACCTGGTCACCCACCCGGCCGAGCTGACGGGACGCCCACCCGAGGACGCCATCGTCGACCCGGCCAACCGCTACCTGCTCGGCCCGCACCTGCGCTGCGCCGCGCAGGAGTCGCCGCTCACCGACGACGAAGCCGCCCGCTGGTTCGGCCCGACCGCCCCGGAGTTGTTGGACGCCGAGGTGACCGCCGGTCGGCTGGTGCGTCGCGGCGGCCGGACCGTGTGGGCCGCACGCGGACGGGCGGCCGCGGAGGTGAACCTGCGATCCACCGGCGGGCAGGACGTGCGCATCATCGATACCGAGACCGGGGCAGTCATCGGCGACGTCGACGAGGCCCGTGCCCACCGGCAGGTCCACACGGGGGCGACCTACCTCCACCAGGGCCGGCAGCTGCGGATCGCGCAGCTGGATCTGGATCGGCGGCTGGCGCTGGCCGAGCCCGCCGACCGGTTGGACATCACCACCCGCCCGCGGACCGACACCGACGTCGCCGTGCTGGAGATCGCCGACCGGACCGCGTGGGGCGAGGTCGACGTCGCCTATGGGGCGGTCCAGGTCACGTTGCAGGTCACCGGCTACGAGGTGCTGCGCATCGGCACCGGCGAGGTGCTCGACCGCATCGACCTCGATCTTCCGCCGCAGGAGCTGGCGACGGTCGCGGTCTGGTGCGCGATCCCCGACGGCGTACTGGATGACGTCGGCCTCCCGCCGGCGCGGGTGCCGGGTGCGCTGCATGCGGCCGAGCACGCGGCGATCGGGATGCTGCCGCTGCTGGCGTTGTGCGACCGGTGGGACCTGGGCGGGTTGTCGACCGCTTGGCATGCGGACACCGATCGCCCGACGGTGTTCATCTACGACGGCGTCCCCGGCGGGGCCGGGCTGACGGAGCGGTCCTACCGGCGGCTGCCCGAGCACCTGGCGGCGACCCGCCGGACGATCGCGACGTGCCGGTGTTCGACCGGCTGCCCGTCGTGCGTACAGAGCCCCAAGTGCGGCAACGGCAACGATCCGTTGGACAAGGCCGGGGCGGTGGACGTGCTGGACCTGCTGCTCGCTCGGGAGCCGACCACGAACGACCGGGCGTGACCGACCTCCCTCCAGGCCGTCCAGGCCGTGCGGCCGTCAGAGCTCCAGCGTGGCATCGGCGTTGCTGAGCAACCGGTGCGCCCACTCGACCATCCTGCGCTCCTCGCCTACGGCGAGGACTCCGACCCCCGTCGTGGGCGTCGCCCTTGCGACCGAGCAGCCGGCGCAGATCCTTCGCCATCGCCTGGCCGTTCGGCTCGACGGTCTCGAGCAGCTTCAGGGCCTCCCGATGGTTCGGCCCGGGGTGCCTGCGTCCGAGCACGGCGCAGCACGCAACGTCGGGAGCGGCGATCCCTGCCAGGACGGCCAGCGCACCGGCGACCCCGGGGATTGTGTCGTCGTCGATGACGAGGTCCGCAACGACCATCATCGAACCCGCGTCGGCGAGCCGGCTGCGGGCATCGTCGCGGCTGCACGCCTGCTGGCGGGGGCTCACGTGTGGACCGATGGACGAAGGGATGGTGGCTGGCCAACCACTGGCTGGAGATCGGCTGCCCACGTCTCGACGATCGGGGCCCGCTCGTCCACCAGACGAGCCACGGCAGCATGGTCGAGGACCTGGACGTGTCCGTCGTTGCCGGTCCATCGGGCCAGCAGGTCGGTCAGGTCGTCACGCAGCTCGGACCGGTCCTCGGCCGGCAGTTCGGCGACGACCAGCACACCGATGTCACTGGTCTCGTCACCGTCGCGGCAGGCCATGGAACCGAAGAGACCGACGAACCCGACGTCGTCGTGGCCGGCGGCCCACCCTCGTGGCCGCTCGGCCAGTACCCGGTGGAGCGACGCGAGCTGGACGATGGCATCAGCGGCGACGTGATCGCGGTTCAGGCGGAACCCCCGGGGACCTCCTCGACCACACCATGCTCAATGAGCTGGAGCAGCACCTTGCGCACGCCGGAGTACGACCCCGCCGCAGCGAGACGGTAGACGTCCGCCTGCCGCAGCGGCGCGCTGGTCCGTGCGAGCACGGCCAGGACCGGACCGTGCAACGATGGCACCACCGACACGATGGGGTCCGCCACGTTCATGCCACGCCTTCGCTATCACTGAACTGCAACGTCATCATCAGAGTGCAAGAGCGTCACTGAAGTACAGATCGGCGCGATCATCCCTCACCCGCGCTGATGTCCAACGACGAGGAGAGGTTCACGAGATCGTGCCCGCGGGCACGATCCATTCGGCCGGCTGGCCGGTGACGGCGCTGATGCGGTCGAAGTCACCATCGTGATGCAGGACGGTCAGGCCTTCGGCCTCGGCCACGGCGGCGATCAGCAGGTCGGGGAGCTTCACGGCTCGGTGATGACCAACGTCCATGAGAGCCTGCTGTACGTCGATCGCTCGCCGCTCGCTGCGAGGTGAGCTGTACACGAGCTGGAGACGGTCGAGGACGCGTCGCTGGGACTGGTCGTGATCGGAGCGCGAGCGTGCGGTGTGGCCGATCTCGAGCCAGGTGACGGCGCTGACGGCGATATGGCCGGCGTCGATCCGTGGGCGCAGGACGTCGCCGACCTCGGCAACCGCGAAACGGGCGAGTGCCGAGGTGTCGACCAGCCAGGTCGCGGTGGAGGTCACCGGCGCCAGGCCGTTGCCCGGAGGTCGGCCTCGAGCAGGTCGCGCACCGAGGAACCGAACGCATCGATCTGCTCGTCGGTGAGCGCTCCGCTCTCCTGCTTCTCGGCGTAGCGAGTCAACAGCTCCCGGAGAAGGACGTTGCGGCTCACACCGGATCGCTGGGCGACCGCATCGATGCGGGCCAGCGTGGCCGGATCGACGCCACGGACGAGGACGTCGGGCATGGTCGGCACCTCCGATATCGATGTCATGATATCGGCTCGAGGTCAGGTGGTCGGGGCCACTCGGCGCGGCCGCGGGTGGGACCGGGCGGCAGATCGGCCGGTGGGGCGAGGATCGCCGCCGCGTCCGCCGCGACCCGTCCGGCACCGAGGGTGGGCAGCAGCAGGCCGGGGACGGCGACGCTGACGGTGACCTCCGCGGTCTCACGGCCGGATCGGCAGCTGCAGGACTCGAGCTGCCCATCTCCAGCGGCGGTGACCCGTTGTGCGGCCGCGGCGGGGCTCGGCCTGGCGACGGTCTGGACATCGGCGCTGACCGCCGCCAGTGCGGCAGCGTCCGCCAGCGACTGCGCCCGCGAGGTGGCGATCAGGTAGCCACCCAGGTCGATCGCCAGCAACGCGACCAGCACCGACACCCACAGCAGCAGCGGGAAGGTGAACGCGACCGAGCCTGCGTCGGGAGCGACGGGCGCGGCCGGGACGCCCTCCAGTTCGGCACTCACCGTGGCCTTTGGAACAGCAGCTCGTTTCGTGCGGACGGGCTCCGGGGTAGCGCCAGCGGGCTCGACGCGACCGCTCACGGCGGTCCCCGTTCGACCGCGGTCGTCCCGACGGCCGGCTCCACCTGCGCGACCGCGCTCGCGGTGATCGGATGGGTGACGGGTCCGAGCTGCCGGTCGGTGCGCACGGTCACGGTGACCAGGTCGCCGTCACCGCGATCGGCCGGGCTGACCTCCACGGCGACGTCGATCTCGGGGACGGCCGCCTCCACGGCCGAGACCACCGGCGCGGAGCCGGTGGTCGTCGCCGCCACCCGGACGCCCGCACGCGCGCCTTCGTGGACCAGCAGCACGTCACGGACGACGACCGCGACGCCGAGCACGCCGACGACCAGCAGCGCGATGACCGGCAGCAGCAGGACGGCTTCCAGGCTCAGCATCCCCGCCTGCCCCGGACCGACGCGGCACCGCCCGGCTGGCTCAGGTCGCCGCGCCGTGTCCCGCGTGGGTCCTCGTGGTCTGGCTGGGCCGCGCGCGGGCGGGTCGGGCGTGACCGGCGGGTCGGGCACCACGGGCGGGTCGGACGTTGCGGGTGGGCGTGGCCCGGACCAGGTCCGGGCCACGCGTGGGCGACGGCTCATGCGCCGACGAGGTCCCGCGCCTGACGGATCAGGGCGTTGAACAGCGTCACGAGCGCGCCCCCGGACGCCCACTGGATGATGACCCCCGCGACGGTCGCGGCCACGACCGCGATCAGGCCGTACTCGGTCACCAGCGATCCGTCCTCGTCGTCGACGAGCCGCAGGTGACGCTCGCCGCGAGGGACCTCCTCAGGCGCAGGTTCGCTCGACGACGTCTCGGCCGCCGGGCCGGTTCCGGCGGGGTGGGTGGGGTGCGAAGGGTCGGGCACGTGCCTCTCCTCTCGTTCAGGTGCCGGCTGCTGCGAGCCCCGCGTGCACGATCGGCGCACCGACCAGCAGCACGGTCGCAGGCAGCAGGCACAGGGCGGTGGGGAAGGTCAGCTGCGCGGGCAGTCGCTCGGCGGCGGCCAGGACCCGCGCGAGATCGTCGGCCCGGAGCTCCCGGGCCAGGTGGCGCAGGCTCGGGGTCAACGGCGCGCCGGTCCGCTCGGCGGTGACCACGATCGCGGCGACCCGATGGAGGGGGTCCACGACCCCGCCACGGGCGGACACCCCGCCACGGGCAGACGCCTCGGCGCGGGTTCGACGCGCGGGACCGGTCCCGACACCCGCCGCCTCCGGCCCGCCAGAGGCGAGGTCGTCACCGTCCATGCCGAGCTCCAGCCCGAAGGCGAGGCGACGCAACCGTCCGGCGAGGTCGGGCAGTTCGTCGGCCGCCAGCCGCAGCGCTTCCGGCGCGCTCACCCCGCCGCTGAGCGCAGTGGCGGCCAGGTCGGCGGCCTCGTCCGTGCCGTCGGCGGGCGGCACGCGAGCATGGGAGCGCGGCGACACCACGTGATGGACACCCAAGGCGGCGAGCGGCGCCAACGCTGGCGTCAGCACGATCCAGGTGAGACCACCGGCGATGACGGCCCCGAGCGCGGCCAGCGGCCCACCCGGGCGACGCGCCGCCCGCGGTGCCCGGTCGACCCGCCGCACCAGCAGCAGCACGATCGCGGTGCCGACGGCCAGCAACGTGACGCCGACCGCGAGGACCAGCAGCCCCAGGCCGCTGCCGTAGAAGTCGAGCAGATCAGCGCCGACCAGACGACCCAGGCCCGGCACCAGCACGGCCGGGGCGACGACCAGGCCGCCAGCGACCACCCGCGTCTGCGCGGACGCGACCGCGACGGCGCGTCGGGCGGCGTCCACGTCGTCCTGAGCGGCACGAGCTGCATCCACGGCGTCCAGCAGCGGTGCCCCGACGGCGTCCGCGAGCCGCAGCGCGCGCTGGCACCGCTCGGGCAGCGCGTCGGCGTCGGCGGGAGGGACGCCGGCGGCGACCTCGATGCGGAGGCGGTCCAGCACGGTCGGGTCGATCCCCGCATCACGTCGGGTCAGCATGCCCACAGCTCCCGCACCGTCGCCCGGTCCGATCCGGGTTCGATCTCCGTCAGGGCGACGACGCGCCGACGTCCGTCACGGTCCCGGTCGAGCACCACGTTCAGATCGAGCGCGGTGGCGACCTGGGCCCGAGCGGCGTCCAGCGGGATGCCCGCCAGCAGCGCCATCCCCTCGAGCCGGGTCAGCGCCTCCGCGGCCCCGTTGGCGTGCACCGTGGTCATCGAGCCGTCGTGGCCGGTGTTCATCGCCTGGAGGAGGTCGGCCACTTCCGCGCCGCGGACCTCGCCGACGACCAACCGGTCGGGCCGCATCCGCAGCGCGTTGCGCACCAACGCGGCAAGGTCGACCGCACCGACGCCGTCGGGTGTGGCCGCTCGGGTGCGCAGGTGGACGGTGTGCGCGGCCGGCCGGCGCAGCTCCGGGGCGTCCTCGATCACCACGACGCGGTCGTCACCGACCTCCGCGAGCAGGCGGGCGAGCAGCGTGGTCTTGCCGACCCCCGCGCGACCGCAGACGGCCAGGTTGCGCCGGGAGGCCACCGCATCGCGCAGCAGTGCCCGGAGGTCGCCGGGCACGGCCCCGGTGGCCTCCAGTTCGTCCCAGTCCGGCACGACCGCCGGGACCCGCCGCAGGGTGACGGTGGGCCGTTCGGCCAGCGGGGGCAGGATCGCATGCAGGCGCACCCCGCCGGGCAGGACCGCGTCGACGAACGGATACGCCCGGTCGAGGCGGGCACCGAGTGGCCCGAGGGTGCGAGCGACCACCTTGGTCACGTGCGCGTCGTCGTCGAACCGCACCGGGGCAGGTTCGAGCTGCCCCCCGCGTTCGACGTGGACCTCGTCCGCTCCGTTGACCATCACATCGGTGACGCTCGGGTCACGCAACAGCGCCTCCAGCGGTCCGAGCCCACCCAGGTCGTCGACCAGGTCCCGGACCAGCCGGGCCCACACCTCCGGGGCGGCGACCACGCCCTCGGCCGCCAGGGCGCGAGCGACCGCTCGCCGCAACGCCGGACGATCGGCACGGTCGCCGGCCAGTTCGTCATCGTCGCGTAGGCGGCGGGCCACCGCCGCACGCAGCCCGGCGGTGTCGAGGTCCGTCGCCTGGACCGGGGCGCTCATCGCGACCCCGACGGCTGCGGTGTCCGATCCAGCGGCGGCGGCTGACC
>SKJX01000123.1 GCA_007121785.1 Nitriliruptoraceae bacterium
CCGGGTCCGCCGCGGCCGGGTCGATGCCGAGCTTCTCCTTGATCTTCTTCTCGATCTCCGCGGCGAGGTCGAGGTTCTCCTTGAGGAACAGCCGCGCCTTCTCCTTGCCCTGGCCGAGCTGCTCGCCGTCGTAGGTGTACCAAGCACCGGCCTTGCGCACGATGCCTTCCTCGACTCCGACGTCGATCAGCGACCCCTCCTTGGAGATGCCTTCGCCGTAGATGATGTCGAACTCCGCCTGGCGGAACGGCGGGGCCACCTTGTTCTTGACGACCTTGACGCGGACCCGGTTGCCGACCGCCTCCGTCCCGTCCTTCAACGTCTCGATCCGTCGCACGTCCAACCGCACCGAGCTGTAGAACTTCAGCGCACGCCCACCGGGCGTGGTCTCCGGGCTGTTGTGCACCACGACCCCGTCGGCGAGGTAGGTGTGGGTCCCCTCGACCTCGAGGTCGTAGCGGTGGGTCGCCCGACCGTTCGGGGGGGCGGCGCTGATGTCGGTCACGGGCATCGGCACGGCGACCTGACGGGCGGGTTCGAACACCGGTTGGACGTCGAAGCGGCCCCGGAACCGTGGCAGCAGCTTGTACTCCATCGATGGGTGCACGAACGGCGCGATGAGCGCGTGCAGCTTCGCGGTCTCCGCGGTCGGGAACTGCAGGATCGCGTTCCCTCCCCACTCGACGAGCTTGGCCTGGAGATCCCAGGTGTCGGCCAGGTGGTCACGCAGCCGCTGGCGGGAGCTGCGCTCCAGCGCCTGGACACAGATCTCGCTCCGACCGGATCCCCCGGCTGTCCGCGCCTGCACGCCCTTCGACCGCAACGCGAAGGACCCGTCGTCCTGGTACCACAGCGCGATCGACAACGGGGTGAGCCGCTTGAGGTAGTCCCAACTGAGGACCTTCTGCTCACCGAGGTACACCGCCTCGCGCAACGCTGCGAGCTCTGGCAACGGCTGCACGTCGTAGAAGACCGCGCCGTGATCATCGGTGGAATGCGACACGTTGAGGTTGCCGAACAGCGACGCCTTCCAATCGGCGTACTCGGCCTGCTTGGCACCGTGCCCGATCCGGAACCGGGCGCCGTGTCCGCTGCGGGTCGGGGACAGCGATCCGTCCCCCATCAGCGACCCGAGGATGACATCCCACTGGAACCCGGAGAGGCGGTGTTCCACCTGCTGGAGCACCGGGTCACCGACCTGGAGGTCGCCGGCGTGCGCCCATCCCTGCGGCGTCGCGAGCAGGTGGTTGGCTGTGACCGAGAACTGCGAGCGACCGTTCTCGGAGCCGCGCGCCACCGTGAACCGGAGGAACGCATCCGTTGGACCGTTGTCGTAGTGGTTGACGACCTTCTTGGCGACGAACTCGTCCCGCTCGGTGTCGTAGGAGAGCACCTCGACGGGCAGCTGCTGGTTGACGATCTTGCCGATCTTCTCCTGCGAACCGTCGGCCAGGGTGACACGCGTGTTGTACGAGAAGCACCCGAACATCACCCCGACCTTCTCGCGTAGCTGGTTGATGAACAGCGCGGTGGTGTTGGATCGCTTCAGCGAGCCGGCGAGCTTGCGCAGCGCCTGCGACATCAGGCGGGCCTGGAGCCCGACGTGGGTGTCGCCCATCTCCCCTTCGATCTCCGCGCGCGGGGTCAGCGCGGCGACCGAGTCGACGACGACGATGTCGACACCCCCGGAGCGCACGAGCATGTCCGCGATCTCCAGGGCCTGTTCACCGTTGTCCGGCTGGGACACCAGCAGTTCGTTGATGTCGACGCCGAGCGCGTCCGCGTAGGTCGGATCCAGCGCGTGCTCCGCGTCGATGAACGCCGCGATCCCGCCGGCCTGCTGCGCCTCCGCGACCGCGTGCAAGGCCACCGTGGTGTTGTGGGAGAGCACGCCGTTGGCGAGGAAGCTGTGCGTCCTCGGCAGCACCACATCGAA
The DNA here is from genome assembly GCA_007121785.1 of Nitriliruptoraceae bacterium. Taxonomy (GTDB): domain Bacteria; phylum Actinomycetota; class Nitriliruptoria; order Nitriliruptorales; family Nitriliruptoraceae; genus SKTG01. The sequence continues at coordinate 1,937 of SKJX01000123.1, forward strand.
GGTCGGCTGCTCCCCGGCGTACTCGATCGACGTGATCCGCTCGTAGGTGTAGGGAGCGGACGCCAACTCGTGCAACTGCACATCGTCCGGCGCAGCCGCGAGGTGCGTGTCCACCTGCTCCGAGCGGCGCTGCGACCGGAAGCCGATCTGCTCGAAGAAGCGCGGCACGCCACCAGGCCCGATCAGCACGGTGTGGTAGTCCCGGTCGAGTTCATCGTGGCGTCGCGTACGAACCGAGGCGGGGATACCGAGCCCGTACAGCAGTAGCTGCACCTGCTCGGCGAGGGTCACCGACGCCGTGGTCAGCCCGACCTCCGGGCCACGCTCGATCCAACCGTCGCCTTCGTACAACGCGGAGAGGAACGCCCGTTGCACCTTGGGACCACTGGTCCGCACCCGGGCAGGGACCTCCTTGGCCGCCGAACCCACGTAGGCCAGTCCGTACTCATCGGCGAGCCGCTGGCGAAGCACCGTATCGTGGACCCGGTGGTCCTTGCCCGAGTAGGTCGCCACCCGGTCAGCTGGAACGTCGAGCACATGGTCCAACAACGAGCAGTACTCCGCGAAGACGTCCGGATCGTGCGCGTTCGTGGAGGCCACGGCATGGCGGTTCTGCTCACCCAGCGTGCCCTCGGCGACGAGGTACCCGAGCAGGACGGCCTCGTCCTCGGAGAGATCATCGCCCGTGGCCTCATCCGCGCCGTACAAGGCGGACACCAACACATCGCCGGTCTCCAGATCCCCGACGTTGCGCCAGACGATGCGTCCGCGCTCGTTGAGGACACGGAGCGGATGGTTGGCTGTTGCCGTCACGGTCCGCCCCGACTCGAGCGTGACGTCCCAGACCGGCTTGCGGTTGTTGTGCGTGACCGCCGCCATGGGCTCCAACGCCGCGTCCTCGTTGACGAGCCGAACACCCTGTTCGCTCACGTCGGTGACCCGACTCACGCAGGTCGTTGACTCGCCGACGCGCTCGAACAGCTCCGAGATCGTCTCGAGGCCGGCATCCGACCAGACGTAGGTGTCGGCCGTGAGGCACTTCCCGCTGCTCTCCGGGCCGTAGACCTCGACCACCCGGCCGCGCGGCAAGCCACCGATGCCGAGGGCGATGTCCAGCGACAGGGCACCGCTGGGGATCGCGGGGATCTGGACGGCGACCTGGTCGCCGAGCTTCATGAGCGAGCCCTTGCCGAACTGTTTCTCGATGTTCGCGAGGGCCAGCTCGAGGGCCTTCTCCTTCTCCACGTGCGCCTCCGGATGCTCAGGACTTCAGGCTCAGGGCTTCAGGCTCAGGGCTGGGACTCAGATCGCCGAACCGGCGGGCAACCACCGGCGGACGGGCCGGGTCGGTCAAGCTCGTTCAGGGCACCGTACGTCCTGGGTGCGACGTCTCCGAGGAGGACCCGACGTCCCTGTGGACGACCGACGGCACGAGCCGGACCCTACCCGAACATCCGTTCGCTTGCGAGCACGTCGTCGCCGTCCCGGCCGCACTACCGTGACCGACGATCCGCCCCGCCGACCAGGACCCGCCGTGTCGAGCACGCCACCACCCCCGCCCAGCGGCACCCCGCACGAGCTGTGGACCGCCGGCACCGCCCCACCCGACCCGACCTCGGAACCGGGCGAGGAGACCAGGCCGCCGCCTCCACCGACCGACGAGCCCGCCGGGACGACCGACGCGACCGCGGCCACGACCGACGCGGACGCGGCGACGTCCGACGCGAGCGAGCCCACGAGCAGCCCTCGCCGCGGGACCCGGTTCGTCTTCATCGACACGGAGACCACGGGCCTCGACTTCCGCCGCCACGAGCTCACCGAGGTGTCCTGGATCGTGCGGTTCGAGGATGGACGCGAGCTGACGCGCCAGTTCTTCCCGCACCACACGACCGACGGCGCCGACGAGGCAGCGCTCGAGCTCACCCACTACCACGAACGGATCGCGCCGCAGGAGAAGAGCCCCGCCAGCGAGTGGCTCACCTGCTTCCTCGAGGACGCCCGGGGCGCCATCCTGGTCGGAGCCGTCCCCGACTTCGACGCCCGTCACCTGGAGATGACCGCACACAAACTGGGGCTCGAACCGACCTGGGACCACCACCTGCTGGACGTGGAGACGCTGGCGCTGCCACTGATCGCCCCCGGTCCGGAGGCGCCACGCAGCCTGGCCAAGACCTGCCGGGCGCTCGGCATCCCGCACGACCCGGAGCAGGCGCACGGGGCGCTCTACGACGCACAGCAGGCCATGCGCGCCTTCGACGCGGTGTGGGCCAAGCTCGCCGAACTGCGCGCCGACGACGCTCCGCTGCCGCCACCGGTCCCCCGCGACAACGGCCGCAACGGCAGCAACGGCAGTAACGGCAGCAACGGCAGCAACGCGACGCCAGCGTCAGCCGCCCAGCGCGACACGGCGACCGAGGCGGCCCCGGCCACCGCTGCACCCTCCGCGCCGTCAGCAGCGCCCGACGCGCCGCCACCCGGCCCACCCGGGGCGCCGAC
>SKJX01000161.1 GCA_007121785.1 Nitriliruptoraceae bacterium
ACCTCGCGGCGGTGTGCCGCGGCGCCGACGTGATCGTCGCCGCCGCGGGCATGATCGGGCTGATCACCGCCGACATGGTGCGGCCCGGTGCGGTGGTGATCGACGTGGGCACCAACCGGGGTGAGGACGGCAAGCTCGTCGGCGACGTCGATTTCGACGGGGTCGTCGAGGTGGCGGACGCCATCACGCCGGTCCCGGGTGGCGTCGGACCGATGACGGTCACGATGCTGCTGCAGAACACCCTCGAGGCGGCACGGGCCCGACGGGGCCTGCCGCCCCGCTGAGCGGACGGTGGCGTCGGCGGCAGCGCGCGCGTCCGGTCACCGGGGTCGGGCGACCCCGCTGATCGCCGGTGCGGTCGGGCGACCGCCGGGCAGCGTCCAGGGCACCACCTCGGCGTCGTCGAAGCCGCCGGCGGTGAGCAACGAGCGGGTCGGCCGGTACAGCCGGCAGCCGCGGCCGACGACCCGCCACGCGGGCGCGAGCACGCGCTGGACCCGACCGGCGACCGGGCGCTCGGAGGCGACGTGCTCGATCAGCACCAGCACGCCGTCGTCGCGCAGGACGCGGTGGATCTCCCGGATGGCGAGCATGGGGTCGTCGACGCTGCACAGCACGAGCGTGGCCACGACCGCATCGGCGCTGCCGTCCGGTAACGGGATCGCTTCGGCTGGCGCCTCTAGGACGACCACCTCGGTGTCCTGCTGGTCCTGCCACCGGGTCGCGCGCGTCCGCAGCCGAGCCGCCATCGACGGTGCCGGCTCCAGCGCGGTGACCTGGCTGACGGCCCCGCCGAGGTGTGCCAGGTTGGCGCCCGTCCCCGCACCGACGTCGACGACGTGCCCGTTGAGCCCGTCGAGCAGTTCGGCCCGGCGGCGACCGAGCGCATGGCGTTCGGCACCCGCCATCAACGGGTCGTAGGCGGCCGCGAAGGCCCGCTCGAGGACGGTGATGGGCGACCTCCGTGGTGGGCACCGCCACGGTAGCGCCCCCCGGGTGAGACGGCCCGGCGCCCCCCAGCTCGTCGGTGCCCGGTTCGTGATCGAGGAGCGTGACCGACTTCCCGCGATGGGGGAACCCGCCCAACTCCACCTGGACGCGAGGCGTGGTCCCGTCGGGCAGGGCGGCGAGCAGCGCATCGGCATCGATGCTCCGTCACCCACCCGAGCTTGTCGGAGCGGACCGTGATCATCGCGTCCGAGTCCGTCGGTTCCCTGGGGATCGTCGCCGTCATCCGGGTCGGGGAGCTCAGCGATCGTCGCCAACACCCGATCGGTGAGTTCCCGGCTGACCTGGGACACCGACCGCGACCGCACCGCGTGGTGGATCGTCACGAGCCCTCCTCGGGGACCGTCAGCGTGATCGCCGCCCCGGCGCCGACGGCCGAGACCATCGCCGTAGGTGATCCGCTCCTGGAACCGGTCCTCGAGGTAGGCGCTCAGCAGGCGCGGGGGAGAGCTCGGAGGAGACGAGCACGGCCCGCACCCTCCACGATTAGGCTCGGGGCACCTTCCCTCCCGTCTCCTCGAGGAGCCCACGATGAGCTCGCCCGTCCGTGTCAGCATCACCGGCGCCGCCGGCCAGATCGGGTACGCGCTGGTGTTCCGGATCGCGTCGGGACAGATGTTCGGGCCCGACACGCCGGTCGAACTGCGCCTGCTGGAGATCACTCCCGCCCTCACCGCGCTCGAGGGTGTCGCGATGGAACTCGACGACTGCGCGTTCCCGCTGCTGCAAGGGATCGAGATGACCGATCAGGCGGCGACCGCCTTCGACGGCGCCAACGTCGCGTGCCTGGTCGGCGCGAAGCCACGTGGGCCGGGGATGGAGCGCGCCGACCTCCTCAAGGACAACGGGGCGATCTTCACCGCGCAGGGCAAGGCGCTCAGCAACGCGGCGTCCGACCTGAAGGTCGCGGTGGTCGGTAACCCGGCCAACACCAACGCGCTGATCACCAGCGCCAACATTCAGGGTGTGGACGCCTCCCGCATCACCGCGATGGTCCGGCTCGACGAGAACCGCGCGAAGACGCAGCTGGCGAAGAAGGCCGGCGTGCCGGTCAAGGACGTCACCAACCTCGCGGTCTGGGGCAACCACTCGCCGACGATGCTGCCCGACGTCGACAACGCCCGGATCGGGGGCCAGCCGGCGACGGAGGTCATCACCGACCGCGAGTGGATCGAGGGCGAGTTCCTCACCACCGTCCAGCAACGAGGCAAGGCCATCATCGACGCCCGCGGGGCGTCCTCCGCGGCGTCGGCGGCCAACGCGCTGGTCGACCACGTACGCGACTGGTGCGGTGGGACGCCGACCGCCACGGGTGACTGGGTCTCCATGGCCGTGCCGTCCGACGGCTCGTACGGCGTGCCGGAAGGGCTGATCTCCGGGTTCCCCGTGACCACCGACGGTGCCGGTTCGTACGAGATCGTCCAGGGCCTCGAACTGTCCGAGTTCGCCCAGGCGAAGCTGCAGGCCACCCTCGCCGAGCTGCAGGAGGAGCGCAGCGCCGTCGCCGACATGCTCTGACGCGGCTGGCGGCCCGGTCGGTGCGGGGGCGGGCGGAGCGCCCCGAGCGTGGCGAGGGGGCGACCCCCTCGACGGTCATCAGGATCAGGACGACGAGGATCGCCGCGAGGCGGTCCGTGGTGCCGCTCGGGGTCTGCCCGGCGTGCAGCGCGGTGGCCGACTCGACCTCCGCTCGAGCCGGCCCATGGCGCGGGAGGGACCTGATCGGACGGCCCGCATCGATCCGCGCCGGGCGCGGTTGCGGCTTGGTGGCGGAGGGTGGCTCGGCCGCGTTCGTCCGGGAGGCGGTGTGGGCGGGACCTGCCTCACGGTTGCTTGCCGCGGTCGTCGGTGGTGGTCGCGCTGCGGCCGGTGGTGTGCCATCGGGTGCTCTGGGCGACCGGCATGGTGGTAGGTCCGAGTTTCGACGTGAGCGAGGAACTGACCGCCGAGCAACTCCGGGAGCACGGCGAGTTGCTCGATCGGCCGCTCCTGGGCAACACCTGCCCGTCCGGGAAGCGCGTGGGCTGGCGGGACCGGTGGCTCGCAGAGCATGGAGAGGGATGCGCTTCCCGCCCATCCCTCTCCATGGTGACGACGTCACCCGGAGACGCCGGTGAAGGTCCCTTCGGCACCTCGGTCGCCGTGATCGTTGTGCTCGTACCACGTGGCGCCACCGGCGTCATCGCACTCGACATGGATCCGGCTGGGGTAGCCGTGGATGCCGTCCGAGCAGGTGCAGGTTGTGCTGCAGTCAAGGGTGGCTCCGGGCTCGATATCGCCGGGCCAGTCGCAGATCACGACATGGTCGTGGTAGAACCCGGTGTAGTGGTCGTCCAGGCGCTGTTCGATATGAGCTTCGAGCGCGTCGATCCATGCCGTGTCCGTTTCGAGCTGCTCGTCGCTCTCGGCTCGTTCGTGCTCGGACTGCTCGGTGAGGAACGGCTCTAGCTGTGCTTGGAGGTCGTCACGTTCGGCTTGCGTCTCGGCGAGGACCGCATCGAGCTCATCCGCGAGCTCGAGTGCAGCTGCGTGCTCGGCCCCAAGCTGCTCTAGGGCCTCCTCCGCAGCGGCAAGCTCTTCCTGGCTCGCGGCAAGCTCTTCCTGAGACACCGCTTCGGACGTGCACGCAGCTAGAACCGTCAGTGGCGCTGTTAGGGACACGATCAAGCGAAGTTGAGGATTCACCGCCAACACCTCCCGTGCTTCTTCACAGCCAACGAAGCACGGCCCGGGTTCGCCAGTGGCTCAACGTGAGGCAGGCGGCCACGTATAGGCCTCACGGATCTTCGCCGACCGTGGGTTCACTATCCAGGTTCGACACGGCTTCCGGTAGGGCCGACTGGCTTCCAGGGGACCGCATCGGGGCGTGCCGAGGTGTGGAAGGACCTGCGCCGCGAGCAGGTCCCGGGTCCCCTGGACGGGTGCAGGTCGGTGCGGGGACGCCCGTGAACGGAGCGTGGCAGCGGTCGGTCCGTGGCTGGGGTGCGCCAGCCGCGTTCGCTGGGGTGGCTCAGCCGCGTTCGCCCGGCGGGTCGGTACCGGTCGGTCCTGCCCGGGGTCCGTCGCTCGGGTGGACGGTGGCGGTAGCGCTGCGTCCGGCGGTGTGCCAGCGGGTGCGTTCGGCGGGCGGCATCGTGTCCGGCTCGGTGTGGGTGGTGATGCCGGTGCGGGGGTGGGACCAGGTCCGCCGCCCATCCGGGTGCTGGGTTGCCTGCCAGCCGTCGGGTTCCTTGCTGCGGTTGTGGCGAGCGCAGACGGGGGCGAGGTTGGCCTGGTCGGTGCTGCCGCCTGGGCGATCGTCGATCGGCCACCAGGGGGTGGCGTGGTCGAGATCGCCGCGTCGCGCGGCGGTGCGGCAGGTGGGGTGGGTGCAGGTGGTGTGCCGGGCGAGGAGGGCGTCGGCGAGCCAGTCGGGCGCGA
>SKJX01000025.1 GCA_007121785.1 Nitriliruptoraceae bacterium
CGTTGCCGGTGGGCCGGGAGCTCGAGTTCCGCGGGCGGCCGCACCTCGCCGCTGCCGGTGGGCCGGGAGCTCAGGCGCCGCGGGCGGCGAGGAACCGCTGGCGCGCCTCACGATGGTCGACGATCGGTGGCGGGTAGTCCGAGGTGGCGCGCAGCAGGGTCCCGTCCGCTTCCCACGGCGCGTGGATGTGGGCGTCGTCCACCTCGGCGAGCTCGGGCACGTAGGCGCGCACGTAGCTCCCGTCGGGGTCGTGGCGCTGCCCCTGGGTCACCGGGTTGAACATGCGGTTGGGGCGCGAGTCGGTGCCGGTCCCGGCGGTCCACTGCCACTGGCCGAAGTTGTTGGCCAGGTCCCCGTCGACCAGGTGGTCCATGAAGTGCCACGCCCCAACGCGCCAGTCGACGTACAGGTGCTTGGTGAGGAACGAGGCCACGATCATCCGGGCCCGGTTGTGCATCCACCCGTCGCGCCGGAGCTGGCGCAGCCCCGCGTCGACCACCGGGTAGCCGGTCAGGCCCTCCTTCCAGGCCTCGACCGCGTCCTGCTCGTCACGCCACGCGTCGCCCTGGGTCCGGACGTCGGCGTGGGTGAGGTCGGGCCGGGCCGCGAGCAGCTGGTGGTTGAAGTCCCGCCAGCACAGCTCCTGGAGGAACGCCTCGTGGCCTGGCCGGGTGCGGTCGACCCGGGCGACCAGCTCCGCCACGGAGATCGTTCCCAGGTGCAGATGCGGTGACAGCCGGGACGTGCCGTCCTCCGCCAGGTGGTTGCGGGTGTCGTCGTAGGCGTCGATCGGGCCGTCGAACCAGGCATCGGTGCGCTCGCGTGCGGCGGTCTCCCCAGCCGGGGGCAGGTTCGGAGCGGTCGTGCCGTCGGTGAGCTCCTCGAGCGCCGGCAGGGCTCCGGCCAGCGGCGGGTCGTCCGGACCAGCGATCGGGGTGGGCACGTGGTTCGGGGCCGGCTCCGGCATACGGTGGTCGGCAACGACCCAACGACGCCAGTAGGGGCTGAACACCTTGAAGTGGTCACCGCCCGATGGCGAGAGGTCACCCGGCGGGACCTGCACGATGCCGGGGTGGACGTGCACCGACAGGCGCCCGCGGAGCGGGTCGCGCGCGAGCGTCCGCAGCCGCTGCTCGCGTCGCTCGGCGTACCCACTGACGTCCGCACTGAGGTGGAGCTGGTCGGCGGCCACCTCGACGGCCAGCTCATGGATCCGCTCGACCGGGTCGCCACGACGGACGATCAGGTCACCACCGCGCTGCTGCAGGCTGTGGCGGAGGTCGCGCACGCTGTCGAGCAGGGCGCTGACGCGGTTGGGTGCGGCGTAGCGCGACTGGAGGATCGTCTCGTCGAACACGAACAGCGGCACGACCCGGTCGGCACCGCGGCACGCGGCGGCGAGCGCCGGCTGGTCGTGGACACGTAGGTCGCGGGTGAACAGCACGATCGCGGTCGTCACGCGGTCTCCGGGGTCGGCTCGGGTCGGGGCGGGTCGTTCGCGCGTCCCCTCCCGTCTTCGGACCCGCCGCGCTCGTGGCCGAGGTCGACCTCCGATCCCGCTGCCCGCAGGCCCGTCGGCGCCGGCGAGCATCGCACCGAACTCCGGCCGGTCGAGCTGCAGCCCACCGACCGCCCGAAGCGTGGGCACGACCGATCACATCTGAACCGATCTGCACACACTTCCCGGCCAGGCCACCCGACCCGCGGAAGCGTGGGCACGACCGATCACATCTGAACCGATCTGCACACACGTCGCGATGCCACCAGTGCCACTGGAGCCGGCCATGGTCCGCCGAGTCGAGGCAGAGCCCGCCGCCAGCGAGCCGTCGTTGCTGGACCTTCCCCGGCGATGCGCAGCTGCCTGCTCGGCGGGGGAGCCCTACTGCCTCGGCACGGTGATGGTCAGGCGCGGGCCCTGGCCGCGTCCATGGCCGCACGCAGCTGGGCGAGGAAGCCCTCCCAATCATGGTCGACGCGATGCCAGGAGACCCGAAGCACGTACCACCCGGCCAGCAGGTAGGCGTTGTGCTTGCGGTGGTCCATCTCCAGATCGCTTCGCTCCGCGTGGGACCCGAACCCATCGACCTCGAGCGCGACGGGCAGTCCGCACAGCGTGATGTCGGGATGCAGTTTGCGGTCCGCAGCCCGCACCGTCCGCGGCGGCACGTCGAAGGCGATCCCCGCCTGGGAGAGGCCTCGCTCGACCTTCTTGACCAACGGGGAGTCGGCACCGCTGGCCAACACGTCCGCGCAGGCGCGGAGCAAACGACCGCGGCCGGGAGCTCTGATGGTCGCCGAGGCACGGGCAGCGACCTCGGCTGGCATGACCACCCGTTGCTGGCGTGCGTCGATCAGCAGCGACCGCAATCGATCCGTGCTTCTCATGGCCGCGAGATCGAGGAACGCACGGGCTGGCGTCGCGACCGGGACACCGCCATCCAGGGACCAGTCCGTTGGCAGCAACGTCCTCGATCGCCGGATGTTCACACCATCGAGCTTCGGCGCCCGGTCGGGCGCCGGGATCACCAACTGCGGACGAACCGGCGCCAGCGACGTCATGCCCTGGACCTGGAGGGCGACCTCGCCGGTGACGATGGCCGGAGGGCCGGTCGCGAGCGCCGCAGCGAACGCCAAGGTCGGGACATCCAGATCCACGCCGGGCAGGGCGACGATGCCGGGGAACGGCGCCGGCCACCCCTCCTGTGCCACCCGACGACGGAGGGTCAGGGAGGCCACCCCGACGTCGGCCGCCTCACGGATCGCGAAGAGGCCACGCTGGGATCGCGCCTGCTCGAAGAGCTCCTGGAACGCCATGCTGGCCAGCATCGCCGCAACGCACCCGCCCGCCGGATCCGGATCGTCCGCGGCTGTGGATGACCGCACGGGTCCCCGGACAACCGGCTCCGCGAGAGCAGGGCCCGGTGTGGCCGCAACCCACGCAGGTCCAGCAGCGACGGAACCCGGGGGAACCCTCCCTACGACCCGCGGAAGCGTGGGCACGGCCGATCACATCCGAACCGATCTGCACACACTTCCCGGGCGGGCCACCCGACCCACGGAAGCGTGGGCACGGCCGATCACATCCGAACCGATCTGCACACACTTCCCGGGCAGGCCACCCGACCCGCGGAAGCGTGGGCACGGCCGATCACATCCGAACCGATCTGCACACACTTCCCGGGCGGGCCGGGGGCACGTCCCGGCAGGGCCGCGCCGCCGCGGGGGCGTGTCGCGGGCCGCGGGTACGGTCGATGCGACGATGACCGACGACGTGCTCCAGCGGTTCTCCGCCCCCGCCCGCGAGTGGTTCACGACCACGTTCGCGCAACCCACGGCTGCTCAGCAGCAGGGGTGGCCGGCGATCGCCGACGGTCAGCACACGCTGATCCTGGCGCCGACCGGGTCCGGCAAGACGCTGACCGCGTTCTACTGGGCGATCGACCGGCTGACCTCCACGCCGCCACCGGAGGACCCGACGCGGCGGTTGCGGGTGTTGTACGTCTCGCCGCTGCGGGCGCTGGCGGTGGACGTCGACCGCAACCTGCGCGCGCCGCTCGAAGGCATCCGGCTGGCCGGTGAGCGGTTGGGCGTCGAGGTGCACCGTCCGGAGGTAGGCGTTCGCACCGGCGACACGCCCGCTCGGGACCGCGAACGGATGCGGCGGCGGCCGCCCGACGTGCTGATCACCACCCCGGAGTCGCTGTACCTGCTGCTGACCTCGCAGGCGCGTGCGACCCTGCGCGGCGTGGAGGCCGTCATCATCGACGAGATCCACGCACTGGCCCCGACCAAACGCGGCAGCCACCTCGCGCTGTCGCTGGAGCGGCTCGAGCACGAGGTCCGGTTCGGCGGGCTCGACGAGGGCGCACCACCACGACCAGCGCCGCAGCGCATCGCGCTGTCGGCCACCCAACGGCCCCTGCACGAGATCGCCCGGTTCCTGGGCGGCTACGCCGACCCCCCGGCGACCAGGACGGACGCCGATGCGCCGGACGGTCCCGGCCATCGGTCCGACCACCTCGAGGACCCCCCGGCCGGACCGGAACGCCCCGTGACCATCGTCGACGCCGGCATGCGCAAGGACCTCGACCTGGAGGTCGTCGTCCCGCTGGAGGACATGGCCGAACTCGGCGAGCAGATCGAGGGCGGTCGCGACGCACAGCTGATGTCCGGTGCGGCCGCGCAGAGCCCGGCCCGCCGGTCCATCTGGCCGGCGATCCACCCGAAGCTGCTCGACCTGGTCCTCGACCACCGGTCCACGCTGATCTTCGTCAACGCCCGCCGGTTGGCCGAGCGGCTCGCCGCCAAGCTCAACGAGCTGCACGCCCAACGCGAGGAGGAGGCCCACCTGCGCGGCCGCGGCCTGGACGACGACCAGCTCGAGCAGGCGCTGCAGGCGCTGGCCGACCACGGACCCGGCGCCGGCCGGGCCATCGCCGTGGGGCTCGACCCGGACCACGCCGCCGACCACGCCCACGACCCGACCGACGACCACGTCCCGGAACTGGTCAAGGCCCACCACGGCTCGCTCAGCCGCGAACGCCGGCTGCAGATCGAGGACGAGCTCAAGTCCGGCCAGCTCCGCGGGCTCGTCGCGACCTCCAGCCTGGAGCTGGGCATCGACATGGGCGCGGTCGACCAGGTCGTGCAGGTCGCCTCCCCCGGTGCGGTCAGCCGCGGCCTGCAACGCATCGGCCGTGCCGGCCACCAGGTCGACCAACCCTCGCGCGGCGTGCTGTTCCCCAAGTACCGCGGCGACCTGGTGGAGATCGCCGTCGTCACCCGCCGGATGCGTGACGGGGCGATCGAGGCCACCCGCTACCCACGCAACCCCCTGGACGTCCTCGCACAGCAGCTCGTCGCGATGACCGCGGTCGATCAGTGGCACCTCGACGACCTCGCGGCGGTCGTGCGCCGCGCCGCACCGTTCCACGAGCTGTCCGACGAGGTGCTCCACGCCGTCCTCGACCTGCTGGCGGGCCGCTACCCGTCGGAGGAGTTCGCCGAGCTGCGCCCACGCATCGTCTGGGACCGCGTCGCGCAGACCGTCCGGGCGCGCGCCGGCGCACAGCGGCTCGCGGTGACCAACCCGGGCACGATCCCCGATCGGGGGCTGTTCGGGGTGTTCCTGCCGGACGGCACCCGGGTCGGGGAGCTCGACGAGGAGATGGTCCACGAGTCCCGCGCCGGGGAGACGTTCGTGCTCGGCGCCTCCACCTGGCGTATCGAGGACATCACCTACGACCGTGTCGTCGTCACCCCCGCGCCGGGTGAGCCGGGCAAGTTGCCGTTCTGGCACGGCGACGGCCCCGGGCGGCCGTTCGAGCTCGGCCAGGCGCTCGGCGCCTTCCACCGCACCGTGCGAGAGGCGTCCGAGACCGACCGCGACGCCGAGGTGGCACGGCTGCAGGCCGAGCACGACCTCGACGGGTGGGCGGCGGACAACCTCGTCGCCTACCTGGAGGAACAGCGGCAGGTCACCGGTTCGCTGCCAGACGACCGGACGATCGTCGTGGAGCGGTTCCGGGACGAACTGGGCGACTGGCGCGTCTGCCTGCTCTCGCCGTTCGGGGCGCAGGTGCACGCACCGTGGGCCATGGCGATCGAGCACCGGTTGGGGCAGGAGGGCCACGACCCGGAGGTGATGTGGACCGACGACGGGATCGTCCTGCGGCTCCTGGACACCACCGCGGATCCGTTCACCGGCTCGGCCGGTGCGTCGCTGGGTGGCGTGGTGGATCGGTTGGCCGGCGCGGCGCTGGGCGCCTCCGTCGGCCCACAGACCGGCGACGGCGCGCCGTCGGTACTCGACGCGTTGGTGATCGATCCGGACGACATCGACGACCTGGTCGTCGCGAAACTGGCCGGCACCGCGCTGTTCACCACGCTGTTCCGCGAGGCCGCCGGCCGGGCGCTGCTGCTACCCAAACGGATGCCGGGCAAGCGCACCGCCCTGTGGCAGCAGCGACAGCGCGCCGCCGACCTGCTCCAGGTCGCCAGCCGCTACCCGAGCTTCCCCATCATCCTGGAGGCCACCCGCGAAGCGCTCCAGGACGTGTTCGACCTGCCCAGCCTGCGCACCCTCCTGGCGGACCTGCGCAGCCGCAAGCTCAGGATCGTGGAGGTCGAGACCTCCTCCGCCTCCCCGTTCGCCCAGTCCCTGCTGTTCGGCTGGGTCGGGCAGTACATGTACGAGTACGACGCGCCGCTCGCCGAACGGCGGGCGGCGGCGCTCTCGCTGGACCGCGACCTGCTCCGCGAACTGCTCGGCGGTGACGAACTACGCGACCTGCTCGACGCGGACGTCCTGGCACAGCTCGAACGGGAGCTGCAGCGGTTGCCGGCCGCCACGCCCGACACGGCCGCCACGGCCGACACCGGGCAAGCCGGGCAGGCTGCCGACGCCCCACCGGACCGGCGGGCCCGCGACGCGGACGAACTGCACGACGTGCTGCGCCAGCTCGGCGACCTCACCCGCGAGGAGCTCGCCGAACGGTCCCGACAGGATCCGCACGCCTGGATCGAGCAGCTGCTGGAGCAGCGCCGCGCCATCGCCGTGCGCGTCGGCGGGCAGGACCGCATCGCCGCCGCGGACGACGCGGCCCGGCTGCGCGACGCGATCGGGGTGGCGCTGCCGCCCGGGCTCCCGCAGGCCTACACCGAACCGGTAGAGGACCCGCTCGCCGACCTCGTCGCCCGCTACGCGCGCACCCACGGCCCGTTCCACGCGGAGGCCTGCGCCCACCGGTTGGCCGTCCCGACCGAACGGGTCCTGGCCACCCTGCGGTGGTTGGCCCGAACCGACCGGGTGCTGGAGGGCGAGTTTCGCCCCGACGGCAGCGGCCGCGAGTGGGTCGACACCGAGGTGCTCCGGCGGCTCAAGCGCCGATCCCTCGCGGCGCTGCGCCAGGAGGTCGAACCGGTCGATGCGGCCGCGCTCGGCCGGTTCCTGCCCGCCTGGCAGCACGTCCGTACCGCCACCGGCAACCCCCGTCGCCGCGGCACGGACGCGCTGCTGGAGACGATCGGCCAGCTCCAGGGTGCCCCGATCCCGGCCTCCGTCCTGGAGACCGACGTGCTGCCGGCGCGGCTCGAGGGCTACCGCCCCAGCGACCTGGACGAACTGATCGTCGCCGGCGAGGTCGTGTGGCTCGGGGTCGAACCGCTGGGTACGTCCGACGGGCGCGTGGTCCTGTGCTTCCGCGACCAGGTCGCCGCGATCGCGCCAGCCGCCGTCGGCGAGCCACCTGACGGCCAGGTGCACGCCGCGATCCGCGACCACCTCGACGGCCGGGGCGCGTCCTTCTGGCCGGAGCTGTTCCAGGCGGTCGGCCTCAGCGACCAGGACCTGGTGCTCAGCGCCCTGTGGGACCTGGTCTGGGCCGGCGAGGTGACCAACGACGCGTTCGCGCCGGTCCGGAGCCTGGCGACGACCAGCCGCAGCAGCAGTCGGAGCGCACGCACCGCCCGACGTGGCCGGCCGGGTCACCTCAGCCGGCTCGGACCGCCGACGGCGCAGGGACGGTGGTCGCTCACGCGCGACCTGACCGCTGGCGCGACACCGGACCCCACGACCCGGGCGACCGCGATCGCCGAGCAGTTGCTCGAGCGCCACGGTGTGCTCACCCGCGAGTCGTTGCGGGTGGAGTCGGTGCCCGGCGGTTTCCAGACCGTCTACCCGGTGTTGCGCGCCGCGGAGGAGGCCGGACGGGTGCGCCGCGGCTACGCCGTCGCCGGGTTGGGAGCGGCCCAGTTCGCCGCGCCCGGCGCCATCGACCGGTTGCGGGCCGTCCGTGAACCACCCGACCCGGACCGCGACGGGCCGACCGTGCTGGTGCTCGCCGCCACCGATCCGGGGCAGCCCTACGGGGCGGCGCTGCCCTGGCCACCGACCGACGGACGTCCCGCGCGGGCCGCCGGCGCGTTCGTGGTCCTGGTCGACGGCGCCCCGGTCGCCCAGCTGGAACGGGGTGGTCGCACGCTCACGACGTTCCCGAGCTCGGTCGAGCCCTCCGTCTGGCTGCCGGCACTGGCGCAGCTGGCCGTCTCCGGGCGTCTGCGCAAGCTGGAGATCACCACCGTCGACGGCCAGGACGTGCACGAACACCCCCGCTGGCCCGGCGAGTTCGAGCGAGCCGGCTTCACCGGCGGCTACCGCGGCTGGACCGTCCGCGCACCAGCCGGCGCACGTTGACACGCGGGCCTGCTGGGCCGGCACGGCCACCAGCACGGACCGTCGGACGGGCGCAAGTGCTCGCATCTGCCCCGCACGGGCCCCTAGAGTCCTCTCCGACGCGCTCGCGTCGTCCGTTCCGTTCCCTGCGCACCGGCGGGGGCAGGCGCCCAGCCAGCTGGGCTCCAGCCAGCATCACACCCTCCGGCGCGACCCGGCAGCAGCGGCCGCGAGGATCGACGTCCACCTGCGCGGGACCTCCCCGCGTCCGACCGGTACAAGGAGTAGCCATGGCCGAATCGCTGGTCGTCCAGAGCAAGGTCAAGGAAGCCGTCAAGGGCCTCGACCTGCGGATGGACTCCACCCTGCCCGACGCGCTCAACGCCAAGATCGACGCGATGCTCAAGGAAGCGGCGGAGCGCGCCAAGGAGAACGGTCGCGGGACGCTGCGCCCGTACGATCTCTGAGCGTCGCCCGCGCCGCTGACACCCGTGGGGTCGCCTGAGCAGGCGGCCCCACGGTCGTTCGGCGAGGTCCACGCCGGGGACACACGTCGTCCGGCCGGTGCGCCGCAGCGCGGCCAGGCCGCCGAGAGGAGTTGACGCGGTGGTACGGATCGACGAGCTGGACCTGCCCGAACTGAGCCTGGACGCGTTCGCCAGCAGTGGTGAGGGCTACCACGACCAGCTCGCGGCCCTCAGCGAACACCGGTTCGCCCGCATCGATCCGCTGGGCTACGTCGTCCTCGACCGCGGCGCCGTGGACGCCGTGCTCCGCTCACGCGGTGCCCGCATGCCGGCGCTGCAGATCCTCGAACTGCAGGGCGTCACCGACGGGCCGGTGCACCGCTACCTGTCCGGCAACCTGCTCAACCTCGATGGCGACGAGCACCGCCACCGTCGCCGGTTGGTGTCGTCCGCGTTGTCGCCGGCACGGGCGCAAGCGCTCCGCCCGACCATGCGCGCGCACGTCGAACAGCTGTTCTCCACGATCGCCGACGCCGGGCAGGGCGAGTTCGTCTCCGCCGTCGCCAAGCCGTACCCGGCACGGATGATCGCGGAGATCGTCGGCGCCCCGCTCGACGACGCGGAACGACTCGGCGAGTGGGCGTACTGGATCCAGGGGGCGCTCGATCCGATCAAGCTCGGGACCCAGCTCGAGGAGATCCACGCCGCCGCGGACGGGTTCGACGCCTACGTCAAACGACTGCTGGCCGGCCCGCCGGACGCCGCGAGCGGGCTGGTCGGCGACCTGTTGCCGGTGGTCGACGCCGGTGAGCTGACGCGCGACCAGGCGGCGTCGCTGATCGGCGCGGTGTTGATCGGCGGGGTGGACACGACCCAGGCACAGCTCGCCCACACGGTGCGGCTGCTCGCGCAGCATCCGGACCAGTGGGCCCGGCTCGTCGCCGAACCCGACCTGGTGCCGCAGGCGGTCGAGGAGGCCCTGCGCTTCGAGCCGATCACCCCGTTCACCGCGCGGCTCGTCACCGACGACCTCACCCACGACGAGGTCACGATCCCCGCGGGCACCTTGCTGGTGGCCTGCATCGCCACGGCCAACCGCGACCCCGTGCTGGTGGCCGAACCACACCGGTTCGACATCACCGCCGACCGTGGCGGGGTCGCCTCGATGACCTTCGGCGCGGGCCCGCACTTCTGCATCGGCCACGCGCTCGCCCGGGCCGAGCTCGAGGAAGCGCTCCACGTCCTCGTCGACCGCGTCGGGACGTTGACGCTGACCGGTGAGCCGCGCCACGACACCCCGTCCGGTGTCTACGGCCTCCTCGAGCTGCCCATCCGGGTCACCCTGCGGTAGCTGTCGGAGGCGGACCTCGCGGACGAGTCCCTGCGGCCAGCGGTACCCGGGCACGGTTCGGGGCCCCGTACGCTGCCAGGCATGCCCGAAGGTGACACGGTCCACCGCACCGCCGCCGCCTTGCGCCGTGCGCTCCTCGGGCGGCCGCTGCGCCGGGTGGAGCTCCCGCAGCGTCCACCACCGTTGCCCCGGCTCGGCTCGATCGTCGACCGCGTCGAGGCCCGCGGCAAGCACCTGCTGGTCCGCTCCGACGATGGCCTGACCGTGCACACCCATCAGCGGATGACGGGCAGCTGGCACCTCTACCGCCCCGGCGAGCGCTGGCAGCGCTCACCTCGCGCCGCCCGGGTCATCCTCGGCGTCGACGATGCGGTCGCGGTGTGCTTCGCCTCGCCGGTCGTCGAGGTACTGGATGACCCGGCGGTGGCGCGGCACCCGGCGCTGCGCCAGCTGGGGCCGGACCTGTGCGATCCGGGTGCGGACGTGCCCACCGTCCTGGCCCGCGCCCGGCACCTGGGGACCGGGCGCGGCATCGGCGACGTGCTGCTGGACCAGCGGGTCGCGTCCGGCATCGGCAACGTCTATCGCTGCGACGTGCTGTTCCTGCACGGGATCCACCCCGACCGGCCGGTCGACGCGCTCGACGATCAGCTGCTGCGCTCGCTGTTCGAGGCGGCCGGCGAGCTGCTGCGCGCCAACCTCGACGGCTCGCGGCGGACCACGGTGCCCGGCGCGCCGGCAGGCGGGCTGTGGGTGCACGGTCGCGGGGGGCAGCCATGCCGCCGCTGCCAGGAGCCGATCGTGGTCGAGCGGCGCGGCGCCCACGCCCGGTACCGCTACCGCTGCCCGGGGTGCCAACCTGCATGAGGTAGCCCAGGATGGTTGCAACGATCATGGGTGCACCAGCAACGACCGGGTCCGACGCTACGCTGCCCGCATGGCGGATCCGACCTCGACCCCGACCCGTGCCACGGTGCCCGACAGCCAGCTGGCGGCCTGGCGCTCGTTCCTCGAAGCGCACGCCCGTGTGATCGAGGTCCTCAGCCGTGAACTCCGCGAGGAAGCCGACCTGCCCCTGAGCTGGTACGACGTGCTGGTGCACCTCAGCGAAGCGCCCGGCGACCAGCTGCGGATGCAGGAGCTCGCCGACGCGGTGCTGTTGTCCAAGAGCGGCCTCACCCGGCTGATCGACCGGATGCAACGCGAGGGGCTGGTGAACCGGTCCGCCTGTCCCGACGACCGTCGAGGCACCTACGCGCAACTGACCACCGCGGGCCGCGACCGGCTGCGCGACGCCGCGCCGACCCACCTGCGGGGGGTACGCGACCACTTCGCGGACCTGTTCGACGACGACGAAGCTCGACAGCTCGACGCGCTGCTCCGTCGTGTCGCGGAGGGCCGGACGACGGGGTGACCGGGGGCACTCGGCCCCGGCGGCTGCGCGCCGCCCGCGCTAGGTTGCGGGGGATGCTCGAGCGACCAGGAGACCCCCGCCCGATGAGCGAAACTTCCGACACGCTCACTGTCACCGACAACCGGACCGGCAAGAGCTACGAGCTCGCCGTCGAGGATGGTGCGATCCGCGCGATGGACCTGCGCCAGATCAAGGTGAGCGACGACGACTTCGGCCTTCTCTCCTACGACCCGGCGTTCAAGAACACCGCGAACGTCCGGAGCGAAGTGACCTATATCGACGGCGACGCAGGCATCCTGCGCTACCGGGGCTACCCGATCGAGCAGTTGGCCGAGCAATCCAACTTCCTCGAAGTAGCCCACCTGCTCATCCACGGCGAGTTGCCCACCGCGGACGAGTACGACCGCTGGACCCACCAGATCACCCACCACACCTTCATCCACGAGAACCTCAAGCAGTTCATGGACGGGTTCCACCATGACGCGCACCCGATGGGGATGCTGGTGTCGACGGTGGGGGCGTTGTCGACCTTCTACCCGGAGGCCAAGGGGCTCGACGACCCCGAGACCCGCCACATGCAGTTCGTGCGGCTGATCGCGAAGTTCCCGACGCTGGCGGCGTTCGCCTACCGCCACTCGATCGGCATGCGTTACGCCTACCCGGACAACGACCTGTCCTTCGCTGGCAACTTCCTCAACATGATGTGGAAGACCACGGAGCTGAAGTACGAGCCGGATCCGATCCTGGAGAAGGCGATGGATCGGCTGCTGATCCTGCACGCCGACCACGAACAGAACTGCTCGACGACCACGATGCGCACCATCGGCTCGTCCGATACCGACCCGTACTCCGCGGCCGCAGGTGCCACCTCGGCGCTGTACGGCCCCAAGCACGGCGGCGCGAACGAAGCCGTGCTGCGCATGCTCGAGGAGATCGGCTCGGTCGACCAGGTGGCGGACGCGATCAAGGCGGCCAAGAACGGCGAGTTCCGCCTGATGGGCTTCGGCCACCGCGTCTACAAGAACTACGACCCACGCGCGAAGGTGATCCGTGAACTCGCGCACGACGTGTTCGCGGTCACCGGCAAGAACCCGCTGATCGACATCGCGGTGGAGCTGGAGAAGATCGCGCTCGAGGACGACTACTTCGTCGACCGCAAGCTCTACCCCAACGTCGACTTCTACTCGGGCATCATCTACCAGGCGATGGGCTTCCCGACCTCGATGTTCCCGGTGCTGTTCGCGATGGGCCGGATCCCCGGATGGCTCGCCCACTGGCAGGAGAACCTGCTCGACCCGGAGCAGGCGATCGTGCGGCCACGGCAGCTGTTCGTCGGCGAGGACGAACGCGACTACGTGCCGGTGAGCCAGCGCTGACGACCCGTTCGTTGAAGGCGCTCGGGACGACGCCGCTGGCTCGCCGCTCGTCGTCGCAGACGACAGCGTCCAACGCGTGGGCGGCGGCGAACGGATCGACCTCCGGGGCCGGGTTGGCGAGCGTCCGCGGGGGGGGCGGCGCGTCAGGCGTCTCAGCGCACCGCCGCGTCCTTCTCGGTGAGGAACGGTCGGCCGAACCGCTCCTCGCTGATGCCAAGCTGGTCCAGGTAGCAGCACGGTCCACCGGTGAAGAACGGCCACCCGGCGCCCAGGATCATGCCGGTGTCGATGTCGCGGGCGTCGGCGACCACCCCTTCGTCGAGCATCCGTCGGGCTTCGTCACCGATCGCCTCGAGGGCGGCGCGCTGGATCTGCTCCTCCGACCAGGGCGCTTGGCTCTCGATCACGAGGTTGTCCGCGATCTGCGGGAAGACCTCGCCGCCGGAGGACCAGTCGTAGATGCCCGGCAGCCCGCTCTCACCCATCAGGCGGAAGTTCTCGTCCACCTCGAAGCGGTCCGGGAAGGCGTCCGCGAGCGTCCGCCCGGTGTGGTAGGCGACCTCCATACCGACGAGGCCGAAGAGGATGAACGGACCCATCGGCAGGCCGATCCGCTCGATCGCGCGGTCGATGTCCTTGAAGTCGGTGCCGTAGCGCAGCGCCTTGGTGGCTTCGCCGTTGAACCGCAACATCAGCCGGTTGACGATGAACG
Source organism: Nitriliruptoraceae bacterium (assembly GCA_007121785.1). Classification (GTDB taxonomy): domain Bacteria; phylum Actinomycetota; class Nitriliruptoria; order Nitriliruptorales; family Nitriliruptoraceae; genus SKTG01. Next base: position 13,494 of record SKJX01000025.1, read on the forward strand.
CCGGCGCGTCAGCGCACTGCACGGCCGACTTGCGTAGCTTCTTGGCGACGTCGAACGCGGTGGCCATCGGCTCGTCAGCGACGCCCTCCGGTTTGATCACCTCGACCAGGGGCATGGCGGCGACCGGGTTGAAGAAGTGGAAGCCCACGACCCGCTCGGGATGCGCCAGCTCCGAAGCCATCTGCGCGATCGACAGCGAGGAGGTGTTGGTCGCCAGGATCGCCTGCTCGTCGACGACCTGCTCGAGGTCGGCGAAGATGGCCTGCTTGAGGTCCATGCGTTCGAGCACCGCCTCTAGCACCCAGTCGGCTCCCGCGACGTCGTCGTAGGAGGTGGTGTAGGCGACCAGGCCCTTGAGGAAGCGCGCCTTGCCCTCGTGGAGCCGTCCCTTGGCGACCCGCTTGTCGAGCTCGCCCTCGATGTGCTCCCGGGCGCGGACCAGGACGTCCTCATCGATGTCCTTCATGACCAGCGGGACCTCGAGCCGCTGCAGGTGCAGCACGCCGAGCTGCGCACCCATCAGCCCGGCGCCGATGACCGCGGCCTTGCGGATCGGGCGGGGCTTCGCGTCCGGCTTCCACGGCTGCTTCTTGACCCGCTGCTGGGTCAGATCGAACGAGTACACCGACGCCTGAGACTGCCGGGCCGGCAGGAGCTCGGCGAGCGCGTCCTGCTCCTTGGTCCGGCCCTCCGCCAGATCACCGCCGCGAGCCGCGAACTCGATCAACTCCATGGCCTGGTACGGCGCCCGGGTCGCGCCCTTGGTCTTGCCGTCGGCCATGCCGCGGGCGTTGGCCAGCGCCTCGTCGAGCCCGTCAGCCGGATCGACGTCACGTTCGACCGTCTCCTCCCCCGCGAGCAGCCGCTCGAGGAACGCGACCGAGTCGTCGAGGAAGGTGGCACTGTCGTAGAACCGGTCGGCGAAACCGCGCTCGTAGGCTTCCTTCGGCTTCATCGTCTGGTTGTTGTTCAGCGAGTTGGTGACGATCGTCTCCACGGCGTCCTTGGCCCCGACGATCCGCGGCGCGAGCTGCGTGCCACCCCAGGCCGGCAGGATCGACAGGAACACCTCCGGGAACGCCAGCACCTGCGCGCCCGTGGACAGCGTGCGGTAGTCGCAGTGCAGGGCGATCTCCAGGCCACCGCCCATGCAGGCACCGTTGATCGCGGCCACGGTGGTGAACGGGAGCGCCTGGAGGCGCGTGAACGCGCGGTGGCCGAGCTCGCCAGCCTCGCGCGCCCGGTCGGCGTCCATCCCGGAGAACGCCTTGAGGTCGGCGCCGACCGCGAAGATGAAGGGCTTGCCGGTCAGCAGCAGGCCCTTGACGTCGTCAGCGGCTTCGAGCTCGTCCAGCGCCGCCTCCAGCGACCGCAGCGCCTGCTCACCGAAGGTGTTCGGCTGGTTGTGGTCCTCGCCGTTGTCCATCGTCAGCAACGCGATGCGCCCGACGGGCCGATCGGCGTAGGTCAGGTGGAACCGGGTGAAGGTCTCGTCGGACACGGGGACTCCTCGA
>SKJX01000122.1 GCA_007121785.1 Nitriliruptoraceae bacterium
ACGAGAACGTCACGGTCGAGATCGTCGACTGACGTGACCGATCGCGTCACGATCGGGCGGGTCATCAAGGCCCACGGCATCCGCGGTGAGGTGGTCGTCGACCCCCTCACCGACCTGCCCGGACGGTTCGAGGTCGGTGCCGAGCTGGTCCTCGCCGGCGACCCGGTCCGCGTGCGAGCCAGCCGGCCGCACCAGGGCCGGCTGCTGGTCGCCTTCGAGGGTGTCGCCGACCGCAGCGCCGCCGAGCGGCTGCGTGGGGCGGCCGTCGAAGCCGAACCCGTCGACGTCACCGACCGCGAGCACTACCTCGTGCACGAGTTCATCGACCGGCCCGTCGTCGATGAGGACGACCGGTCCTTGGGGCGGGTCGTCGCGCTCGTGGAGCTGCCCGCCGCCGCCGGCTACGACCTGTTGGAGGTTGCCGCGGACGACGGACGGGTCTGGCTGCTGCCTGCGGTCGACGACTACGTCGAGGTCGAGGAGGACGACGACGGCCTGCGCCTGCGGGTGGTCGATCCCCCGGAGGGGCTCATCTCCGGTGACGCGGACGTCGCGCCGTCCGATCCGGACGACGACGGGACGAGCGCGTGAGGATCGACGTGCTGACCATCTTCCCAGGGTGGTTCGATGGACCGCTGCACACCTCGCTGCTGGGCAAGGCCAGCGCCGACGGTACGCTCGACATCCGCGTCCACGACCTGCGTGACTGGACCACCGATCGGCACCGGTCGGTCGATGACACGCCGTACGGCGGTGGGGCGGGCATGGTCATGCGTGCCGACGTCTGGATCGCCGCCTGCGAAGCGGTATGGAACGACCTGCCGTCGGAGCGCACCGCGGGTGCCCTCGAACCGCCGGACGGCGCGAGGTACGTCGCGGGTGGTGACCGTCCTCGGACGGTGCTGCTGACCCCGCGTGGACGGACGCTGACCCAGCCGTTGGCCGCCGAGCTCGCGCAGGAGCCCCGGTTGACCCTGCTCTGCGGCCGGTACGAGGGGGTCGACGAGCGGGTCCACGACCTCGTCGCCACCGATGAGGTGTCGATCGGGGACTACGTGGTGTTCGGGGGCGAGGTCGCCGCGGCCGCGGTGATCGAGACGGTCACCCGGCTGGTGCCCGGCGTCGTTGGCAACGCGGCGTCACCGACGGACGAATCGTTCACCTCCGGTCTGCTGGAGTACCCGCAGTACACGCGGCCGCCGCAGGTCCGCGGCGTCGGGGTGCCCGAGGTGCTCACCTCCGGGGATCACGGCGCGGTGGCGCGCTGGAGGGCGGAGCAGGCGCGCGAGCTGACCCGGCGTCGACGTCCGGACCTGCTGCCGGACGAGCCGCTGGACCCGACGTCCGACGACCCACCGCAGCGACCATGACGCGCGTCGGTTGACCGCAGCGGTGCCAAGCCCGTACCCTCCGCGAGCCGCCGAGCCGGCACCTGTTCACGTGCGTGCCGGTCGGGATCATCGCCCGGGATGGTCGCCGACCGGACGGCGCCTCACGGGCTCGCGGCTCCCGCCGACGTCCTGACCTGGGACCCGCCGGCCCCTCGTACCTACGCTTGCACTCGGAGACGCCCATGAACAAGGTCGACGTCGTCGAGCGGTCCCGCCTTCGGCAGGATCTGCCCGAGTTCTGGCCCGGAGACACCGTCAAGGTGAACGTCCGGGTCGTGGAGGGCACCCGCTCACGGATCCAGGCCTTCGAGGGCGTCGTCATCGCCCGCAGGGGCGGGGGACTGCGTGAGACCTTCACGGTCCGCAAGATCAGCTTCGGCGTCGGGGTCGAGCGCACCTTCCCGGTGCACAGCCCGGTGATCGAGTCGATCGAGGTCACCCGCCGGGGCAAGGTCCGTCGGGCGAAGCTGTACTACCTCCGCGATCGCGTCGGCAAGAAGGCACGCATCAAGGAGAAGCGGGAGCCGTCGCGCTGACCTACCCGCCACCGGTCGTGGGGCCGTCGTCGACACACACGCTCGCGGCGGCGGTGCCGACCGCGGGTACGGTGCTGACCCATGGATGATCGCGACCGCGACCAGCGACCTGGTCCGTCCAGGTCGACGCCGCACCCGCTCGAGCCGGGCGCGGGAACGCCGCCGTCCTCCGGCCACGTCGGTCCCGAGCAGCCCCCTCCGCCCGACGTGAACCTCGGCGGTCACCACCGCACCACCTCGGCGTCCCACCACGCCGGACCCGGTGAGCCGGCGCAGCCCGCCCCGCGGCTCCACCGGACCTACCCCAGCGACCAGGGCCAGACGACGCCCGTGGAACCTCCCCGCCGGCGGCGATCCGACCGTGAGCGACCCAGCACCAAGGGCTCGTTCCTGCGCGAACTGCCGGTCCTGCTGCTGATCGCGCTCGTCCTGGCCTTCCTGCTCCGAACGTTCGTGCTCCAGGTGTTCTACATCCCCTCCAGTTCGATGGAGGAGACGTTGAGCGTCAACGACCGCATGGTCGTGGAGAAGGTGACCTACCGCTTCCGGGCACCCCAACGCGGCGAGGTGGTCGTCTTCGAGGGCGACTCCCTGGGCGAAGTCGACCCCGATGCGACCGTCGGTGAACGCGCCGTCCGTGGTGTCGGGCAGTTCCTCGGTCTGGTGCCGGCAAGCGCCCGCGATTTCGTCAAGCGGGTCATCGGGCTGCCCGGTGACGAGATCCGCATCGAGGACGGTCAGGTGTACGTCAACGGGGCCGCCCTCGACGAGCCGTACATCACCTACGGTGACGAGTCCGACTTCGGCCCCGTCACCGTGCCGGACGACTCGCTGTTCTTCCTGGGCGACAACCGGCCGAACTCCTCCGATTCGCGACGCTCCCTCGGGTTCGTCGAGGAGGACGCGGTGGTGGGGCGCTCGGCGGTGATCATCTGGCCGTTCGAGAACCGGCGGATGCTCACCGACACGCGCCACCAGGTGCCCGAACCGGGCCGCTGACGCCCTTGAGGATGGTCGGCGAGGTCCGCGCCGCTGGCGGTCGCATCGCCGACGCCGACGCCGCCGGCCCTGGTGGCCGGATCGGCGTTGCTAGCGTGCGCCGCCATGGGACGCACCGCCAGCCGCCGGAGAGCCACGCGCACCCCGAACGGGGCGACGTCGGTGCCCAGCCTGGACGCCGAGCGACGCCACTGGGCCGAGGGGGCGACGGTCGCCGGCATCGACGAGGTCGGTCGCGGTGCCTGGGCCGGTCCACTCACCGTCGGCGCGGTCGTACTTCCGAGCGATCGTCGCATGTACAAGCTGCGGGACTCCAAGGTGCTGGACGCGACCCGACGTGAGCAGCTCGCGGCCCGGCTTCACGGCTTCGCCGTCGGCATCGGGCTGGGCGACGCGACCAACCAGGAGATCGACCGGCTGGGCCTGAGCGCCGCGCTGCGGCTGGCTGCTCACCGCGCCGTGGAGGCGCTCGCGGTGGCGCCGGACGTGCTGCTGCTCGACGGCAACTGGGACTTCCTGGCCGACCACGGGACCCACAACGAGCTCCTGGTCCACGGTGACGCACGGTCGGCGTCGATCGCGGCGGCCTCGATCGTGGCGAAGGTCGATCGTGACCGCCGCATGATCGCGTGGGACGCCGACCACGAGCCGTACGCCTTCGCGAGCAACAAGGGCTACCCCACACCGGTGCACCGAGCGGCGCTGCTCGAGCACGGACCGTGCGCGCTCCACCGTCGCTCGTGGGCGCCGGTCGCCGCCGCCGAGGCGCCGCAGCTCCCGTTGGACGGGTGAGCGACGACCGGGATCTGGTGTGGTACCCACACCCCGCGAGGTCGCCCCCAGCGGACCAACCTCCCTCGCTACCCTTGTCGTGGATGATCTCTCGACGCGGGCCACGGAGGTGGCGTGAACCCCGAGGAACTCGACGCGTACGAGTCCGACCTCGAGTTGTCGCTGTACCGCGAGTACCGCGACGTGGTCCGGCTGTACCGCTACGTGGTGGAGACCGAGCGGCGCTTCTACTTGTGCAACGCCGTCGAGGTCACCCCGCACGACGGTGACGATCTCTGGTTCGAACTCCACCTCACCGACGCGTGGGTGTGGGACATGTTCCGCCCCGCCCGGTTCCTCAAGGAGGTGCGGGTCCTGACGTTCCGTGACGTCAACGTGGAGGAACTCGTCCACGACGACCCGGAGCCGACCGACTTCCTCGACCGCTGATCGGGGCACGAGCATGGGTTTCAACGCGACGCGCCGCTACCGCGACGACAAGCGCAACGACATCTGGCTGCTGGTCGCCGCGGTCACCATCCTCGGCGCGGGGCTGCTGTGGGCCTTCGGGGTCTTCTGAGCGCTCGCGCCGATCGGCGCGAGCGCTGAGCCCGACGCACCCCGGCTGTCCACAACCTCCACCGGATCCGCCACCGGCTCGCACGGTGACGGTCGTACGGTCCGCTCATG
>SKJX01000145.1 GCA_007121785.1 Nitriliruptoraceae bacterium
GATCACATCCGTACCGATCTGCACACACTTCCCACCGCAGGGGGACGACCGGACCAAGCGTGTGCACCCGCGATCACATCCGTACCGATCTGCACACACTTCCCACCGCAGGGGGACGACCCGCCGGCCGGATCGATCAGGACCGCCAGCCGACACGGCCGGTGGGACCGCCGGCTGCGGCCGCTACGGCAGCCGCCAGTCGACGGGGTCGGCACCCTGCTGCTCGAGCTCGCGGTTGGCCGCGCTGAACGGCTTCGAACCGAAGAAGCCGCGGTCGGCCGACATCGGGGAGGGGTGCGCTGACTCGAGCGTCGGCACCGCTCCCAGCCGCGGTGCCAGCGACCTGGCGTCGCGGCCCCACAGGATCGCCACCAGAGGACGCCGGCGCGCGACCAGTGCGTCGATCGCGGCGTCGGTGACCTCCTCCCAGCCGCGCCCGCGGTGCGACGCCGGCGCACCGGGTTGCACCGTCAGGCAGCGGTTGAGCAGCAGCACGCCCTGGTCGACCCACGGGGTGAGGTCCCCGCTGGACGGACTTGGGTGACCGAGGTCGTTCTCGAGCTCCGTGACGATGTTCTGCAGGCTGCGCGGCAGCGGCCGCACGTCCGAGGCGACGGCGAAGCTCAGCCCGATCGGATGGCCCGGGGTCGGGTACGGGTCCTGGCCGACGATCAGGACCTTGACCGCGTCGAACGGCTGCTGGAACGCCGCGAAGATCCGGTCGGCAGCCGGCAGGAACCCGCGGCCCGCCGCCTGCTCCTGCCGCAGGAAGTCGCCGAGCTCGCGGATCCGGGGTTCCACCGGCGCGAGCGCGTCGGCCCACCCGGTCCCGACCAGCTCCGACAGCGGCCGCGCACCAGCGATGGCGACTACCTCCCAGGACGGATCGGCGCGGACCCTAGCGGCGCGAACGGCGCGCCCGTCCCGCCGGACGCCCCCGCCCCACCGACCGCGCCCGGGTCATCCTCGCGGAGCTCCTCCCGCAGCTCGGCCAGGTCGACCTGCAGGGTCGCGACGACCGCGCCGTCCTCGATCTGGACCTGGTCGATCGCCAGCTGCTCCGGGAGCTCGAACTCCAGGTCGAGCCCGAGCTCGAGGAACCAGTCCGGCAACCCGCCCGCCGGGGCGACCCGCAGCACCCCGTCGGTGACCTCGATGTGCAGCTCGACCGTGACCGGGATCGGCTCGAGCCCCAGCTCGGCGGTCCCGGGCCGCAGCTCCAGGATCGGGTCGAGGTCGAGCGGGGTCCGTTCAGCCAGCCCGGCCCGCAGGTCGGGCGCCGTCGCGCGCAACGTCACGTCCGCCGGAGGCACGTCCGACGCGTCGGCCGGTCCCCAACCCAGCTCGATCCTTCGCGCGTCCGCGTGAGCCTCCTCGATGCGGAAGTCACCCAGCTCGACGCCGGAAGCGACCACCTCGACGTCCTGCAGTCGGCCGGCCGCGAAGCCGAAGACGGCCGGGCGGCGGATCTCGGTGATGCCGACCTCGGCGACGACCAGGTCCGCCTCCTCGAGCTCCCGGGCGATCAGTCGGTCGGCGACGGGGACCACCGCCAGTTCGACCAGGAGCAGCAGCGCGGCGATCCCCCCGAGCAGCGCCAGCGCGACCTTCACCCGACGCGGTCCATCGCGTAGCGGGCGAGCTGGCTCAGCGCCTTGACGGCGGGAGCGTCGCCGAACGGGGCGAGATCGTCGACCGCCTGCTGCACGTAGCGGCCCGCCGCGTCGCGGGCGCGTTCGACGGCGTCGCTGCCGCGCAGGATCGCCAGCGCCTGAGCGACGTCGTCGTCGGACAACTCCCCCTCGATCAGTTCCGCGAGCCGGCCGTCGTGGTCCTGCTCGAGCGCGTACAGCACCGGCAGGGTGTGCACGCCCTCCCGCAGGTCGGTGCCCGGCGTCTTGCCGGAGTCCTCGTGGTCCGAGGCGATGTCGAGCACGTCGTCCGACAGCTGGAAGGCCATGCCGACGTTCCAGCCGTAGCTCGCCGCGGCCTCGACCCCGTCCGCATCCACCCCGGACAACAACGCCCCGTAGCGGCAGGAGGTCTCGATCAGCGAGGCGGTCTTGCCTGACACCACCTCGAGGTAGTGGGCTTCGGTCGGGGCCAACCGCGGCACGTCCGGCGGGAGCGCCCCCTTGGAGCCCTGCACCTCCGCGATCTGTCCTTCGCACAGCCGCGCCAGCGTGTGCGACATGATACGGGTGACCCCGACCCCGAGGTCGGCGGACAGCTCCGACGCCCGCGCGAACAGGTAGTCGCCGGTGAGGATCGCGACGGTGTTGTCCCAGCGCGAGTTCGCGCTGGGGGTGCCCCGTCGGGCCGGCGCCTCGTCGATGACGTCATCGTGGTACAGCGTCGCCAGGTGCACCAGTTCGACGATGACGGCGGCGTCCACCACCTCGCGGCGGGTGTGGTCGCCGAGGTGGCTGCTGAGCGCCACCATCAGGGGCCGGAACCGCTTGCCGCCCGCGGCCATGAGGTAGCGGGCGAGCTCGTCGACGAACGCGTGGCTGGAGGCGACCTGCTCCTGCAACTTGGCCTCGACCGCGTCGAGGGTGCCGGCGACCGGCAGCCCGTTGGCTTCGAGCTGCTCGAGGACCGGTCCGGGGATCGCCAGACGAGCCCCGGCCGAACGCCCGTCGGCCGGTGGCATCGGTGACGGGCCGGCCGCCATCAGCGGACGATCGCTGCGGCCGTGTCGGCCATCTGGAGGAACAGCTGCGGCTGCACACCGAGGAACACCACCAGCGTCGCGGCGACCGCGATCCCGGCGGTGAGCCCTCCGGAGGCGGCCGGCAGCGGCGCACCCTCGTCCGGCTCCTCGAGGAACATCACGCCGGCGATCCGCAGGTAGAAGAAGGCCGCGACGACGCTGGAGGCGACGCCGATGACCACCAGCCACGTCAGGCCGGCCTCCACGCCCGCCTGGAACACCATCAGCTTGCCGACGAACCCGGCCGTCGGCGGCAGGCCGGCCAGCGACAGCAGGCACAGGGCGAGGATCCCGGCCACCGCCGGGGAGGTCTTGCCCAGCCCGCGGATCTCCAGCAACCCCACCTCGCCGCGGCGGGTGCGCTCGATCGCCACGACACAGGCGAACGCACCGAGCGTGGAGACCGCGTAGGTCAGCAGGTACCACAACGTGCCCGACAACCCCGCGTTGGAGACCGCCACCACCCCGATCGTTGCGTACCCGGCATGGGTGATCGACGAGTACGCGAGCATGCGCTTGAGGTCACGCTGCACGACGGCCAGGTAGGCGCCGTAGAGCATCGTCGCGGCCGCGAGCACCGACAGGATCGGCACCCACAACCCCTGCAGGGAAGGGAAGGCGACGAGGTAGAGACGCAGGACCGCCGCGAACCCGGCAGCCTTCGTGGCGGCGGCCATGAAGGCGGTGACGTTGGTCGGCGCCCCCTGATAGACGTCCGGCGTCCACTGGTGGAACGGCACGAGAGCGACCTTGAAGCCGATCCCGGTCGTGACCAGGGCGAGCCCGAGCACGGCGACGGTGCGGTCGGTGGAGACCAGGCCGAGGGTGCCGCCGATCTCCGGCAGGCTGAGCGTGCCGACCGCCACGTAGGTCAGGGCCATCCCGTAGAGCAGGAGCGCGGAGGCCACCCCACCCAGGATGAAGTACTTGAGCGACGCCTCCTGCGAGCGGCGGTCGCGGCGTGCCAGGCCAGCCAGCACGTACAGCGCCATCGACAGGATCTCGATGGCGACGAACAGGGTGATCAGATCGTTGGCGGTCCCGAGCGCGGCCATGCCGACCACGGCGAGCAGCAGCAGCGGTTCGACCTCCGCGCGGTTGAGCCGCCGGTCCTGGAGGTAGCCGTAGCCGATGGGGATCACCAACAGGGCGCTGAGGTAGACGGTGATGCGCGTGAAGAAGGCGATCCCGTCGTTGGCCAGCGCGCCAGCAAGGGCGACCTGCGGGATGATCGTGGTGGCGTCCGCCCCTCCGACATCGAGCACGGTGACGTACTGCCAGCCCGTCAGCACCAGGGCGCCGACGAGCGACAGCCCGGCCCCCCAGGCCTGCACCATCGAGCTTCGACGTGGGAAGGCGAACACCAACGCGGGCAGGGCGATCCCCAGCGCGATGGCGACGGCACCGGGCAGGACAACCCCCTCGACCACCAGCCAGGCGCCGCCGGCGACGGCCAGGACCGCCGCGGGCAGGGCCACCAGCTGCTGGCGCTCCTTGGTGATCGCGATCAGCAGCAGGACCAGCGCCATGGCGGTGACCGCCAGCTCCGGCGCGAAGCTGGACCAGGCGACGTCGGGGACGGACGCGACCTCCTGAGCGAGTACCACGTCAGCCCTCCTCCGTGACCGTGGCCGCGGGCTCGACGGTCAGCTCCGACACGCCGACC
>SKJX01000055.1 GCA_007121785.1 Nitriliruptoraceae bacterium
AAACCCGCCCGACAACACTTGTCCCGTGCACTTGACAAGCCGTTCCACATCAGACGCTGCGCAGGCTGGCCGGCAGGCACCGACGTGCTGGCACGAGGCGTGAGGCTCCCCGGTGGCCGGCCTGCAGCCGGCCGCCGCCGTGGAACCGGCGTGCGGCGAGGGCCGGCGGCCGACCGGAACGCTGCCTGCGGCTCGGGCCGAGCCAGGCGCCTTTCCCCTTGAACTCGTTGGGCAGATCGCGGGGTTGGGGGCACGAGCTAGCGTCCACGTGCGCGTCGATCGGCCGGTGACGCGTGACGTGAGGGTGGGACGTGAGGATCGAGGGCGCGACGTTCGTGGTGACCGGCGGCGGCAACGGCATCGGCGCCGCGGTGGCGCGGTCGGTGGCGAGGGCCGGTGCATCGGCGGTGCTGGTGGCCGACTTGGACGAGGCGGCTGCGGCGTCGGTGGCCTCCGAGCTCCGGGACCTCGGCGCCGACGCGCTGGCGCGCCGGGTCGACGTCGGGATCGCCGACGAGGTCACGGCGATGGTGGCCGCTGCGGACGACGCCTTCGGGCGGATCGACGTGATGGTCTCCAACGCCGGCGTTGGGACGGGCACGGGGCTGGACGCGGCACCGGAGGACTGGGACCGCTCGTGGCGGATCAACGTGCTGGCGCATGTCCACGCCGCCCGGGCGGCCCTACCGGGGATGCTGGAGCGCGGCACCGGCGCCTTCGTGCACACCTGCTCGGCCGCGGGCCTGCTGACGATGGTCGGTGATGCGCCGTACTCGGTGACCAAGCACGCCGCCGTCGCGTTCGCCGAGTGGCTGTCGGTGACCTACGGCGACCAGGGGATCCAGGTCGGGGCGCTGTGTCCCCAGGGGGTCGAGACCGCCCTGCTGCGCGATGACAGCGGCTCAGTCGCGCAGCAGGTCGTCCGCGGCGCCGGCGTGGTGCTCACTCCCGAGCAGGTGGCCGACGAGGTGGTCGAGGCGATCGCTGATGGCCGCTTCCTGATCCTGCCGCATCCGGAGGTGGCCGACCACGTGCGGACCAAGGCGACCGAGCCCGAGCGCTGGCTGGCGGCCATGCGCTCGATCGCGGCACGGGCCGAGGGCACGGGCTGATCGGTCCGGCGCTCGCGGGTGGGTCGCGACCAACCGCGCGGGGAGCGACGTCAGCGCGTGGCGACCGGCGGGAGTTGCGCGGAGCTGAGCTCAAGCAGACGCGCCACCTGCGGCAGGCTCTCGAGCCACCCGTCCGGGGCGACCTCGCCGCCTTCGAGCGCCCGGTAGAGGGCGTGGCGCTGCTGCCGCAGCCACGCCACCGCGGCCACCAGATGATCGTCGTTCAGCGTGTCGGTGCGCACGAGGGCGTTGCGGTTGCCGTGGAGCAGGTAGCCCTCCCACCCGGGTCGCAGCACCCAGGTGTCGGGGTCCTCGAGGAGTTCGCGGAGGCGTTGCAGCTGTGCGTCGTCGAGGCGGTTGGGGACGATGCGCCGTGAGGAGCGTTGGCGTTGGTCGGTCATCAGCGTCCCTCCTCCAGTACGGACAGTACGGATCGGCGGTGGACCGGTCACCTCCAAGGTGGCCTGACCCGTGCGCCGTTCGGTCGGCGGTCGAGACCCTAGCGGCCCCGACGCGCCGAGCGATGGCCATGGTCGCTGACCGGATGGCGGCTGCTGTCCTCCAACTGGTTCAGGCCCGCACGGCTGGTCCGTTCCTGCCGTAGCCTCGGGAGCGGATCGGGGCGATGGAGGCTCAGCCCCCGACATCCCCGCAAGCCCGAGCCCGCAAGCCCGGGTACGAGACGATCAGAGGACGACGACGTGCAGATGCCATACCGCCGACTCGGACGCTCCGGACTGAAGGTCTCGGTGCTGAGCTTCGGTTCCTGGGTGACCTTCAAGGACCAACTCGACGTCGACAACGCCGTGGACTGCATGGCGGCTGCTTCCGACGCCGGCGTGAACTTCTTCGACAACGCGGAGGCGTACGCCGGTGGCGAGTCCGAACGCATCATGGGCGACGCCTTCCGCAAGCTCGGCTGGGAGCGCCACAGCTACGTGGTCTCGTCGAAGTTCTTCTGGGGGTTGCACAAGGGCCCCAACACCCATCACACGCTCAACCGCAAGTACCTGCTCGAAGCGATCGATGCGTCGCTCGAACGGTTCGGGCTCGACTACCTGGACCTCGTCTACTGCCACCGGGCCGACCCGGACACACCGATCGAGGAGACCGTTCGGGCCCTCTCGGACGTCATCGACCGGGGCAAGGCGCTGTACTGGGGCACCTCGGAGTGGACCGCGGATGAGATCCGCGCCGCCTGGGACGTCGCCGACCGCTACGGCTGGCACAAGCCGGTGACCGAGCAGCCGCAGTACAACCTGCTCCACCGTCGCCGCGTGGAACAGGAGTACGCCCGGCTGTACGAGGACATCGGGTTGGGGACCACGGTCTGGTCGCCGTTGGCTTCAGGGCTGTTGACCGGCAAGTACCTCGACGGGGTTCCCGAGGACAGCCGTGCGACCCTCGAGGGCTACGGGTTCCTTCGGGACCGGCTCACCGACGGCCGGTACGACGACGCGCTCCAGGAGTTCAAGACGGTGGCCGACGAGCTGGGCTGCAGCATGGCGCAACTGGCCATCGCGTGGTGTGCGGCCAACGAGAACGTCTCCACCGTGATCACCGGCGCGTCGCGTGCCGAGCAGGTCACGGAGAACATGGGCGCGCTTGAGGTGCTCGACCGGCTCGACGACGAGCTCGTGGAGCGGGTCGGGGGCATCTTCGGTGCGGGCCGATGACCGCAGGTGGCTGGGCGCCGGCCACGGCGCTGCTGGCTGCACGAGGCGGCCCGGCACGACCGGACCGTTCGTCGCTGACCGGCTGAGCGCATCCAGCCGATGGGCCGAGGGGCTTCCAACGGACCGGTCGTCAGGTCGCCAGCGTGGTCAGCCGGCGTGCAGCGGATGTCCCTCGGCGTAGCCCGACCGGGTCTGGATCCCGACCACCGCACGCCCCTGGAACGCCGGGAGATCGGCCGCGCCGGCGTAGGTGAAAGCGCTGCGGACCCCGGCGGTGATCTGGTCGAGCAGGTCCTCCACACCCGGACGGTGCGGATCCAGGTAGCGGCGGCCCGACGAGATGCCCTCCTCGTACAGGGCCTTGCGTGCCCGCGCGAACGCGTCCTCGCCCTCGGTGCGCTGGTTGACGGCGCGAGCTGACGCCATCCCGAACGACACCTTGTAGGGACGGCCGTCAGGATCGTGCTCGACGTCGCCCGGTGACTCGTGCGTCCCGGCGAACCACGATCCGACCATGACGTTGGACGCGCCTGCGGCCAGCGCTAGGGCGACGTCGCGCGGGTGGCGGATGCCGCCGTCCGCCCAGACCTGCGCTCCGAGCTCGCGAGCCGCGCTGGCACTGTCCAGCACCGCGGAGAACTGGGGACGGCCGACCCCGGTCGCCATCCGGGTCGTGCACATCGCACCGGGGCCGACCCCGACCTTGACGACGTCGGCGCCGGCCGCGACCAGGTCGCGGACCGCCTCGCGGGTGACGACGTTGCCGGCCACGATCGGCACGGACGGATCGAGCGCGCGGACCGCCGCCAGCGCGTCGAGCATCCGCTCCTGGTGGCCGTGCGCGGTGTCGAGCACCAACGTGTCCACCCCGGCGTCCAGCAACACCTTCGCGCGGCTGGCGACATCGCCGCTGACCCCGACGGCTGCGGCGATGCGCAGGCGCCCCTGCGCGTCCAGCGCCGGGTCGTACAGCGTCGATCGGAGGGCCCCCGTGCGGGTCAGCAGACCGGCCAGTCGGCCGGCCTCGTCGACCACCGGGGCGAGGCGGTGGCGGATCTCGGCGAGCAGGTCGAACGCCGCGCGGGGGCTGACGCCCTCGGGGATCGTCGCCGGCGTATCGGACATCACCCGCCCGACCTGGGTGAACCGGTCGACCCCCGTGAGGTCGACCCCGGTCACGACCCCGATGGGCCGGTCGTCCTCGACCACGACGGCGGCGCCGTGGGAGCGCTTGGGCAACAGGTTGAGGGCATCGCCGACGGTGTCGGTGGACACGAGCGTGATCGGGGTCTCCAGCACCGGATCGCGGCTCTTCACCCAGCCGATGACCTCCGTGACGATGTCCAACGGGATGTCCTGTGGCAGCACCGCCAGGCCACCCCGGCGTGCGAGGGTCTCGGCCATCCTTCGGCCCGACACCGCGGTCATGTTCGACGCGATCACGGGGATCGTCGTGCCCGTGCCATCGTCGCTCGCGAGGTCGACGTCCGTCCGGGAGGTCACGTCGGAGGGTGACGGCACGAGGAAGACGCCCTCGGAGGTCAGGTCGAGGATCGGGTCGTGGTCGTCGAGGAACCGCAC
>SKJX01000224.1 GCA_007121785.1 Nitriliruptoraceae bacterium
CGCTTCGGTCGGGGCTGGCGGCGTCGTCGGAAGTGTGTGCAGATCGGTGCAGATGTGATCGTGGGTGCACACGCTTCGGGGCGCCGGCGCGGCGGCGTGCGCGGTGCGTGCTGCTGTGTGCAGGTTGCTTCCTTCGCGGCGTCCCTGCTGCGAGGCTGCCGCACGGCCCGCGAGGGTCAGCAACGATGCCGTCCGCGGGGCAGCAGGGAGCAACCAGCCGATGCACACGCCCGGAGCGCCGATGTCCACCGTCCCACCGACGGTGATGCGCTTCTCCACCGAGGAGTACGAGGATCGGCTCGCGCGGGTACGCGCGGAGATGGAGGCGCGGGACATCGAGGTCCTGGTCGCCACCGATCCGACCAACATGTCCTGGATCAGCGGCTACGACGGCTGGTCGTTCTACACCCACCAGGCGGTGCTGGTGTTCCACGACGAGCCGCCGATGTGGTGGGGCCGGACGATCGACGCGAAGGGCGCCCGTCGGACCGTCTACATGGAGTCCGACCGGATCGTCGGCTACCCGGACGAGCTGGTGCAGACGCCGACCGGCCATCCCCACCAGCACCTGGCGCGGTTGCTGGCCGACCTCGGCCGGAGCAGCGCCCGCATCGGCGTGGAGATGGACAACTACTACTACAACGCGGCGGCGCACCACCACCTGACCGCCGGCCTGTCGGATGCGACGTTCGTGGACGCCACGGGGCTGGTGAACTGGAAGCGGGCGGTCAAGTCCGACCAGGAGCTGGTCTACATGCGTCGGGCGGCGCGCATCGTCGAGAAGATCCACGAGCAGATCTTCGAGATGGTCGAGCCGGGCGTACGCAAGAGCGATCTGGTCGCGGAGATCTTCCGCTCCGGCATCTCCGGGGTCGCCGGCGTCGACGACGATGACACCTTCGGTGGTGACTACCCGGCGATCGTGCCGTTGGTGCCCTCCGGCGTGGACGCGTCCGCGCCGCACCTGACCTGGGACGATGCCGTCTTCGAGCCCGACACCGCGACCTTCTTCGAGGTGGCCGGCTGCTACCGGCGCTACCACGCCCCGCTGTGCCGCACGGTCTACCTCGGCCAGCCGCCCGACCAGGTCCGTCGGGCGGAGTCGGCGCTGATCGAAGGGCTGGAGGCCGGGTTGGATCAGGCGCGGGCGGGCTACCGCGCCTGCGACGTCGCCGACGCGTTGTTCCGCACCCTGGAACGCTACGACATCCACAAGGACAACCGCTGCGGCTACGCGGTCGGGATGAGCTACCCGCCTGACTGGGGCGAGCGCACCGTCAGCCTGCGGCGCAGCGACACGACCGAGCTCCAACCCGGCATGACCCTGCACTTCATGCCCGGGTTGTGGTTCGACGACTGGGGGTTGGAGATCACCGAGACGATCCTGATCCGCGAGGACGGGCCCGCCGAGCCGCTGGCCAACTTCCCGCGTGCGGTGATGGTCAAGACGTGAGCGCGTCCGCATCCAGCATCGACCTCCAGGCATCGGCACGGCAGCACCTCGACGACCTGGTGGCGTTCCCGACGGTGACGGCCGACCCCAACGTGGCGTTGATCGACCACGTGGAGCAGGTGTTGCGTGGGCTCGGCGCGCAGGTGCGTCGGACCACCGCCGCGAGCGGGGACAAGGCCAACCTGCTGGCCACGATCGGACCGGCGGTCGACGGCGGGGTGGTGCTCTCCGGCCACACCGACGTCGTCCCGGCGGAGGAGCCGGGCTGGAGCAGCGACCCGTTCGCGGTCGACGAGCGCGATGGGCGCCTCTACGGCCGCGGCACGGTCGACATGAAGGGGTTCCTCGCCTGCGCGTTGGCGGTCGCGCCCGGGTTCGCCGCGAGCGAGCTGGAGGTACCGCTGCACCTGGCGTTCACCTTCGACGAGGAGGTGGGCTGCCTCGGCGCACCGCTGCTGATCGACGACCTGGTCGCCAACGGGCCGATGCCGTCCGCCGCGATCGTGGGCGAGCCGACGTTGATGGGCATCGTCCACGCCCACAAGGGGTGCTTCGAGTACACCACGACCATCACCGGCGTCGCCGGTCACGGCTCGGCGCCGGCCGCGGCGGTCAACGCGATCGACGCCGGCGCGCGCTACGTCACCGCCCTGTCGCAGCTGGCCGCCCGGCTGCGCGCCGACCCGCCCGAGGCCAGCCCGTTCGACCCGCCGGAGACCACCATCAACGTCGGCGTGATCGACGGCGGCGCCGCCCGCAACGTCGTCGCTGACGCCTGCACGGTCCAGTGGGATCTGCGCACGGTCCGGCCCGGTGAGGTCGACGAGGTGCTCGCGCAGGTTCGGGCCATGGAGGACGAGCTCGGAGCGGACCTCGCCGCCCGCGACCCGGCGGCGGGGATCGTCACGGAGACGATCGGTGCGGTCGAGGGGCTCGCGCCCGACGCGGACTCGGCCGCCGTGCGGTTGACCCGACAGCTGCTGGACGACCCGCAGGCGCCGTTGGACGTCGCGTCGTTCAGCACGGAAGCCGGGCTGTTCCAGGCAGCCGCGATCCCCGCGGTGGTCTGCGGGCCGGGTAGCATCGACGTCGCGCACCGGCCGGATGAGTTCATCGAGGTGACGCAGCTCGACGCGTGCCTGGCGATGCTCGAGCGGCTGCGGCAGCAGCTGACCGCTGGCTGAGCATGGTGCGCCCCGACCGTGACCGCGACCCGATGAGCGGACGTGTCAGGATCGCCACCGTCACCGTCGAGTGCACGGATGCTTCGGCAGCCGCTCGTTTCTGGCGCGACTTCCTCGGCTACGCGGTCAAGGCGAACCATACGACGTCGATCCACCTCGATGACCCCACGGGGCTCGGCCCGGATCTCCTGCTCGCTTGGACGGACGAGGTGAAGGTCGGCAAGAACCGGATCCACCTGGACCTGCGACCCGACGATCGGGACGCTGCCGTGGACCGAGCACTGACGCTCGGGGCCAGCCTCGTGGACATCGGTCAGACCGGGGACGAGTCCTGGGTCGTGCTTCGCGATCCCGCAGGCAACGAGTTCTGCCTGCTGCAGACCATCGATGAGCTCGCGGATTGGGAGGCGACGGCCGGATCTCCAACGGCGCCGGACCTCGGTCGCTGACGCCGGCACGTCGCGACCGTCGCCGGCAGCGGGAACCCGCCTTCGGTGACCAGGAGCGTCGCGGTCGTTGGATACGGTTCTGCATCTGGATACGCTCGTGTATCTGCACGCTGGCTCGCCGGATGGTCGCCCCGTGGTCACGGGACGCGTCCGCTCCGCTCGGCGTGGCCCGTTCCCCCGCATGGACGGCTGTGGTCCCCGTGTCCCGATCCTCCGCCACCACCTCGACGACCGAGCCTCGGTCGCGGCGACTCGACCGTCGTCGGGAACGCGAGCGTCGGCAGGTGCGCCGTCGGGCGGTGGTCGTGCTGGTGGCGCTGGTGGCGCTGGTCGCCGCCGATTCGCCCCGCTCGACCCCCAGCGTCGCGTGCCAGACCCCGTCCGATGCCGACGCGTCGATCCAACGGGCGACCGTGTCCAGCGAGGGCGACGTCGAGCGGGTGGAACGGCTGCGGGTCACCCCCGAAGGCCGGACGTGCGACGTCGGTACCGCGGAACCGGACGAGCTGCCGGTTGCCGTGGCGATCCGCCACGAAGCGGACGACCTCGGTTCGGTCGAGGCGACCCAGTTCCCGCAGGTCGACGGGCCGTTGACCACGCGGGTGCGGGTCCGCGACACCACCGTCGCCGAGCGCACGTTCGAGGTCTCCGGTCCGGAAGGGACCAGGGAGGAGACCCGACGGATCGGCGTGCCGCAGCTGGTGCGGATCGCCGTGCACTACCCCGACGGCTGGGAGGTGGACGCCCCGTCCGGTGAAGGGCTGACCACGCGGGTCCACGACGACGGCGTCGAGGTGGCCCGCACGGTCCTGCTCGCCGAGCCGCTCGCCGACGGCGCTGCGACACTGGCGGTCCGCGCGACGCCCGGCCGCGGGACGCCGAGCGTCGAGGTGGACGCGACCCCGATCGGGGGGAGCGAACCGTTCGTCCTGCCCGACGAGTTGCTCGACCGCGACACCACGGCGGTGCTGGGCGCGCTGGTGGAGCTGGCGTCCGACGGTGCGGGCGAACTGGCCGACGGCATCCGTGAGGTCGCGGACGGCACCGGCGAGCTGGCCGACGGGACGCGTGAGCTCTCCGACGGCACGGGTGGGCTCGTCGAGGGCACGGAGGAACTCGCCGGTGGCGCGGGCGAACTGGCCGGCGGTGCGGACGGGCTGGCCGACGGCACCCGTGGGCTGGCCTCCGGCATCGAGGAGGTGGCGGGCGGCGCGGACCAGGCCGCCGCCGGCACGCGTGAGCTGGCGGGCGGCGCGC
>SKJX01000202.1 GCA_007121785.1 Nitriliruptoraceae bacterium
GAGGAGGCCGGCAGCCGTCGCGGCCGGATCGGTACCAGCGCCTCGAACGCGGTGCGCGCCGCCACGGACGTCGAGCGCGTGGGGGAGTCGACCCGCGCGGGCGCGAGCTCCGGTGAGGCCCGGCCGGTCGGTGAGCCCGCCCAGCCGGCCGACGTCAGCCGCCCGACCGCGACCCGGTCCGCGGCGCTGCACCCGAGCGTCCAACGCGTCCTGGATGCCATGGAACAGCTCGAGCAGATGGCACCGCCGAAGCGCATCACCCTCGACCTGGAGGGGCTGCGGATCCGCATCGGGATGGAGGACGGGCAGGTGCGTCTCAACGTCCTGGGTGGTGACGGCAGCGACGATGCCGATGAGCTGCTCGACGAGGCCAGGCAAGCCCTCGAGGAGCAGGGGTTCGACCTCGGTGACGGCGAGGCCGAGCAGGAGGCATCGCGGGGTCAGCGACGTGAGGCGGACGGCGCCGATCCCGACGACGCGGACCGTCCCCGGCGGCGTGCCCGCGTCGACGACGGCCTGCGCCTCTAGGCCGGTCCGGCCCGCGGGGCTCGACCCCAGCCGCGACCGGCACCTCCCACCACCCCACCGACCACCCCACCGACCACCCCACCGACCCAGCCAGCCGCAGGACGCGAGGAAGGAGCCCCACGTGCCCGGTGCGATCGACGGCGTCGCCGCCGCTCAGAACCAGTCCCTGCACGGCTCGGTCGACGATGCCATGCAGTCGCTCGGCGGCATGGACAGCGAGGGGTTCCTCAACCTGCTCGTCGCCCAGCTGCGCTACCAGGACCCGATGGAACCGGCCGACTCCAACGAACTGATGGCCCAGACCTCCGCGCTGGCGCAGCTCGATGCCACCCAGCAGCTGCTCCAGATCAACCAGCGGACGCTGGGGATGCAGCAGTCGGTCTCCGCGGTCGGGATGATCGGGCACGAGGTGACCGCCACTGATCCTGACGGCCAGCAGCTGACCGGGGTGGTCGACGGGGTCCGCTACACCGCCGGGGGTCCGGTGCTGGAGCTCGGTGGCAACGAGGTGGCCCTCGGCTCCGTCACCGGCGTGAGCGACGCCTCGGCTGCCGGCGCGCTGGACCCAACTGCCGAGGCGGCACCCCTCGATCCCGGTCTCGAGTCCGACCCTGACGCCGATCCTGGCGGCGACCAGGGCGGTGTCGTCCAGGCCGGGGCGCTGCCGGACACCTTGAACGGCTACGCCGCCGGGGTCGGGCCCAACGCCTGACCCCGTGACCTGCGGACGGCTGCGCCGACCGCCGGCGAACGCCCGCACCACCCCATCCGACCCGACCACATCACCGATACCGACCGACCCCACCCGGCGGCTCGCCGCCCGATCCCATGAGGAGCGACCATGCTGCGCTCGATGTTCTCCGCGGTCTCCGGACTGCGTTCGCACCAGACGATGATGGACGTGACCGGCAACAACATCGCCAACGTCAACACCACCGGCTACAAGGGCAGCCGGACGACGTTCCAGGAGACGCTGACCCAGCTGCAGCGCGGCGGCACCGCCGCGATCGATGACGGCGAGCCGGGTGGGCCGGCCGGCGGTCAGAACCCCATGCAGCTGGGGCTCGGGTCCCAGGTCGCCGCGACCGACATGGTCTTCACCCAGGGTGCGTCTCAGGACACCGGTCGGGCCACGGACGTCGCGATCCAGGGCGACGGCTTCTTCCGGGTCCAGACGGGTGGCGAGGAGTTCTACACCCGTGGGGGCGCCTTCTCGGTCGACAACGCCGGGAACCTCGTGGGTACCGGTGGGGAGTTCGTCCTCGACGACGACGGCGAGGAGATCGACTTCGATCCCGAGGAGCTCAGCGACATCGCGATCTCGGCAACCGGCGAGGTCACCGGACGGAACGCGGACGGGGACACCGAGGTCATCGCACAGATCGGCATGGCTCGTTTCGCCAACGTCGAGGGCTTGGAGCGCGAAGGCAACGGGCTGTTCCGTGAGTCACCAGCCTCCGGCGAACCGATCCTCGGCCCTCCCGGCGAGGAGGGCCTCGGCACCCTGCAGGCCGGCACGTTGGAGATGTCCAACGTGGACCTCGCGCAGGAGTTCACCAACCTGATCCTGTCCCAGCGCGGGTTCCAGGCCAACTCCCGGACCATCACCACCTCCGACGAGCTGCTCCAGGAGCTCGTCAACATGAAGCGCTGATCGGGTCGGCGTGCGCGGTCGCTGACCGCGGTGGGTGAGCGGGGGCGGGCCATCCGGCCCGCCCCCGCTCACGCTCGGTGCTTGACCGTCCGGCCGGACGGCCGACGGGAGGTCTGGCGCGCATGGATGTCGCGCCGTCCACCAGCACATGGAGGTGCGTGGGTGATCCTCGTGCATCGGCTCCGCGGTGAGCCGCTCCACGTCAACCCGGACCTGATCGAGTCCGTGGAGTCCCAGCCGGACACCGTCCTCACGCTCATCGACGGCAAGCGGATCCTCGTCAGCGAGGCCCCGGAGACCGTCGTGGAGCGGTTCCTGCACTTCCGTGCCGGGCTGCTGGTGACCGCTGACGAGTTGCGGTCAACGCGGGTGCCGTCGCTCTCGCTCGTCCCCGACGAGGAGGACTGAGGCATGGATCCCGTCTTCCTGGGCGGTCTGGTGCTGACGCTGCTCGGCATCCTGCTCGCCATGCTGATCGACGGGAACTCGATCGGGCCGCTGATCGGACCGTCGGCGTTCCTGCTGGTGTTCACCGCATCCCTGGGCGCGGGCGTGATGGCCTACCGCGCTTCTGAGCTGAAGACCTTCCCGAAGGCGGCACGCAAGGCGATCCGCTCCGATGTCCCGAACGTGCAGGACACCATCACGGCGCTCGCCAAGCTCGCCGAGGTCGCCCGTCGGGAGGGCATGCTCGCCCTCGAACGGCAGATGGAGGAACTCGAGGACCGGTTCCTGGAGCTCGGCGTCCAACTGCTGGTGGATGGCGCGGACGAGAAGGTGGTCAAAGAGACCTTGGAGATCGAACTCGAGGCGACCGATGACCGCCACCACCGGGCGATCGACTTCTACAAGAACCTGGCCGGCTACGCACCGACGTTCGGGATGGTGGGCACGGTCATCGGACTGGTCAACATGCTCGGCAACCTCGAGGATCCCGAGCAGCTAGGGCTGGGGCTCGCACTGGCGCTGCTGACCACGCTCTACGGGGTCCTGATCGGCAACCTGCTGTTCAACCCGATCGCGGCCCGGCTCGAGCGTCTCAACCAGGTCGAGATGGAAGCCCTGGAGGTCGCGGTCGACGGCGTGTTGTCGATCCGTGCCGGTGCGAGCCCCCGTGGGGTGATCGAACGGCTCGAGTCCTACCTGCCGCCGTCGGACCGCGTCGGTGTCGGCGATCGCCTCCAGCCCAAGAACGCGTCGGGCGAGGCGGCCTGAGATGTCCGGTACGGAGACGAGCAGGCGGCCCGGATCACGTCGTCGACGCCGTCGGGGTGAGGGCGACGGCAACCGGTGGCTGACCACCTACGCCGACGCGGTGACGCTGATGCTGGCGTTCTTCATCCTGCTCTACACGATGTCGGAGATGGATGTCATCAAGTTCGCGGCGTTCATCGAGGGGTTGCGTGAGCCGTTCGGTAACGAGGCCGGCGACGGTCTGCTGCCCGAGCAGGACGGGCTCAACCCCGACGCCCTGCCCGTCAGCCCGGCCCTCGAACGGCCCGAGGCCCCGGACCGGCTGGACGACGAGGACCTGCACGAACGGCCCGATCCCCCCGACGAGCTGCCGGAGGACGATCCGGAGGACCAGGCCGTGGAGGAGCTCACCGCGCAGGAGGCCATGGAGATGGCCAAGCGTCACACCGAAGCCCTCGACCAGCTCGACGAGGTCGAAGCGGCCATCAGCGACGCCGTGCAGGAGCACGGGTTGGAGACCTACGTGGAGCAACGGCGGGAGGAACGCGGGCTGGTGGTGTCGATCGCCAGCGACGACGTGCTCTTCGCTCTCGGTTCGACCGAGATCGATGAGCTCGGCGAGCAGGTCATCGAGGTGGTGGCCGACGTGCTCGACGGGTTCCCGAACCCGCTGATGGTCGAGGGGCACACCGACGACCTGCCGATCAACCGTGCCGACTACACCAACTGGAACCTCTCGACCGACCGTGCCGTGGCGGTGCTCCAACGCATGATCGAGGAGCACGAGCTGCCAGCGGACCGTGTGGGCGCGGTCGGCTACGGCGAGTACCACCCGTTGGAGACCAACGACACCGACGAGGGTCGGGCCCGCAACCGCCGGGTCGACATCGTCGTGCTGATCGAGGAGGACGAGCTGTGACAGCCGTCGACACCCAGTTCGCGCCGGCGGAGGGGTTCGATCCTCCCAAGCGGCGCAGCAGGAAGGTCCTGGCGGCCATCCTCGTCGCCATGCTCATGCTGGCGGCAGGTGCTGCGGCTGCCTGGTTGCTGATCTTCCCCCCGGAGGTGGAGGCGGAGGAACGTGATGACGGCGAGGTCATCACCTTCGAACCGTTGACCACGACCACCGGCCACTCCGGCCTGCGCCACGCCCGTGTGGCGATGGCGGTGGTGCTCTACGAGGGTGGAGACCGTGAGTTGGTGCTCGACCAGCGACCCCTGCTCGAGGATCAACTCCTGGCCGAGGTCTCCCGGATGGATGCCGACCACATCCGCAGCGAGGAAGGCTCCGAGCAACTGCGGCGCAACCTCACCGAGGAGGCGAAGCAGCTCTGGGGTGATGACACCGTCAGCCGTGTCGTGCTGACGGAGCTGATGGTGCAGTGACCGGTCACCGGCCCCGCGTCGACAGCCCCCTGTAGCCGACCGTCCGTCAGCGCTTGACCACACCGTCACCCGGCCGACGGGAACCGCGGACCCGGAGGGACGCTGTCTGTGAGCGCGACGTTGTCGACCAACGACCCCATGACCATCGCACCGGTGGACTTCCGGCGGCCCAGCCGGGTCGGCCGGGATGCCATCGTGGCGCTGGAGAGCACCCACGAGGTGTTCGCCCGGCGGCTGTCGACGACCTGGAGCGCCAGCAGTTACGCCGCGGTCGAGGTCGAGCACGTCGCGAGCGAGCAGCTGTCGATCGACGACTTCGTCCGGTCGTTGCCGACCCCGACCGCCCTCGGGACCGTTCGTGTCGGCGGCCTCGGTGCGGTCGCGTTCGTGCAGGTCGATCTGCCGTTCGCCCTGCTGTTCATCGAGCGGCTGCTCGGCGGCCCCGGTGATGCCGCGCTCGCTCCCGTCGACCGGCGTCCGACCGAGCTCGAATCGGCTCTGCTCAGCCACGAGCTGCTGCAGCCCGCCGTCACCGCCATCGACGAAGCGTTGCGGGATCTGGAAGGTGACACGTCCAACCTGCTGACCTTCGAGACCGCACCGCAGCCGCTCCAGCTCGGCTCCCCTGGCGAGCTGCTGCTGATGCTGACCTACCAGGTGGAGGTGCGAGGCGACCTGCCCGCGACCGGCCTGGTCACCCTCGCCTACCCGGTGGCGCCACTGGTCGCCCACCTCGACACGCTGCTGACCGGCCCCGGCCACCAGGATGGCGACGACCCGGACCAGCTGTGGACCTCGCGCCTGGCGGCGACCGTCCTGGATGCCACGCTCGACGTCCGAGCACGCGTCGGCGGGACCGCGATGCCCGCCAGCGCGTTGGCGGCCCTCGAACCGGGTGATGTCCTGCGGCTCGACCACCCCGCCGACCGTCCCGCTGATCTCGTCGTCGACGAGCGGCTGCTCGGGACCGGCCACCTCGGCAAGCGCCACCGCAAGATCGCGGTCCAGATCGTCGCACCCCCGACCGTTCCTGCACCGCGCCCCGACCCGGCCCCTGCCGTGGGGTCCGGACCCGACCTGCCACCCGGAGGCCCGACCACATGAGCACCGAGACCGCCGCACACGCCGAGCTGCCGGACCTGACCGCCGGCGCCGGTCCCGGTCCGGCCGGGGACCTGTCGCTCCTTGGGGACGTCGACATGACGGTCACCGTCGAGCTCGGTCGTGTCCGCATGCCGTTGCGTGACCTGCTCCAGCTCCAGGAGGGCAGCGTCATCGAGCTCGAGCGACTCGCCGGCGCACCGGTCGACGTCCTGGCCAACGGCACCTCGATCGCCCGCGGTGACGTGGTCGTCGTCGGCGACGAGCTCGGCGTGCGGATCTCCGAGCTGCTCGGTCGGATCCCCTCGTGATCGACTCGCCCCTGATCGCGTTGCTGCTGCTCGCCGCTTTCGCAGCTGTGCCGCTGCTACTGCGCCGTAAGCGAGCCAGCGGCCCCGACGGGCTGCGGGTCGTCGCTCGCACGGCGCTGTCCAAGCAGTCGGTGCTGGCCGTCGTCGCCGTCGGGCCGCGTCGCCTGCTCGTTGGCGCCGGGGACCAGGGCGTCCAGCTGCTGGCGGACCTGCCGCCCGACGATGACGTGGACGACGAGGTGCTCCACCTCGACGGTCGGCCGCCGTCCGGTGCCACCGCCCTCACCAGCTACACGACCACGTTGCCGTCGGACGTGCTCACGACCTCGCTCGACCGCAAGGATGCGGCCGAGCCCACCCCCGCCCCCGTGCTCGACCCGGCGCTGAGCGCCACGGTCGACCCGGTGCCGGACGGGGCATCCGCAGGGCCAGGGAACGGCCTCGTCGACCGTCTTCGTGCGATGACGGTCCGCACCCCCACCGCGGGGAGGCCGTTCCATGACCTCCTTCGCCGGTAACCGTCTCGCGCAGCGCACGCTGCTGCTGCTGGTCCTGCTCGCCGCGCTGCTCGCGTTCGGTGCCGGGGCCGCAACCGCCCAGGAGGTCGACCCCCCGCTGCCACCGGATGGGCCGTCGGAACCGACCGCACCCGAGCTCCCACAGGACCCCGACGGCGAGGTGGGCTTCAACCTCACCGTCGACGGTGGCGACGGACTGTCGCAGACGGTCACCACCGTCCTGCTGCTGACGGTCGCCGCGGTGGCACCGGCGGGCCTGCTGCTGATGACCACGTTCACCCGGTTCGTGGTCGTGCTCGGGCTCGCCCGCCAGGGGCTCGGCCTGCAAGCCGTTCCGCCGGCACAGGTCCTGATCGGTCTCGCGCTCTTCCTGAGCTTGTTCTCCATGTCCGACACCCTCTCCGAGGTCAACGAGGCCGCCGTGCAGCCGCTGTTGGCCGGCGAGGTGGACGCGCTGGAGGCCGCGGAACTCGGCTACGAGCCGATGCGCGACTTCATGCTGGCGCAGACCGAGGAGGACGACCTGCGGCTGTTCCTCGACCTGAAGGGTGAGGGAGCCCCCGCCAACGCCGATGAGGTCGGCCCCACCACCTTGATCCCGGCGTTCGTCATCTCGGAACTGCGCACGGCCTTCACCATCGGCTTCGTGGTGTTCGTGCCGTTCCTCATCATCGATCTCGTCACTGCGGCGGTCCTGATGTCGCTCGGGATGGTGATGCTGCCGCCGGTGTTCGTCTCCCTGCCGCTCAAGCTGCTGCTGTTCGTGCTGGTGGATGGCTGGTCGCTGTTGTCCAGATCCCTGGTCGGTTCGGTGGTGGGATGAGGTCATGACCGATTCCCAGGTCATCGACATCATCACCGATGCCATGCTGGTCGCCAGCCAGTTGGCCGGTCCGCTGCTGATCACCGCGCTGGTGATCGGTGTGGGGGTGTCGCTGCTCCAGACGGTCACCCAGATCCAGGAGATGACCCTCAGCTTCGTCCCGAAGGTCCTCGGGCTGGCGCTGGTGTTCGTCGTCGCCGGGAACTGGATGCTGCGGCAGGTCGTCAACTTCTCCGAGCAGCTCTGGGAGTCGATCCCGAGCCTGATCCTCGGAGGCTGACGTGGAGGTCATCGACCTCCCCGTCGACGCGGCCTGGGGGATCGGGTTCCTGCTGGCCATGATCCGGGTCGGCGCGTTCGCCGTGGCCTCGCCGCTGTTCGGGCTGTCGATGCCGTCGACGGCCCGCTTGGCGTTCACGTTGTCGATGAGCGTCGGGTTCGCCACCCCGGTCGAGGGCTCCTTCGACATCGGTGAGCTGATCGCTGCTGCGGCCGTGAACCTGTTCGTCGGCGGTGTACTGGGGTGGGTGACCGGCGTCGCGCTGCAAGCGTTCGCCGTCGCTGGGGGGGTGCTCGACCTGATCTCCGGTCTGGCGGTCTCGCAGGTGTTCGATCCGCGGATGGGTGACCTCAGCGGCGTCTGGAACCGGATGTTCTACCTGGTCGGGACCACCATGTTCGTGGCGATCGGCGGGCTGGGGCTGCTGGCAGGCGGGCTGTTCGTCAGCATCGAGGTGATCCCCCTGGACGCGGCCATCAGCCCGCGGCCCGGGCTGACCGGGGTGGTCCTCGACCTGGTCGTCGGCACGATCCGGCAGGGGATCGAGCTGGCGTTGCCGATCATGGGGGTGATGCTGATGCTCGAGCTCGCCCTCGGCCTGGCTGCCCGGTTCGCGCCGCAGGCCAACGTGTTCCTGCTGGGCCTGCCGGCCAAGCTGCTCGCGGCCATCACGGTGGTCGGCAGTTCCTGGATCCTGTTCCCGGACGTCAACGCCCGCATCAGGGACGGGTTGGCCGTCAACGTGGAGAACGTCCTTCGCGGCTTCGGTGCTGGATGAGGGTGCGACACCCCACCGGTCATCGGCGGACCGCGAGCTGATGAGCGCTTGAGCGCACCCCAGCCTGGTCGACGGGGTTCGCGTGCGGACGGACCCGCGCACCCGCGAGCACATGGAGCGTGCGCGTCACGAACCCGGTCGTGGTGACGTGTGAGCAGCGAGTCCAAGCACGACAAGACCGAGAAGGCCACCCCGCAGCGCAAGAGGAAGGCGCGCGACGAGGGGCAGGTCGCTCGTAGCCAGGAGGTGGCCGTCGCCGGCTCCTTCCTGGCCATGATCGGTGTGCTCGCCGCCGGGGGGTCGGCGATGGTCGACCGGGCCATCGGGGACATCACCGCCACCTTGATGCTGGCACCGTCCGACGACGCGCTCGCTGGCATGCCGTCGTTGGCCATGAACCTGTTCCTGGTGCTTGCCGGTCCGTTCCTGGCCGCCGTGGTGGTCACCGGCATCGCCGCTGGTGTGGCGCAGGTCGGCGTGAAGTTCAACGGCAAGCTGCTCAAGCCCAAGGCGAAGAACCTCTCCCCGAAGAAGGGGCTGGAGCGCTTCAAGCCGAAGCAGGCCTTCTGGGAGCTGACCAAGACGGTCCTGAAGCTCGCTGCGGTCGTCGCCGTCGTCTACCCGACGATCTCCGCGTGGCGCGATCACCTCGCCAACGATCGGACCCTGGCTGGTGCGATCGATCGGCTCACCAGCGCCTACGGCGGGATCATCACCCGCGCGGCGCTGTTGGCGTTGGTCATCGCCGCCCTGGACTTCACGTTCCAGAAGTTCAAGACCAACAAGCAGATGATGATGAGCCGGCGCGACATCAAGCGCGAGCACCGCGACAGCGAGGGTGACCCCCACCAGAAGGCGGCCCGGAAAGCCCGTCAGCAGGAGTTCAGCCGCAACCGCATGGTCAGCGAGGTCGCCACGGCCGACGTGCTCCTGACCAACCCCACCCACCTGGTCGTGGCCCTGCGCTACGACCCGGAGGAGGCAGCACCCAGGGTGATCGCCAAGGGGGCGGACCACGTTGCGGAGAAGCTCAAGGCGGTCGCACGTCGAAACGGGGTGCCGGTCACCCCCGATGTCTCGCTCGCACGTGCCCTGTTCCGGCAGTGCAAGGTCGGGCAGCACGTCCCGGGCGAGTTGTACCACGCCGTGGCGGTCGTCCTGGCCTCTGCCTATCGCCGCAGCGGTCGGGGCCCCGGGAGCCGCCGTCCGCTCACCACCCGAGGTGTCGCATGAGCGCGCAGATGGCCAACGGCAAGAGCTTGCTCACCCGCTCGATCGTGCCGATCGTCATCGTCGGCGCCATCGTCGCCATGGTCGTGCCGATACCACCACAGCTGCTGGACCTGCTGCTGGCCGCCAACCTCGCGTTCGCGCTGCTGATCATGCTGGCGGTGCTGACGCTGCGTGACACGCTCGACCTGTCGGTGTTCCCCTCGTTGATCCTCATCACCACCCTGATGCGGCTGGCCCTGAACGTCTCCTCCACCCGGTTGATCCTGCTGGATGGCTACGCCGGCCGGGTGATCGACACCTTCGGTGGGTTCGTCATCGGAGGCTCGGTGGTCGTCGGGCTCGTGGTCTTCTTGATCCTGGTGGTCATCCAGTTCGCAGTCATCACCGCCGGTGCCGGTCGTGTCGCCGAGGTCGGCGCGCGCTTCACCCTCGATGCGATGCCCGGGAAGCAGATGGCGATCGACGCCGACCTCGCCGCCGGGGTCATCGATGACGGAGAGGCCCGTGAGGCCCGCAAGCGGATCGCCCGCGAGTCCGACTTCTTCGGCGCGATGGACGGTGCGTCGAAGTTCGTGAAGGGTGACGCCATCGCCGGTGTGGTGATCGTCCTGATCAACCTCGTGGGCGGGCTGATCATCGGCGTGGTGATGGCCGGCATGGATCTCGGCGGCGCGGCAGCGACCTACTCGCTCTTGACCGTCGGTGACGGGTTGGTCAGCCAGATCCCGGCGTTGATGATCTCCGCCGCGACCGGGCTGATCGTCTCCCGCGTCGACGATGAGGACGACCTCGGCCCGGCCGTCGGCCGTCAGCTGTTCGCCGATGCCCGCACCTTGCGGATCGCGGCGCTGGTCATCTTCGTGATCGGCCTGATGCCGGGGCTACCCAAGATCCCGTTCGCCGTCATCGTCATCGCCCTGCTGGTCGCCGCAGCCCGCTCCAACACCGCCAAGGCGGAAGCCGAGGTGGAGAGGCAGGAACAGGACGATGCCGAGGTCGCGCTCGACCCGGATGACCCCCGGGCGCTGATCGATCGCATGCGGGTCGAGCCGCTCGGGCTGCACCTGGCCTACGACGTGCTGGACCTGACCGACCAGGACGCCGGGGGTGACCTGCTCCAGCGGGTCCGTTCCCTGCGTCGGCAACTCGCCGACGAGCTCGGACTGGTCATCCCCTTCGTGCGCACCAGCGACGACGTGACGCTCGAGCCGTGCACGTACCGGATCCTGGTCCACGGCGTGGAGGTGGCACGCGGCACCGCTCCCCGCGACCGGGTGCTGGCTCTGCCGGCCAGCGATGACAGCGACCTCGGCGGTGTGCCGGCCGAGGAGACCGTGGAGCCGGTGTTCGGGCTGAAGGCGTTCTGGGTACCCAGCGAGGCCCGCAGCCGGGTCACGGCCTCCGGTGCCACGGTGGTCGACCGGTCCGCGGTCGTGGTCACCCACCTCGCCGAGGTGGCGCGCAACCACGCTGCGGAGCTGCTGACCCGCCAGCACGTCCAGCAGTTGCTGGAGTCGCTGCGGCTGGACGAGCCGCTGCTGGCCGACGAGGTCGGCACCGAGAGCCTGCCGGTCGCGACCCTCCACGAGGTCCTCCGCGATCTGCTGCGCGAACGGGTCCCGGTGCGTGATCTGGCTCGCATCGTGGAGGCCGTCGCCACCCGGGCCCGGGACACCCGAAGCGTCGATCAGCTCACCGCGGCTGCCCGCGTCGCGGTCGGAGGCGCGATCGCGTCCCGCATCGCACCGGACGGGCGACTCACCGTCCTGACCGTCGCCCCAGAGCTCGAGAGCGAACTCCACGAACGCGTCCGCGATGTGGACGGGCAACTGCAGTTGATGCTCGAACCCGACCGCCTCGCCCCGCTCCTCGCCGAGGCCTCCCAGATGGCCAACAGCGGGGGCAACGCCCCGACCGTCCTGGTCGTCGGACAGCTGCTCCGTCGGCCGCTGCGCCGTGCGCTGGCGGCCGCGGGGCTGGACCTGCCGGTGCTCGCTTACCCCGAGCTGCCCGGCCACCTCGACCTTTCCGTGATCGGAGCCATCGGTGCTGCGCAACTCAACGCCTGAGACGACGTCCACACCCACCGACACCACCCTGGCCCCCGGGGCGGTCGCGGCGATCGAGGCCCCGACCGCGGAGGCCGCCCTGGCCGCGGTCCATGAGCGCTTCGGGGCCGATGCCACCGTCGTCGAGGCCAGGCAGGTCCTCCGAGGTGGCGTCAGCGGCTTCTTCGCCAAGGAACGCGTCCAGCTCCATGTCGTACCGGGCAGGACGACACCGCGGTCGGCGGTACGGGGATCGACCCGAGCCGGTGCTGATCCTGCCGCCTTCCCGGCGCCGGCGGCTCAGTCGGCACCACCTTCCGTCGACGACCGCCTGGACGGGCCGGCCCCGTCGACCGCCGGTGGGACACCCGATGCGGAAGCGGTCACGGCTATGCGCCGGCTGCTCGGCGAGGCGTCCGAGCTCACGGACGAGGTCGATTTCGCGACCTTCCTGCGTAGGAACCTCGCCGCCGGCGACGGTGACCGTCCCGCGACGGCGCCGGCCGACGCGACGACGCAGCCCGCCACGCCCGCAGCCTCGCCGGGGGCGGCATCGGCCACGTCCCCGTCGGCCGATCGCCTTCGGGCGAGCGAGCTCTGGGCGGCCGCCGCGGATCCGACGTCGGGTTGCGCGTCCGACGTGGTGGACCAACCCGCCCCCGTAGCCGCCGTTGACCGGGACGACGCTCCGCGGACCGTCCCCCGACCGGCGCCCTGGTTGAGCTCGGAGACACCCTCCATCGTCACGGGCCAGCCAGCTGGGACCGACGCGGCGTCCGTCGTGGCGCCCGAGGACGTCGCGGCAGCCCGATCGGAGGCGGCCAGCGCCGCGCCGGAGCCGGGCCCGTCGGACCCGGGGTCCGGGGGCACCGAGCATCCTGACGTTCCGGCGGCCGCGAGCTCGGCGTTGACCGATGATGATCCCGCCTGGTCCGAGACGGCGCTGCTCCACCTCGGCTTCCCGGTGGGGCTGGTGCACGGTCTTGAGCTCGACGGGGAGGACGACCTCGCCTGGACCCGGGCGGTCGCGGAAGCGGTGCGGCCGCTCTGCCGTCCGATGCCGGGTGGCGACGCGGTGTTGGTCGGCCAGGCCGCGCCGGCGCTCGGCGAGGCGCTGGACCTGCCGACCGCGCGCAGCAAGGCCTGGCTCGATGCGATCGGCGGCGCTAGCTGGACGCACCTGGTGGTCGGTGACGACCCGTGGCGTGGCGACCTCGCCACCGGCCCGCTTGCGGTGTCCTGGACCCGGGCGGAGCACCTCCCGGACGCGCTGCGGTGCGCCGCGGAACTCGGTCTGGTTCTCGGCTTCGGACCGTTGGACGGCGCGATCAAGCGGGCTCGCCCGCTGTCGGTGGCCCTGGCGGTGCGTCGCCTGGTGGGTGCACGATGACCGCTGGGCCGCTCCGCCGCATGACCGCAGCCATCGGACTGATCGCCCTCGTGCCGATCGCGGGCATGGTGATGATCGATGCCCTCACCCCGGAGGCAGCGGCCATACGCGCCGCGCTGATCGCGGTCGCCGTGGTCGCGGTCGGCAACGGCATCCGGCTGGTGCTCACGAAGCTGCTGCGCCGCGTGGAGCGTCGTGAGGGCGACGCTCCGACCGAGCGTGGAGCCACGGCGAACGGCACGTCGGCCCAGGGTGGCGATCGCGTGCCGGCCGATGCCGGGTCGTCGTCTGGCCGGCGCCGACCCCCGGAGATCGGTTGACGCCTCACACACGGGCAGGCACGCTACGTAGTCAGCTGTACGCATTGAGTTACCTGCCGGTGCTTTTCCGTGCCGCGACGCCCAGAGGTCGTGGGCCACGGCGACAGGGGGGCTGTGCGCGCGACCCGTCCCCGAACGGGGCTCAGCGACGACGCGGCAGGTTCCGATCTGCCGTGGGTGGTCGAGCGCGCCCTCGCGGGCGAGCAGGCGGCCGCCGCCGAGCTGTACCGGCGCTTCCACCCGACGGTGCTCGCGATCCAGTTGGCCAACACCGATGGTGACCGCCAGCTGGCCTGGGACCTGACCCAGGACACGTTCGTCAAGGCGCTGCACCGGCTCGACCAGTTCGAATGGCGGGGGCCCGGTTCGCTTCGAGGCTGGCTGGCGACGGTCGCCCGCCACGTCTTCCTCGATCACGTCCGGGCCGCACCGCAGCGTCGACACGGCGGGAACGACGTCCCGGACCAGCGCGACCCCGACGAGTCGATCGACCCCGACGCGCGGGTCGAGCGCGACCTGGACGCCACCCGTGAGCTGACCGGGCGGGTCCTCGATCGACTCAAGCCCGAGCATCGCCACGTCCTGCGGCGGTTGGTGGGCGAGGGCGCCAAAGCCGGCGAGGTCGCCGGCGAGCTCGGCCGCAGCGAGGCCGCGGTCCACCAGCTGCGTCGCCGGGCGCTGGACGCGGCGCGGCGCGAGGTCGCGGTGGTCCGCGGCGATCTGACCATCGAAGCCACCCCGGCTCGGGGTCCCTGAGCCCCGCGACCACCCTGGTGAGGGGCCACGCCCGAGCCACCGCACCGCTGAGCCAACCGACCGACCCGCCACCGACCATCCATCACCACGAGCGCCCCGGGAAGGAGGACCGCACGATGATCGATGCCGAGCTCGAGCTCATCGATCAGCTCGTCGCGCAGTTGCGCGACGGGTCACCGATCGATGCGGTCGCGGGCGAGCTCCCACCGGACCTGGTCGAGACGGTCGTGGCGCTGGTCGGGGAGCTGACCGAGGACGGGGTCATGGCCGCCGCGGCGCCCGCCGACTTCGGTGCGGTCTGGGCGGGTGTCAGCGCCCTCGGCGGCGTCGGGAGCTCCGGTGGAGGCGGCGGGGCGAACGGTGACGGCGGGGTCGAGCCCGGTGATGGTGGCGGCAGCGGGGGTCTGGACGGCGGTGCCGCCGGTGCCGCGGAGCCGGCGACCGCAGGAGCAGGTGCCAGCGGTGGCGGGGGGGCTGCGTCCGCCGGCGGTGC
>SKJX01000194.1 GCA_007121785.1 Nitriliruptoraceae bacterium
ATGCCGATGACCTGGCCGTAGTACGCCTCGGCGAGGTCGAGGTCGGGGACGGTGATGTCGACGTGGCTCAGCCGCAGGACCCCCACGGTCGCTCCCTTCGGTGCTGCTCGTCGGTGGTGCTCGAGCGTCGTCTCGCGAGCGGCGACGACCTCGGCCGACGACGTCCGTGATCTGGACCGTGCCTGAGCGGTGACCATGACCGCGGGAGCGTTCCCCGTGGCGGAACAGCCGTCGAGGTGGTGGGGCCCCTACGGTTGGGTCGACGCGGCCCACAGCCGGAGGAGACGTGGCGGAGGATCCAGCGCGGACGCACGCGCCCGACGAGCGGAGGGCAGGCGCGGACGGCGGCGCCGCGGCGACGTCGCGCGATGCACCGGCGAGCCCCACGGACGCCGAGCCGGGCGACCTGCGACGGGGCTTCGCGGCGTACGTCGCGGCGCTCCACGAGGCCTACCTGGAGGCCGTCGACGCTGCCGGGTCGGCCGCGACGGAGGAGCTGCCGTTGGCCGAGGCACCGTTCACGGTCGCGGTGGTCGGTGGCCCCGGCATGCACCTGCTGGCGACCCGCGACCCGCTGCCGCCGCTCGCCGCGCACGAGCAACCGCTGTCCGGCCAGGTCGGACCGCTCTCGTGGCAGGTGCGATTCCTGGACCCGACGGTCGAGCCGGCGCTCAGCGCCCCGGTGCCGTCGGGGGTCGAGCCAACCACCCACGTGCGGTCGCTATTGGGGGTGACGACCAGCCTCTACCACCTGGTCCTGGGGCCCGACTCCGCCCTGACCCCGCACCACGCGATGCACGCCGGGAGCGGCCTGGCCAACGCGCACCTGGCCTCGACCTGAGGGGCGTGCCGAGATGAGCGACACTGCCGACCCCGCGCCTGCGCCTGACGCGGTGCCGTCACCCGGCGATGCCGCGTCGGCCAACGCGACGGACGGCGCCACGGGGGCCGCGCCGACCGAACGCAGCCGCCGAACGCTGTCGTCGGTGACCAACGCGGCCCGCCTGTTGAAGCAGTTCAGCTCCAACCAGCGCGATCTGGGGGTCACCGAGCTCGCGGCCCGGCTCGGGTTGGGCAAGTCGACGGTGCACCGGCTCTTGGCGACGCTCGAGTCGGAGCGGCTGGTGGAGCAGGACCCGGTCAGCGGGCGGTACCGGCTGGGGCTGGCGGTGTTCGAGCTGGGCACGGCCGCATCGTCACCGACCGATCTGCACCAGGCGGTGCTGCTGCCGATGAGCATGCTGCGGGTCCGCACCGGCGAGACGGTCCAGATGGCCGTCCTCGACGGGCGCGAGGTCGTCTACATCGAACGGCTCGAGAGCCCCAACACCCTGCGGCTGTTCCTCGCTGTCGGCGCCCGCAACGACGCGCACTCGACCGGGACCGGCAAGTGCCTGCTGGCTTACCTCGACGACCCGGCACTCGACCGCATCCTGGACGGCTGGCAGCTGCCCGCCAAGACCGACGCGACGATCACCGACGTCCGCGAACTGCGGCGCGAGCTGCGTGGGGTCCGCCGCCAGGGCTACGCCATCAACGCACACGAGTCCGAACCGGGCGTGGTCAGCGTCGGCGCACCGATCCGCGACCGCACCGGCGCGGCGGTCGCGGCCATCAGCGTCGCCGGTCCGGCCCCGCGTATGGACCCGCGTCGTGATGAGCTGATCCACCTGGTCGTCGAGGCCGCAGCGGTCGCCTCCAAGCGGCTGACGTTCAGCTACCCCGGCGAGGACGACGTCGGGCCGTTGGTCTGAGGTTCCGCTCCGCGGAACACCGACGGGAAGGTGCGGTCGGGCGTCGTTAGCGTCGAGCGCATGACCCCAGCAGACCATGCCGACGCCCTGTTCGCGGCTCGCCGTGATCGGCGTCCGATCGCCCCTCGGTCGGAGGCCGACCCGACCCTGACGGTCGAGGACGCGTACGCGATCCAGGGCGCCCTGGTGTCGCGGCTGCGCGACGGCGGGGAAGGTGAGGTGGTCGGCTACAAGCTCGGCCTCACCTCCAAGCCGATGCAGCAGCTGCTCGGCGTGGACGAGCCGGATTACGGACCGGTGCTGTCCACGATGGTCCACGGTGACGGTGCGGCCCTGGCCGTTGACCACTTCATCCAGCCCAAGATCGAGGCGGAGATCGGCCTGGTGCTCGAGCGGCCACTGTCGGGCCCGCACGTGACGACGTTGCAGGCGGCTGATGCGGTCGGTGGTGCGGTGGCCGCGCTGGAGCTGGTCGATAGCCGGATCGAGGACTGGCGGATCACGTTGGTCGACACGATCGCGGACCTGGCCAGCTGCGGTGCGGTGGTGCTCGGCTCCCAAGTGGTGGCGGCCGATGGGCTGGACCTACGGACCACCGGGATGGTGATCCGCCACGGCGGGGAGGTGGTGGCGACCGGGGCGGGGGCCGCGGCGCTGGGTGATCCGATCGCGGCGGTCGCCTGGCTGGCCAACACCCTGGCGTCCTACGGCGTCACGCTCGAGCCGGGGCAGCTGTTGATGACCGGCTCGTTGCACGCAGCGTTCCCGGTCGCTGCCGGCGACCAGGTCCGCGCCGATCTCGACCGGCTCGGGTCGGTCGGCTGCCGCTTCGTCTGATCGAGGAGGCTCGACATGGGGACGCCGTGCGCGATCGTCGGTACCGGCAACATCGGTACCGATCTGCTCGAGAAGCTGATGCGTAGCTCCGAGCTGGACGTCGTGGCCATGGCCGGGATCGATCCGGATTCGTCCGGGCTCGCCCGTGCCCGCGAGCTGGGGGTGCCGGCGACCGACCGGGGCGTCGATGGGTTGCTGGAGCGCGCCGATGACCTCCAGCTGGTTTTCGAAGCCACCTCGGCATGGGTCCACCGCAGGAACGCTCCTCGGTACGCCGACGTCGGGGTGACCGCGATCGACCTCACCCCGGCCAGGCTCGGCCCGTCGGTGGTGCCCGGGGTGAACCTGGACGACCACCTCGACGCGAACAACGTCAACCTCATCACCTGCGGCGGGCAGGCGACGGTCCCGATCGTCCACGCGGTCGCCCGTGTCTGCGAGGTGCCGTACGCGGAGATCGTATCGACGGTCGCCAGCGTCTCCGCCGGACCCGGGACCCGACAGAACATCGACGAGTTCACCCACACCACCTCGTCGGCGTTGGTGGACGTCGGTGGCGCACGGCACGGCAAAGCCATCATGGTGCTCAACCCGGCCGACCCACCGATCCTGATGCGCAACACCGTGTACTGCGGGTTGCCGGAGGGCTACGACGCCGGGGAGGTCACCGCGTCGGTGCTGGCGATGGTCGACGAGGTCGCCGCGTCGGTGCCCGGCTACCGGCTCAAGGCCGACCCGGTGATCGAGTCTGGCGAGTTCCACACCCCGGGCGGGGTCGTGCCCGCCCGCGTCATCGCCCTGCTGGAGGTCGAGGGGGCGGGGGACCACCTGCCGACCTACGCCGGCAACCTCGACATCATGACGGCCTCGGCGGTGCGGGTCGGTGAAGCGTTCGTCCGTGCCCGGCGTCGTGCGGGGGTGCCGGCATGACCGCGCCGGGTTTCCGGTTGACCGACTCGACGTTGCGGGACGGCTCGCACGCGATCGCCCACCGCTTCACGATCGAGCAGGTCACCGACATCGTCACCGGCTTGGACGCGGCCGGGGTGCCGGTGATCGAGGTGTCGCACGGTGACGGGCTCGGGGGGTCCTCCTTCAACTACGGGTTCTCGGCCACCGACGAGATGGAACTGGTCCGCGCTGCGGTCGCCGCCCGGACCCAGGCGAGGATCGCGGTGTTGATGCTGCCGGGCATCGGCACCCGCGACGATCTGCGCCAGGCGGCCGAGCTGGGTATCGACGTCGCCCGGATCGCCACCCACTGCACCGAAGCGGACATCGCCGAGCAGCACATCGCGCTGGCCAAGCAGCTGGGGTTGGAGGCCGTCGGCTTCCTGATGCTCTCGCACATGATCGCCCCGGAGGAGCTGCTCGAACAGGCCCGAAAGCTCGAGTCCTACGGGGCCGACTGCGTCTACGTGGTGGACTCCGCCGGTGCGATGACCATCGAGGACGCCCGCCGCCGGGTGTCGCTGCTGGCCGACGGGCTGGATACGCAGGTCGGCATCCATGCCCACAACAACCTGTCGTTGGCGGTCGCCAACTCGATGGCGGCGCTCGAGGAGGGCGCGGCCCAGATCGACGGGTGCACCACCGGGCTGGGCGCCGGGGCCGGCAACTGCGCGACCGAGGTCCTGGTCGCGGCGATGCAGCGCTCCGGGGTGGACAGCGGCGTGGATCCGCTCCGCGTGGTCGACGTGGCGCAGGACACGGTCCGGCCCATCCGACCCGAGCAGGGCGTGATCGACCGGGATGGGCTGGTGATGGGCTACGCCGGGGTGTACGGGTCCTTCCTGCTGCACGCCCGGCGGGCGGCCGAACGCTACGGCGTGGACACCAAGGAGCTGCTGCTCGAGCTCGGACGGCGCAAGGTCGTCGGCGGCCAGGAGGACATGATCATCGACGTGGCCGTGCAGCTGGAGCGGCGAGCCGCGTCCGCGCGCGCGGCGGCGACCGCGGAAGCGAGCGCATGATGGACACCGACCGGCTGGCGGCGACCCTGGCGGAGGCGGTGCGCTCGCGCACCGCGATCCCGCCGCTGACCGACGAGGTCGCGCTCGACATCGAGCAGGCCTACGACGTGCAGGACGCCACGCTCGAGCTGCTCGATCCCGGCGCGACGCGACGCGTCGCCAAGCTCGGGTTGACCAGCCGTGCCAAGCAGCAGCAGATGGCGGTCGACGAGCCCCTCTACGGCTGGTTCGTCAGCGGGTCGGCGGTCGAGCCGGGGATCCCGCTGGAAGTAGCCAGCCTGATCCAGCCACGGGTGGAGCCGGAGATCGCGTTGGTGACCGGGGCGGAGCTCGCGGGCCACGACGTCACCACACCGGAGGTCCTGGTCGCCACGGCGGGGGTCATGCCGGCGTTGGACGTGCTCGACTCACGGTTCGCCGGCTACCGGTTCACCCTGCCGGACGTCGTGGCCGATGACGGCTCCGCGGCCCGCTACGTGCTCGGCGACCCGGTACCGCTCGCCGACCGCAGCCTGCCGCTGCTCGGCTGCGTACTGGAACGCAACGGCGAACTGGTGGACACCGCAGCCGGTGCCGCGGTGCTCGGCCACCCCGCGGCGGCGGTCGCTTGGTTCGTCCGAAAGCTCGCACACCGCGGCCGCAGCCTGCCGGCCGGTTCGATCGTGCTGGCCGGCTCGCTCACCGCCGCCATCCCGGTGGAGGCGGGCGACGTGGTGCGCGCCTCGATCGGACAACTCGGCCACGTCGAGCTACAGGTCACCTGACACCACGCGAGCTGGCCGCGACGAACGGGCCGACGACCATCGGGAGAGCGCATGCCCATCGTGCACATCGACCTCGTCGAGGGACGCCCGCCCGAACGCATCGAGCGGATGATCCGTGCCGTCTCGGAAGCGATGGCCACCTCGCTGGATGCACCGATCGACAACGTGCGGGTCGTGGTCAACGAGATGGCACCGCATCAGTTCGGGGTCGGCGGGAAGCCGTGGCCGGAGGTCGCCGCCGAACGCGACCGTCAGGAGCAGCCGTGAGACGTGTCCAGCACTTCATCGACGGACGCCTCCTGGCGTCGGCCGACGGCGGGACCTTCACCTCCACCTCGCCGGTCGACAACCAGCCGATCGCGGAGGTCGCCGAGGGGACCGCGGCCGACATCGACGCGGCGGTCGCCGCGGCGCGCGGTGCCTTCGACCACTGGTCGCGGCTGGACCCTGCGGAGCGCAAGGTGATGCTGCACCGGGTGGCGGACCTGGTAGACGCCCGACGGGATGAGCTCGCGGAGTGGGAGACCCGCGACATGGGCAAGCCCCTGGCGCTGTCTCGTGACAAGGACATGCCGCGCGTCGCCCAGAACCTGCGGTTCTTCGCCGACTGGGCGGAGCAGGTCTCGACCAGCACCTACGCCAAGCCGTGGGATCAGGTGTTGACCTACGAACTGCGTGAGCCGTTGGGTGTGGTCGGTGCGATCTCGCCGTGGAACTTCCCGCTGATGCTGCTGTCGTGGAAGGTCGCGCCGGCGTTGGCGTTCGGGTGCACGGTGGTGGCCAAGCCCGCCGAGCAGACACCGGTCACCGCGTCGATGTTCGCTGAGATCTGCGCGGAAGCCGGCCTGCCCGACGGGGTGTTCAACGTCGTTCACGGCTTCGGTCCGGGCGCCGCGGGCGAGGCGCTGACCACCCACGCGGATGTGGACGCGATCACCTTCACGGGGGAGTCGGCGACTGGTAGCGCCATCATGGCCGCCGCGGCGCCGACCCAGAAGAAGCTGTCGTTCGAGATGGGCGGCAAGTCCGCCAACATCGTCTGCGAGGACGCCGACCTCGACGCGGCCGTCGCCGGGTCGCTGCGCGGCATCTTCGTCAACCAGGGCGAGGTCTGCCTCGCCGGGTCCCGGCTGCTGGTGCACCGCTCGATCCACGACGAGTTCCTCGACCGCTTCGTCGCGGGCGCCGAGTCGTGGACGGTCGGCGACCCGTTCGACCCCGGCACGCAGGTCGGTCCGCTGATCTCCCCGGACCACCTCGACAACGTGCTGGGCTACATCGACCTCGCGCAACAGGAAGGCGCGAAGCTGCTGACCGGCGGTCACCGGCGCACCGACGGCGCGCTCGCGCAGGGCAACTACCTGCCGCCGACGGTGTTCGCCGACGCCGACAACTCGATGCGGGTCTGCCAGGAGGAGATCTTCGGCCCGGTCCAGTTGGTGATGCCGTTCGACACGATCGACGAAGCCATCGCGATCGCCAACGACTCCGACTACGGCCTGGCGGGTATGGTCTGGACCCAGGACCTGGACACCGCCCACAAGGTCGCCGCGGAGGTCAAGACCGGCACCATGTGGGTCAACTGCTTCTTCGTCCGCGACCTGCGCGCCCCGTTCGGCGGCTACAAGGCCTCCGGCCTCGGCCGTGAGGGCGGTGATCACAGCTACCGGTTCTTCACCGAGGCCAAGGCCGTCGTGATGAAGCTGTCCTGATGGCGTCGGGAGGATCGAGCGACGCCGACGCCGTCGAGCGCATCCCTCTGGCGGCGGTTCCCGCCGGTGCCTGCATCGCCCTGGTAGACGGGCGGGTGCTGCTCAGCCGGGTCGATGGCGAGGTCGTCGCCTACCGCAACGCGTGCCTGCACCGTGGGGCGGCGATGGAGGACGGCTTCGTGCGTGGTGGCATGCTGACCTGCCCGGCGCACCTGTGGCGCTACCGCCTCGCCGACGGCGCGTGCGTCACGGGCCCCGGACAGCTGGCCCCGGTGCCCGTCACCGTCGACGGCGACACCGTCGAGGTGGTCGTCCCGGACCCACCCCGAGCCGACGACAGCCCCGCGCAGGACGAGGCAGTGTCCGCGATGCGCATGCGCCTGCTCGAGCACGCCCGGACCTGGACGAGGGACGGATGAACGACGACCAGCCCCGGTTGCCCGCCGTCGTCTGGGACATGGGCGGCGTCATCTACCGCTACTTCACGGAGGTGCTGTTGGAGGAGGCGGCCGACCGTGACTGGCCGCTCGAGCGGATCCCGTTCGGTCCGACCGGTGCGCTCCCCGACGACGACTACGAGGCGATGACCGACGGACGGATCGACGAGCACGACTACCTCGACGTCGCACACGCACGGTTAGCCTCGGTGGGGGTTGACGTCCACATCCCCAGCGAGATCGACTGGCCCGACCAGGCACGGCCGACCGCCATCGCGTTGCTGGCGGCGCTGCGGGAGGCGGGCCACCCGCAGGCGTTGCTGACCAACGATGCGACCAAGTGGCTGGGGGACCGGTGGTGGGAGACGTGGGCGCCGGCCCGGTACTTCGACGCGATCGTGGACGTCGCCCAGATCGGGGTGCGCAAGCCCGCACCGGAGCCGTACCGCGCCGGTGCGCGCCGGCTCGGCCTGTCAGGGAGTGACTGCCTCTTCGTCGATGACATGGTGGTCAACTGCCGTGGTGCCGATGCGGTGGGGATGCACAGCCACCACGTGGACATCCGCGAAGCCGACGCCTCGCTCCAGCGCCTGGCCGCCCGGCTCCAGGTCGAGGTGGCGGTCGGCTGAGCGGGAGGGACCCTCCACCCGGACTCGCTCCGTCGGTGATCGACGACGGCGGCGTCAGTCCAGCCCCAAGCGCGCACGCACGGTGGCGACGCTGGCGGTCGGGTTGGTGACGTCGAACCAGGTCGCGGGCAGCCCAGTGGCCCGGCTGCCGGCCACGTTGGCGGGTTGGTCGTCGACGAACAGCACCTGGTTGGCCGGCAGCACCATCGCGTCGATGGCGTGATGGAAGGCTCCCGGAGCGGGTTTGAGCACCCCGGTGACAGACCCGTCGACCATCATGGTGACGCGCTCGAAGAAGGGCTTCGACTCGATCCAGCCGTCGCCGTGGAAGTCCTTGACGTCGTTGGTCAGCAGCCCGATGCGTAGGCCGGCAGTCGCCGCCTCGTCGATCAGCGCCAGCGTTTCCGGGCGCAAGACGGCCGTGTCCGGTGCCGCGAAGACCTGGCGCATGAAGGCGCCGGTGTGGGGCTCGGTGCCCAGGAGCGGTGCCGCACGTTCGGCACGTCGCGCCCAGTAGGCGCGCTCGGTGAGGTGGCCGTCACGGACCTCGGCGAACGCCGGATCCTGGTCGATCTCGAACACCCCGCGTGGGCCGAGCGCACCGTCGGGCAGCCCGTGGCGTCGCTCCGCTGCGGCGAGCAGTTCGAACGGGGTGCGGATCACCACCCCGCCGATGTCCAACAGCAGCCCGTGCACCGGCACCCTCAGCGG
Organism: Nitriliruptoraceae bacterium; assembly: GCA_007121785.1. Lineage (GTDB taxonomy): Bacteria > Actinomycetota > Nitriliruptoria > Nitriliruptorales > Nitriliruptoraceae > SKTG01. The sequence goes on from SKJX01000194.1 coordinate 8,818, forward strand.
TCAGCGGTCCCCGATCCAACCAGGCTCGGTCGTCGGAGACGTACCGGGTTCCGCCGAGCGGACCGCGTCCCCGGCCGACGGTGGGTCGCCGTGGACGAGCTCCCCCCGCACCCAGGTCGCGCGGGCCCGTCCGTCCACCCACCACACCAGGTCGGCGGCGGCATCCGGCGCGAGCCGACCCAGATCCGGCCGACCGATGGCATCGGCCGGGACCCGGGTGGCCGCGGTCAGCGCGAGCGCTGGATCGACCCCGGCGTGGATCGTGCCGGCGATGGCGGCGTCCAGTCGCAGCACCGAGCCGGCGATCGTTCCGTCGTCGCGGACGGGCAACCCGTCGTCGCGGACGTGGGTCCGGGCACCACCGAGGTCGTAGGTGCCGGGTGGCATCCCGAGGGCACTGATCGCGTCGGTGACCAGCGCCGTGCGGCCGGCTGCGGCAGCGAACGTCGCCCGGACCGCGGTAGGTGCGACATGGTGGCCGTCGACGATCAGACCGAGCGTGAGGCGAGGGTCGGCCAGCGCGGCGCCGACGACACCGGGGTCTCGGTGGTGCAACGGTCGCTGGGCGTTGAACAGGTGGGTGACGAGGCTCGCGCCGGCATCGGCAGCGGTGGCTACCTGCGCGTCGGTGGCGTCGCTGTGGCCGATGGACACCCGCACGCCGGCACCGACGAACCGTTCGATGGCCGCGATCGCGCCGGCCCGTTCCGGTGCCAGGGTGACGTAGGCGAGGTCCTCACCACCCGCACCGAGCAGCCGGTCGACCCGCTCCGTGGTGGGGTCGCACAGGTGCTCGGCGGCGTGGGCCCCGCGGCGACCTTCGGCGAGGAACGGTCCCTCCAGGTGCAGCCCGAGGCTGCGGGCCCCCTCGTCGAGGTCGTCGCGCAGGTCGCGGTAGCGACGCACGGTGGCGACCAGGGCGTCGACCGGTGCGGTGATCACCGTGGGGACGAAGGCGGTGACCCCGGTGCTTGGCAGGCGTCGGGCGATCGCCTGCCAACCGTCGCGGTCGGCGCTGGCCAGATCGTAGCCGAACGCGCCGTTGATCTGCAGATCGACCAGGCCCGGTGCGAGGACGCCACCCTCGAGTCGGACGTCCGCAGGCTGAGGCGGGTTGCCTGAGCCGACCGCGGAGATGGTCGTCCCCTGCACGGTCACCCATCCAGGGCCGACGAGCGCGTCATCGAGCAGCAGGGTGCTGGCAGCGATCGTCGTCACGGTGAGCCTTCCGGGGACCTGCGGCGTCGCGACGCCACCAACGGGGTGGGCCATCCCGGCGATGGTAGTAATGCCCGCGAATCTGTGAGAGACCCGCAGGGAACGTGCGGGCGCGTCCTGGCGGTGAGGTGGCCGGCCACCTGACCGGACGGCCGTCGGATGGGTCGAGTTGGGAGGGGAACATCCGTACGCTCTGCAGCATGCTCCGCCGAGGGATCTGCAACCTACGCGAGCGGATGGTGCTGGGTCCCTTCCGCTCCCACCTCGGCGCGGACGAACCCATCCAGGCGTGGGCTCACGTGGTCGGCGACGAGGATCGAGCCGGCGTCCTGTTCGTCACTGAGCGACGGTGCCTGCTCCACCTCGGGTCGATCGAGCACCCACCGGTGATGATCTCCTGGGCGGAGCTGGCCGGCTGGGATCTGGGGACACCAGCCAACGGTTCGGCGGACGTGACGCTCGGTACCGCGGACGGACGCTTGGAGGTGCGGTTGCCGCTGACCACGGCCGGGCAGGCTCGCAAGGCCAACGAGGTCGTCGACCGCCTGCACCGCTCGACGGTGGTGGCGACGTCGTCGGAGGCGACCGAGAAGGACTCGAGCGGGCCGGTCCCGCTGCAGCCGGCGCAGCGGGGTGTCCGCGGGCATCTGCGCCGGGTGGTCGTGACCGTGGTGGGCGTCCTGGTGATCCTGGTCAGCGCCCTGTTCGCGTCGCCGTTCTTCCCCGGACCCGGCGCACTGACGTTCCTGGCCGGTCTCGCGTTGCTCGCGCGCGAGTACGACTGGGCCCGGGACGTGCACACCTGGGTCCGCCGCAAGTTCGAACAGGTGTGGGCGTGGTGGAAGCGTCGCCGCGAGCAGCGGCGGATCCGACGCAGTCAGCGCGCGGAGCTGCGCCTCCAGGTGGATCAGCAGCGGCAGCTCGAGTACCAGCAGGAGGTCAACCCGCCCGGGTGAGGGCCAGGGTCGGCGGTTGATCTGCCAGGGTGAGGGCCAGGGAGGGGCAGGTGGGCCAGGACGGCGCCGCGGGCCAGCCGGCCACGTCGTGGTGGGCGCGACGGACCGCCGGGCTGGACGGGCGGTTCTGGAAGCTCTGGGGTGCGGTGGCGTCGTCGAACCTGGGTGACGGGCTGGCCTCGCTGGCGTTCCCGTGGCTCGCGTCGCTGCTGACCCGGGACGCGTTGGCGATCGCTGGGGTGGCGCTGGCCACCCGGCTGCCATGGTTGGTGTTCAGCCTGCAGGCGGGGGTGCTGGGCGACCGTCTCGACCGCCGGCGGTTGATGGTCGGGGCCAACACCGTCCGGGCGGTGGTCGCCGGCGGCGCCGCGGCCGCGGTCGCGGCCGAGGTGATGAGCCTGCCGCTGCTCTACCTCGCCGCCTTCGTGCTGGGCATGTGCGAGGTGCTGTTCGACAACACCTCGCAGGCGCTGCTCCCGGCGATCGTCCCTCGCGACCGCCTAGAGCGGGCGAACGGCAACATCATGGGCGCGCAGATGGTGGTCGCCGACTTCGTGTCGCGGCCGGTCGCCGGTGCCCTGATCGGCGTAGCCCTCTCCCTGCCGTTCGCGATCGATGCGGTGACGGCCGCGGTCTCGGCCGGGTTGATCGCGCTGATCCCGGGGCGGTTCGGTCGCGACCCCGGCGCAAGCCCGGCCGCCGAGGTGGCACCCACCGGCCAGATCCCCGCGGCACCGGCACCGCGCGTGCCCATGCGGACCCAGATCGGGGAGGGCCTGGTCTGGTTGTGGAACCACCGCCTCCTGCGGACGCTCGCGCTGGCGCTGGCGACGCTCAACGGGGTCGGTGCGGCCACGATGGCCACGATCGTGCTGTTCGCCCAGGAGGTCCTGGCGCTGGGCAGCTTCGGGTTCGGGCTGCTGATGGTCGCTGGCGGCATCGGCGGGTTGGCGGGCAGCCTGGCCGGGCCGACGCTGGCCGAACGCATCGGGTCCGGGCCGTCGATGCTGCTGACGATGGTCGTCCCGATCGCGACCGGACTGATCATCGCGACCACCTCGAACGCTTGGGTGGTCGGTGCCTGCATGGTGGTCGGCAGCTTCACCGCGATCGTGTGGAACGTGGTGACCGTGTCGCTGCGACAGACGATGATCCCCGACGAGATCCTCGGCAGGGTCAACAGCGTCTACCGGTTCTTCGGTTGGGGTGTCATGCCGCTGGGCACGTTGCTCGGGGGAGGGCTGGTCACGCTCGTCGAACAGCAGATCTCCCGCGACGTCGGGTTGCGGGCACCGTTCGTCGCTGGCGCGGTGATCCATGTGGCACTGGTGGCGGTCGCCGCTCGACGCTTGACCACCGATGCGGTGGAGCAGGCCAAAGCCGCCGCCCCCGAGCGGTAGCCGGGGGCGCGGAGCTGCGGTGGGTCGGTGCACCATCACCCGGCGGGTTCGTACTACCTGCCGAGACGCGTGATCCTGGTTTGGCAGCATCTCACGTCGGACGGTGTCCGTTCGGTCGCGTAGGGTCCATCGCTCGACGGGGATGCCGTGTGCGTCGGTGCTCGCAGCCGGGAAGGTAGTCGAGATGGATGAACGACCGGTCGACGTCCTCTACGACGTCGAAGAGATGCCACCCCTTCGGGAAGCGATCCCACTCGGGCTGCAGCATGTGCTGGTGATGGTCGCCAGCAACGTGACGATCCCGATCATCATCGCCGGCGTGGTCGGCGCGACCACGGGCGAGACCGCGTTCCTCGTGCAGGTCGCGTTGCTCGTCGCCGGGCTCACGACCCTGCTCCAGACGATCGGCGTCGGGCCGGTGGGTGCCCGACTCCCGGTGGTGCAGGGCACCAGCTTCGGCTTCCTGGTGATCGCGATCCCGCTCGCGTCGGAGTACGGCCTCTCCGCCGTCTTCGGTGGCGCGATCTTCGCGGGGCTCGTGCAGGTGGTCCTCGGGGTCTCGTTGCGCTGGCTGAGGAGCATCTTCCCTCCGCTGGTCAGCGGCATCGTGGTGCTGGTCATCGGGGTCGGGCTGCTGCCCGCGGGGGTGAACCTCGCCGGCGGTGGTGTCGGATCGGAGGACTTCGGTTCGCCGAGCAACCTGATGTTGGCGGGCATCGTGCTGCTGGCGATCCTGGTGGCCTACGCGCTCGGCAAGGGGATGATCAGCGCGGCGTCCGTGCTGATCGGCCTGATCGTCGGCTACCTGGTCGCGCTGCCGATGGGTGCGGTCGACACCGCGCAGATCGCCGAGGCCGCCTGGTTCTCGCTCCCGCGCCCGCTCGAGTTCGGCCTGAGCTTCCCGGCGGCGGCGGTCATCGGCATGAGCATCATGGCGATCGCGACCTCGGTGGAGACGATCGGCGACCTGGCAGCCATCACCAAGGGAGGGGCTGGCCGCGAGGTCACCGACAAGGAACTGTCCGGCGGTGTCCTCGCCGACGGCGTCGGCACCGCGTTCGCGTCACTGTTCAGTGCGATGCCGAACACCTCGTTCAGCCAGAACGTCGGTCTGGTCGCGTTCACCGGCGTGATGAGCCGTCACGTGGTCTCGATCGGCGCTGGGATGCTCATCCTGGCAGGGCTGGTCCCCAAGTTCGCGGCGGTCATCGCCGCGATGCCCGATGCGGTGCTTGGCGGGGCGGCGATCGTGATGTTCGCGATGGTCGCCGCCGCAGGTATCCGGCTCCTGGCTGAGACCCGGCTCGACCGTCGCGATCTGCTGATCATCGCCGTCTCGGTCGGGGTTGGTCAGGGCATCGTGGCCGCACCCGACATCGTGGCGGGCGCGGCCGATCAGCTGCGCGTGCTGCTCGAGACGGGCATCGTGCCGGCCGGCTTCCTCGCCGTGATCCTCAACCTGATCCTGCCCGGCCGGTATGTCGGTACCCACGCAACCCTGGGGGCTGCGATCGCACCCGACACGGGTGGCTCGCCCGATGCTCGGGCGCGCCGTGCCGGCGAGGTGTTGAGCGATGCCGGCGATCGCCCGCCACAGGCATCGCCGGACGAGGGGGGTGGCGACCCCGACCCGCCCACACGGTGAGCTGGCAGCGGCCTGGGCGCGGCTGGTGGGCAGCCGCGCTCGGGTTCACCTTGCTGGTCGGCATCTTCCCCCAGTTCGCGCTCGGTGCGCTGGGGCCACAACTCCGCGGCGAGTTGGATGTCAGCCCCTCTGATCTCGGCTTGGTGTTCGCCGGCCTGTACGTCGCCGGGGTGATCGGATCACCACTGGCTGGTCCGATCGTCGACCGGCTAGGACCACGTCGTAGCTGCGTCGGATTGCAACTGACCGTCGCGATCGCGCTCGTGGCCGCTTCCCTCGTGACGTCGCGCACGGGCCTGATCGTGGCGATGATCCCCGCTGGGGCGGCGATGGCCTTCGCCAACCCGGGCACAAACCGGTGGGCGGCCGCCGCGTCGCAGCCGCAGACGCAGGCGCAGTTGGTCGGGTTCGCGCAAGCGGGGGTGCAGGCCGGAGCGCTGGTCGCCGGCGGGTTGGCCTCCGCCATCGCGCTCGGACTGGATTGGCGTGGCGCGCTACGCATCGGCGCGGCGCTCGCCGTGATCGGCGCGTTCCTGGCGCTGCGTGCGCCCAAGGACGACTCGTGGAAGGGCCCGGGCGATGTCCCGCGCGGCCGGGAGCGCGATGCCGCACCGACGGGTGGGCTGAGAAGGTCGGCGGTCGGCCAGGAGACGACGGCACGGGATGGCCGCGGGCCGGTTGCGTCGGTCGACCCGCGCCGCGCCCTCGTGGCGCTGGCGATCTACGCGGCCATGATGGGTGCCGGCACCGCGGTGGTGTTCGCCTACCTCCCGACGTTCGCCGTGGACGTGGGCGGGATGGGTGTTGCGCTGGCGGGCGCCACCGCCAGCGTCTACGGCGGGACGGCGCTGCTGTGCCGGCTCGCGATCGGCGCGGTGCTGCGCGACCCTGACCGCCACCTGCGCACCATGCTGGTGGTCTTCGCTGCCGGTGCAGCCGCCTCCATCGCCATCGTGACCGCCGGAGCCGTCGCGCCGGTCTGGATCCTCGTCGGTGCCGTGGTGTTCGGTGCGACGGGCACGACCTGGCCGGCCGTGGCCTTCCTGGCCGTGGTCCGGATGAGCCCGGCAAGGTCGGCTGGCCGGGCAACCGGCTGGATGGCGGCTGCGTTCTACCTGGGCCTGTGGCTGAGTCCTCCGGTCGCCGGCGCGGTCATCGCCGTCGCCGGGTACGGGCCCGCGTGGGGCGGTGCGATCGGGGCCTACCTCGTCGCCGTCCTCCCAGCGCTCACCCTCGGCCACCGCGAACCCGAAGGTGCTGCTGCCGGGGCGGGCTGACGTGCGCAGCCGTCTCCCGCGGGCGGGCCATCGCTTGTCGCGGTTCGGCCGCTCCTTGCTCGACGCGCTGCTGTGCGATCCGAGAGCCGTCGTCCATCGAGCCGGACCGGTGGTCCTGCCCCGGTGGGGGTTCGCAGGACACCCGACCGGACCTTCGGCGTCCCGGTCCACGCGATGTGCGGTCGGGACCGGTGCTGGCCTCCCCGGTGCCGTGCGCTGTCAGGGTCGCGGCCCCTGCCGCGTCCGCGCGAGCGTCAGCAACCGCACCGAGCCGTACATCGTCATCTCCGCCGCGGGGTCGTTGAACTCGGCCGCGATCGCATCGGGATCGAGGTGTCGGGCGCTCGGCCCCATGCCCGCAAGATCCGCGGCCTCGGCAGGTGTCAGTGCCCGTTGCCAGGTCACGTGATGTCGACCCGTCACGGTCAGGTTCGGTGCCAGCTGCGCGTGGAGGCGATCGTCCTTGGCGTCGTCGACCCGCAGCATGCCGAAGCGTGCGCTCAGGCCGGCGAGGTGCTCGGCGGTCGGCACGACCACGATCAACCGACCGTGCGGTGCGAGCATGCGGGCCAGCTCGGCGCCGTTGCGGGGCGCGAAGGCGACGATGCCGACGTCGGCGACCGCGTCGCTGACCGGTAGCCCTGCCCAGACGTCGGCGACGATCGACACCACCCGGCGATGGACCCGAGTTGCCTGGCGAGCCGCGTGTTTGGACACGTCGATGGCGATCCCACAGCGGTCGGCGTGGTCGCCGACGAGCCGGGCGAGGTGGACACCGGGGCCCGCGCCGACGTCGATCAGGACCTTCGGGCGGCCGGTCTCGGTGCCGGAGAGCACGGCGTCCGCGGCGCTGGCGAGGGCGTCAAGCAGGGGGTCGAACAGCCCCGCAGCGAGCACCCGTTCGCGGCGCGCGACCATCGCCGAGTCGTCGCCGTGGTGGCGGGTGCCAGCGCCGCCCACCAGGTTGACGTAGCCCTGCCGGGCCAGGTCGAACCGGTGGCCGGCATCGCAGACCAGCGCCCGGTCGGCGAGGTGGAGCGCGCTACCGCAGTGCGGGCAACGCAACGCGGCGACGGCGGCGGGGTGCACGTGACCTCGGGATCCGGGACGATGCGCAGCTGACCTCGCCGCGCGGCGGTCGAGCGTAGACCGCGGCGCCCGGGGGCACGGCTCAGTTGCTCCCCGCCGACCAGCGTCGCCGGACGCCGTACAGCGCGGCACCGAGCAGCAGCACCCCGGCGCCCACCACGACCGAGGGGAGCGGGAGCGTGAACGCCAGCGCCGTGCAGCCCACGACCCCCAGCCCGGCCAGCCACCGGGGCCACCGCCGGTCCTGCCCGCTCAGTGTCCACGCGGACGCGTTGGCGATCGCGTAGTAGGTCAGGACGGCGAACGAGCTGAACCCGATGGCCTCACGCAGGTCGGCGCCGCTGACCAGCACCGCGATCACGACCACCCCCACCGTGACCTCTGCGACCGCTGGCACGTGCGTGCGCGTGGCGACCCGTGCCAGGCCGCCGGGCAGGTGCCCATCGCGGGCCATGGCGAACGTCGTGCGGCTGACGCCGACCAGCAGGGACAGCAGGACACCCACGCTGGCCACGGTCGCGCCGATGGTCACCGCGGGGGTGAGCGCCGCCAGTCGTCCGCCCTCGACCGCCGCGGCCAGCGGGGCGTCCGCGTCGGCGAGCGCGTCCGGACCGGCCGCGAGCAGCGCGGCAACCGCGACCGTGGCGTAGACCACCAGGGTGAGACCGAGCGCCAGCGGGATCGCCTTCGGGATCGTGCGTTGCGGCTCCACCACCTCCTCGCCGAGCGTCGCGATGCGGGCGTACCCGGCGAACGCGAAGAACAGCAGCCCGCCCGACTGGAGCACCCCGTACCAGCCGCCCACCGCGAGCGGCGCACGCAGGTTGTCGATCGCCACCTCGCCGCCGCCGAGTGCAGCGGTCACGACCGCAGCCAGGGTGGCCAGCACGATCGCCACGATGGCCTTGGTGAGGCCGGCGGTCTTCTTCACCCCGGCGAGGTTGACGGCGGTGAGCCCGACGACGATGCCGATCGCGGCTGGCCGGGCGACGCCCGGCGCGACGTACGCTCCGAACGTCAGCGCCATCGCGGCGCAGCTCGCGGTCTTGCCGACCACGAACCCCCACCCGGCGAGGTAGCCCCAGAACGGCCCCAGCCGCTCGTGCCCGTAGACGTAGGTGCCCCCGGACCGCGGGTACAGCGCAGCCAGCTGCGCCGAGGAGGTCGCGTTGGCGTAGGCCACCCCCGCGGCCAGCACCAGCCCGAGCAGCAGGCCGGTGCCAGCCGCCTGTGCGGCCGGACCGAACGCCGCGAACACGCCGGCACCGATCATCGAGCCCAACCCGATGACGACGGCGTCCGGGGTGGTCAGGCGGCGGGCCAGCTGGTCACCGGACACGGTGGCGCTGCGGGGCTGGTGGGGCGGTGGTCAGCTGGCGGGTCACGGTCGCCGTCCGCATGCGCGGGGCCCGACGTCGTGGCGCAGCGCCCGGTAGGCGCTGCGCCATCGCCTCGAGCTCGGGCTCCCAGACCACGTCCGACCTCCTCAGGGTCCGCTCGGACCCTACTGACGCGACCACCTCGTGGCCGCACGGTCCGGTGGCCAGCCGGGTCGGGACGACGATCAGGCAGGCGCCACCTCGACGGGGATGCCGTTGAGGACCGCGTTGCCGGAGATCGGATCGAGCGCGTGGCGGTCGGTGAGCACGTTGCTGTTCACGCCCGGGTTCGCGCGTGCGACCGTCTGCTCGACGCCCGGCAGGTCGTGGCCGAACCCGTGCGGCAGGCTGACCACACCGGGCCGCAGGTCGTCGGTCACCTCGACGGTGACCTCGAGCGACCCCGTGGTGGAGGTGACCCGGGCGGTGCCGCCATCCACGAGCCCACGACACGTGGCGTCGTCCGGGTGCAGCTGCAGGGTGCACAGCTGCTGGCCCTTGGCCAAGCCGGCGACGTTGTGCGACCACGAGTTGTTGGTGCGCAGGTGTCGGCGGCCGATCAGCGTCAGCGTCGCTCCGTCGCTCAGACCGTCGCCGGCGGCGTCGGACGGGGGAGCCTCGGCGGCGGTGGCCGGCTCCACCTCGCCGGCCAGCCGGGTCAGGTCGGCGACGAACGCGGCCGGGGCGAGCTCGATGTGTCCGGACGCGGTCCGCAGCGCTTCCGGCAGCCGCGGCTGGAGGGGGCCGAGGTCGATGCCGTGGGGGTGGTCGCGGAGCTCGGCGAGCGACAGCCCGTCGGGGTCCAGGCCGAACCCGTCGCCGTACGGCCCGGCCCGCAGGAGCAGGTCGAGCAGCCGATCGGGTCCCGGTCGTTCGCCCAGCGCGGCGAGCAGCTCATCCGGGTCGTGCGTCGCCAGGCGGGCGGTCGGGTCGGCGATGACCCCGTCCACCGCCTGTCGCAGGACGAACGCGTCCGCCGCAGCGGTGTCGATCGGCGGCTGCTGGCCGAGGGCGATCGCGGCGAGGGTCAGCAGCAGCTCCCACTCGTCCGGCACGTTCGGATCGGGTGCGACGACCGGTGGTGAGTAGTTGGCCACGTTGCGGATCGCCAGCGCGGAGAACGCCAGGTCGTAGTGGGGGCGTTGCAGCGCCGACGGCGGCGGCAGGATCACGTCCGCGTGGCGGGACGTCGCGGTCACGTAGGGGTCGACGCAGACCAGCAGGTCGAGGTCGGCGATCGCCGCGTCCAGCGCCTCACCATCCGGGGTGGACAACACGGGGTTGCCGGCGACGGTGATCAGGGCGCGGACCTGGCCGTCGCCGGGCGTGGTGATCTCGTCGGTCAGGGTGGCGACCGGCAGTTCCCCGATCGCCTCTGGCAGGCCCCGCACCCGGCTGTGCCAGCGGCCGGTGCGGAACGGCCGACGCCGGGTCCGGTGGTGGGCCGGGTGGGGGAACATCGCACCCCCATCGACATCGAGGTGGCCCGTGAGGAGGTTGACGACGTCCACGAGCCAACTGGCCAGGGTTCCGTACGGCTGCGTGGTGGTCCCCAGACGCCCGTAGACGCACGCGCGTGGCGTCGTCGCCAGGGCCCGCGCCAGCTCGCGGATCCGCTCCGCCTCCAGCCCGCAGGTCGGGGCCACACGTCCGGCCGTGAACCAGCGCAGCTGGTCCAGCACCTCGTCCATGCCCTTGACCAGGCCGTCGAGGTGGTCGGGGAGGGCGATCAGCTCCTCCTGGATCAGGGTCGCGACGACCGCGCTCAACAGCAGTGCGTCGGTGCCCGGCAGGATGGCCAGGTGCTCGTCCGCCTTCGCCGCGGTGCGGGTGCGCTTGGGGTCGATCACCACCAGGCGACCGCCGCGGTCGCGGAGCGCGTCGAGCCGGCCGGGCAGGTCCGGGGCGGTCATCAACGAGCCGTTGGACACCCGCGGGTTGGCGCCCAGCACCACCAGCAGGTCGGTGCGGTCGACGTCCGGGACGGGGATGGCCAGCGGATCGCCGAACAACTCGCCGCACGAGACGTGCTTGGGCAGCTGGTCGACGCTGGACGCGGAGTGGACGTTGCGGGTCCGTAGCGCCTTGACGAGCGGCCGGACGTAGAGCTGCCCGGAGAGGTTGTGCACGTTCGGGTTGCCGAGGTAGACCGCCACCGCGTCGTGGCCGTGCTCGGCCTGGATCGCCGGGAGGCGGTCGGCGATGTGGGCGTACGCTTCCGCCCACGTGGCCTCGACCAGTTCGCCGTCGCGCCGTACCCGCGGGGTGGTCAGCCGATCGGGGTCGTGCTCGAACTCACCGAACAGCGCTCCCTTCGGACACAGGTAGCCGCGGCTGAAGACGTCGTCGCGGTCCCCGCGGACGCGGGTCACCTCGGTCCCCTCGAGCGTCAGCTCCAGGCCGCAGGTGGCCTCGCAGAGCGGGCAGGTCCGGATCGCGGTACTCGGCACGGCACCCTCCCACAGGCTCCCGGCGACGACGGTAGTCGTTCGTGGCCGGTGGGCGTGCTCGTGCTCGTGGCCGAGCGGGGCGCCGTCGGACCGGGGGAGCGGCGGACGGGTCCGCTGCGGGTCAGTTGGTCGCCGTGGCACGTGCTTCGGCGACCTGCACCGACGGCGAGGTGCCGACGGCGGTGCGCATCGAGGTCAGCGCCGCCTGTGCCTGCGCCACGGCGACACGGGAGCGGGCCGGCCCCCAACGGACCTCGAGCGCCGCCTGCAACCTCGGTGTCAGCGATCCGATCGCGCCGGTCAGCAGCGAGCGGTACCCGCCACGAGCGACCAGAGGGATCGGGGGTCGCTTGAGGAACGCCAGCGCTTCGCGTCCCTGCCGGTTGATACCCAGCTCCGTGTCGTAGCGGGCGAGCACCTCCTCGAGACCGGCCGTGGTGGTCGGCAGCGTGCCGTCGGCGATCATCGGCAGGTGGACGCGTCGAGCCCGCAGCTCGCCCTGGGCGGTCAGATCGGCGAGCAACCCCCGGACGTCGACGCGGGGATCGAGCAGCGCGGCGATCTCGGACTGCTCGCGGACGAACGCGTCCTCGTCCTCCAAGGTGTACGGGGCCCAGACGCGGTGTGCGGCCAGGAACGATGAGGTCAGCGCGATCGAGACCCAGGTGAGCAGCCGTGGGTCGTCGGCGCGGTAGCGACGGCCATCCGGCGCGACGCCGTGGATCCGGGGATGGACCGCACGGACGCGTTGTGAGACGGCGAGCGCTTCACGGGTGGAACCGAACGTCGTGGTCGTCACGTACGCCGATGTGCGCTGCAGCCGCCCCAGCGGATCGTCGCGGAAGGCGGAGTGGTCGTGCACGCCCGCCATGGCCAACGGATGCGCCACCTGGACGAGCAGCCCGCGGATGCCGCCGGCGATCGCCGCCGGCTCACCGATGACCTGCCACGACGCCGAACCGGGGCCGGTGAGCCCTGGATCGCCCGGATCGACGGTGGGGTCGAACGGTGGCCCTCCGAACAACCGGCCGAGGACGCGGCGGACGGCGTTGCGGGCGAACGGCAGGCCGGCCGCCTGCCGCCGACCGGCGGGTGGATCGTCGTCGGTACGCGAGGTCAGTGGTGGGCTCATGTCGGCACTTCGGTGCCCACGCCGGTCAGGACGGCTCGGTGTGCCCGATGATGCGTGGTGCGAGCCGTCACCCGCCGTAGCCCTCATGGACGTCGTCGAGCGTCGGCGTCGCGTCGCCGGCCAGGTCGTCGAGGGACAGCTGGGTCGGGTCGGGCTGCCGGCGGACCGTCGGAGCGGCGTCGGGATCCTCCCCGGTCAGCGCGGTCCACCACCACCGCAGCCCCCGTGGTGCGGAGTGCAGGCCCAACTGGGCGAAGGTCACGTCGGTCCGGCCGAGGAAGGTCAGCTCGGCCACGACCGTGTCGACGGTGCGCCGGACGTGCTCGTCACGGAGGTAGTCGGCCCGCAGCAGCGCGAGCACCTCGGCACGTTCCTCGACCGCCGCGTACCTGGTGGCGGCGGGAGAGGCGGATGCGGCCAGCCGCGAGCGGGCCTCGCGCCACAGCAGGCGCTGTCGCGCGAACCAGTCCCACGCGTAGGCGGGCGGTCCCGATCTGGCCACGTCGTGCTCCCGAGCCGGCCGTGTCAGCGTACGTCGACCGGGGGTGTTCGGGGGTCGCCACGGTCGACCCCGTCCGTCCGATCGCCGACCGGCGGACGGTGGGTGTCGTCCGACCACCCGTCCGTGCGTCGCCATCGAGCGGGTTCCGAAGCGGGGCCGGACCCGTACGTTGCTCTCGCTCCCACCTACAGGAGATCGCAATGAACACGCGTAAGCCACTTGCCCTGATCGCCGCCGCAACGCTCGCGTTCGGTGCGGTCGCCTGCGACGACGCCGACCTCGAGACCGACGACGGCATCGACACCGAGACCGATGACGGCCTCGATGACGACGTCGATGACGGTCTCGACGACGACGTCGATGACGGTCTCGACGACGACGTCGATGACGGCCTCGATGACGAGGACGACTTCGACGACGAGGACGACGACCTGTAAGCGGTCGGCACCGGACGAACGACGCAGCCCGCGCCATCGGCGCGGGCTGCGTCACATCATGGGGCCGACCGTCCCTCGGCCGGCGGCGGGCCTCAGCCGGTCAGGCGCTCGAGCGCGGCGTTGAAGGTCGGGCTCGGCCGCATCACCTCGACGGTCTTGGACCGGTCCGGCCAGTAGTACCCGCCGATGTCGACCGGCTCGCCCTGCACGACGTTGAGTTCGTCGAGGATCACCGCCTCGCTCTCGGCCAGCTCCTCCGCCAGGGGCGTGAACCGCTCGGCGACCTTGGCATCGGTCGACTGTCCGGCCAGCTCCTGGGCCCAGTACAGGGCGAGGTAGAAGTGGCTGCCGCGGTTGTCGAGCTCACCGACCTTGCGTGACGGGGAACGGCCGTCCTCCAGGAACCGGGCCGTCGCGGCGTCGAGCGTGTCCGCGAGCACCTGCGCGTCGTCGTTGTCGAACCGCTCGGCGAGATGTTCGAAGGAAGCAGCCAACGCCAGGAACTCGCCGAGGGAGTCCCACCGCAGGTGGTTCTCCTTGAGTAGCTGCTGGACGTGCTTGGGTGCGGAGCCACCGGCACCGGTCTCGAACAGCCCGCCACCGTTCATCAGCGGCACGATCGACAGCATCTTCGCGCTCGTGCCGACCTCCAGGATCGGGAACAGGTCGGTGAGGTAGTCGCGGAGGACGTTGCCGGTGACCGAGATCGTGTCCTGCCCCGCCTTCGCCCGCTCCAGGGTGCGGCGGGTCGCCTCCGCCACGGGGAGGACGTCGAGCTCGAGCCCGTCGGTGTCGTGCGCGGGCAGCTCCTCCTCGAGCTTGGCGATCAGCTGCGCGTCATGCGGGCGGTCACGATCGAGCCAGAAGATCGCCGGGGTGTCGCTCGCTCGCGCCCGGTTGACCGCCAACTTGATCCAGTCACGGATCGCGTCGTCCTTGGTCTGGCACATCCGCCAGATGTCGCCCGCCTCGACCTCGTGCTCGAGCAGGGTCTGGCCGGCCTGGTCGACGACGCGCATGGTGCCGTCCGCCGGGACCTCGAAGGTCTTGTCGTGGGAGCCGTACTCCTCGGCCTTGCGGGCCATGAGCCCGACGTTGGGGACCGAGCCCATCGTGGTCGGGTCGAACGCGCCGTGGGTGCGGCAGAAGTCGATCGTCTCCCCGTACAACGCGGCGTAGCTCGAGTCGGGGATGATCGCCTTGGCGTCCTGCTGCGCGTCGTCCGCGTTCCACATCTTGCCCGAGTCGCGGATCATCGGCGGCATCGACGCGTCGATGATGATGTCGTTCGGGTTGTGCAGGTTGGTGATGCCCCGGCTGGAGTCGACGTAGGCCATCGGTGGTGCTTCGGCCAGGGTCCGGTCCAGATCGGCGCGGATGGCCTGCTGCTCCTGCTCGGGGAGCCCTTCGATCGCGGCCTCCAGGCTCGCCAGCCCGTCGTTGGGGCTGATCCCGAGCCGCGCGAACGTCTCCGCGTGCGCGTCGAAGACCGGGGCGAACAGCGTGCGGACCGCGTGGCCGAAGATGATCGGGTCGGAGACCTTCATCATCGTGGCCTTGAGGTGGATCGAGAACAGCACGCCCTGCTCGCGCGCGTCCTCCGCCTGTCGCGCGAGGAAGTCCACCAACGCCCGCCTGCGCATCACGGCGGCGTCGATGATCTCGCCGGCTTCGAGCGGCGTGGACCGCTTGAGCACGGTCACCTCGCCGGCCTCGTCGACGTGCTCGATCCGGACGTCGTCGTCGGCGTCGACGGTCACCGACGCCTCGGTCGAGCGGAAGTCGCCGTCCTCCATCGTGGCCACGTGCGACCGCGAGTCGCTCGACCACTCACCCATGCGGTGGGGGTACTTGCGCGCGTAGCTCTTGACCGCGGCGGGGGCCCGACGGTCGGAGTTGCCTTCGCGCAGCACGGGGTTGACGGCGCTGCCCTTGATGGTGTCGTAGCGGGCACGCGCGTCGTGTTCGGCATCGGTCGAAGGTTCGTCGGGGTAGTCGGGGATCGTGTACCCGGCCGCCTGGAGCTCACGGATGGCCGCCTTCACCTGCGGGATGGAGGCGCTGATGTTCGGCAGCTTGATGATGTTGGCTTCGGGCGTCTTGGCCAGCTCCCCGAGTTCCGCAAGCGCGTCGTCGACCCGCTGGTCCTCGGTCAGGTGATCCGGGAACACTGCAAGGATGCGAGCGGCCAACGAGATGTCGCGGGTCACGACCTCGACGCCGGCGGCGCCGGCGAAGGCGTCGATGACGGGCAGCAGTGACTCGGTGGCCAGCGCCGGTGCTTCGTCGGTGTAGGTGTAGACGATCCTGCTCATCATCGCGGTGGGTCCCTCGTCGTAGGCGGTGCCGTCGCCTCCCAACGCTACTCGTTGACGCCGTTCGGGTACGAAGCCGCCGGGCGTTGCCGGTCGGCAGCACACCGGGTGGTCCGAGCATGGGCGGACGGCTCCGGTGGGGCGGCCATCTTGCCGAGGTCATCCTCGCTGGTTAGGCTAACCTAACTCGCTGTTGAGCCTGCGGGGAACCGGTGGTCGCGCAGACGCCGCCGGCCGAAGTACTGCTCGCCGTCGGCGGCCACGATCCTCGTCGATGGGCACGCGTGCTGACCCGGACCACCCGGTGAACGGAGGACCTGTGAGGACGCCCCGACGCTCCTGGCGCGCTGCTGCGGCCACCGTGTCCGCCCTGGCGTTGCTGGCGACCGCCTGCGGTGCCGACGCCGCCGACGCGCCCGACGATGCGGACGAGAGCGCGGACGACGCTGCCGCGCCGACGGACGAACCGCTGACCGTCTACTCCGGTCGTAACGAGGAGCTGGTCGGGTCGGTGTTCGACGACTTCACCCAGGAGACCGGCATCGAGGTGGAGGTCCGCTACGGCGACACCGCGGAGCTCGCCGCCACGATCACCGAGGAGGGTGACGCCAGCCCGGCGGACGTGTACTTCGCGCAGGACGCGGGTGCCCTGGGGGCGCTGGAGGCGCAGGATCGGCTCGCCACGCTGCCCGACGATGTGCTCGAGCAGGTCGACGAGTTGTTCCGTTCCCGTGACGGCAACTGGACCGGGACGACCGGCCGCGTGCGCGTGCTCGCCTACAACACCGACGAGCTCGACGAGACCGAGGTCCCGGACTCGGTGTTCGACCTCGCCGAGCCGGAGTGGGAGGGCCGGGTCGGGTGGGCACCGACCAACGGGTCCTTCCAGGCGTTCGTCACCGCCCTGCGCCTCGAGGAGGGCGAGCAGGTCGCTCGGGACTGGCTCGAAGGCATGGTCGACAACGGTGCGCTGGAGTTCGAGAACAACACCGCCATCGTCGAGGGCGTGTCACGCGGCGAGGTCGAGGTCGGCATCACCAACCACTACTACCTCTTCCGCTTCCTGGCGGAGGACCCCGACTTCAACGTCGACAACAAGTACCTGCCCGGCGACATCGGTGGGCTGGTCAACATCGCCGGGGTCGGCGTGCTCGGGACCAGCGAGCAGCAGGAGGCCGCGTTCGAGCTGGTGCGCTACCTGTTGAGCGAGGACGTGCAGACCTACTTCGGGCAGGTCACCGACGCGCTCGAGTTCCCCGTACGTGACGGTGTCGAGTCACCGGAGCTGCCGACGCTGGACGAGATCGACCCGCCGGATGTCGATCTGAGCAATCTCGAGGACCTCCAGGGCACGCTGGAGCTCCTGCGCGAGGTGGGCGCCCTGGCCTGAACGGCGGTGTCGACGCTGCACGCGTGAGGCCACCGTGAGGCGCATCCGCCGCCGGGTACCGTCCGTCGACCCATGACCACACCGGTCCCATCCGCGAGCGAACAGCTCGAGCCGACGCTGCCGATCGCCCCCGAACCGGGCGATCGGCAGCGGCGGCGTGCCGCCATGCACCCGGTCGTGTGGATCCCGGCGGTGCTGGTGGCCGCCGTGATGCTGTTGCCCGCGGTCTACCTGCTGGTTGCGGCGAGCGACCTCAGCGGGGAGCAGATCCTCGACATCGTCACCGACGCGGAGACCGCGCGGCTGGCCGGACGGACCCTGCTGTTGGGCGCGTCTGTCACGGCGGCGAGCCTGGCGCTCGGGGTGCCGGTCGCGTGGCTGACCACCCGCAGCGACCTGCCAGCGCGACGGTTCTTCGCGATCGCCACCGCGCTCCCGTTGGTGATCCCCACCTACGTCGGCGCCTTCGCCCTGGTGGGCGCGTTCGCCCGTGGCGGGCTGGTCGAGGACTGGTTCGGCATCGTGCCGCCGAGCCCGTACGGGTTCTGGGGTGCCTTCGTGGCGCTCACGCTGTTCAGCTTCCCGTACGTGCTGATCACCGTGCAGGCGTCGCTGCGGGGGCTCGATCCGTCGCTGGAGGAGGCCAGCCGGATCCTCGGACACGGGCCCGTCCGCACGTTCCTCAAGGTGACGGTGCCGCAGTTGCGGGCCAGCGCGGCGGCCGGCGCGATCCTGGTCACGCTGTACGTCTTCAGCGATTTCGGGGCGGTGTCGATCCTGCGGTACTCGACGTTCACCCGCGGGTTGTACCTGCAGTACCGCAGCGCGTTCGACCGATCGCCGGCCGCCGTCCTCGGCCTGCTCCTGGTCGCGATGACGATCGTGGTGATCATCATCGAGGCTCGGACCGCGCGGGATCGTGGCGGCCAGTTCGGCAGCCGCGGACCGACCCGGCCGCCGCCGACCGTGCCGCTGCGAGCCTGGCGTTGGCCCGCCGCCGGCCTGTGCAGCCTCGTGGTCCTGGTCGGCCTGGTGACCCCGATCACGGTCATCGTGTACTGGATGGTTCGTGGGCTCCAGGCGGGCGAGCAGGTCAACGTCGCGATCGGGGCGGCGGGACGGAGCCTGCTGGCCGCCGGCCTCGGCGCGGTCGTGGCGGTGCTGGCGGCGATGCCGGTCGCGATCTGGTCGGGGCGGACCCGGTCACGGATCGCGCGACTGACCGAGCGCGTGTCGTTCACCGGCTACGCGCTGCCAGGCATCGTCGTGGCGCTCGCGCTGGTGTTCTTCGGCATCCGAGCCGCCCCGACGCTCTACCAGACGCTCGCGATGCTCGTGTTCGCCTACGTCGCGTTGTTCCTGCCGCAGGCGATCGGCTCGATCCGCTCGTCGTTGCTGCAGGTCAACCCCAACGTCGAGGCCGCTTCGCGGAGCCTCGGCTCATCGCGGGTCGTGACCCTGCGGCGGGTCACGGTCCCGCTCGCCCGCCGCGGCGCCCTGGCCGGTGGGGCCCTGGTGTTCCTCACCGCGCTCAAGGAGTTGCCCGCCACGTTGCTCCTGGCGCCGACCGGCTACGACACGTTGGCGACCCGTGTGTGGTCAGCCACCGCGGAGGCGTTCTACACCCGTGCGTCGGTGCCGGCTCTCGGGCTGATCCTGCTCGGTTCCGTGCCGCTGGCGGTGCTGATGATCCGCGAGCGCCGGGAGGTGGCATGAGCGCACCTGGCTCCCGTGCGCCGTCGCGGGCGTGGTCGCCCGGTAGCGAGGTTTGACGGCTGCGGCCGACGGCGGTCGCGAACCGGCGTCGCATGAGGCCGGGACCGCAGCATGGCCGTCCCCGTTCTGTGCGGCTGTCCGAGGCGTAGACTCGGTGAGGGTGGTGGCACCCGCCGGCGGGATGCCGGCGACCGAACGGAGCGGGGAGCGAACGGTGTCGGTGCGCATCGTTGTGGCGGAGGACAGCTACCTCATCCGTGAGGCGTTGCGGTCGCTGCTGGATGCCCAGGACGACCTCGAACTGGTCGCCATCGCCTCCAACCTGCCGGATCTGCTGGCGGCGGTGGACACGCACACGCCCGACGTGGTGGTCACCGACATCCGCATGCCTCCCGGCGGTCGCGACGAAGGCATCCAGGCGGCTGAACGGCTGGCGACCTCGCATCCCGACGTCGGGGTGGTCGTCCTGTCGCAGTACATGGAGCCCGAGTTCGCGCTCAGGTTGTTGGACACCGGCTCCCGCGGTCGCGCCTACCTGCTCAAGGAGCGCGTCGGCGACCTCAAGGAGATCCGCCAGGCGATCGCGACGGTGCTCGCCGGCGGGTCGGTGCTCGACCCGTCGGTGGTCGACGCACTGGTGGCTGCGCGCCGGCACCGCGATGATCCCGTGCGTTCGCGCCTCACCCCGCGGGAGTGCGAGGTCCTGGGGCTGGTCGCGAGGGGGCTGTCGAACCCGGCGATCGCCGACGAACTGACCCTCACGTCGCGTGCCGTCGAGAAGCACGTCACCGCGATCTTCCAGAAGCTCGACCTGCACCACGACGACACCGCGGTGCACCGTCGTGTTCGAGCGGCCCTGGTCTACCTCGCCGCCAGCGACACCTGACCCGGTGCCGCCGAACCGGCGGTGGCCACGTCAGGCCTGCGCCTGACCTTCGCCCGCCAGGACCGTCGGGCCGACGGGGAGCTCCCCGCGGAGCGTGGTCCCACGCCCCACCACCGCAACGACCTCGACCGTCCCCTCCAGGGCGGCGAGCCGATCGCGGATGTTGGTCAGCCCGCTGCCCCCGTTGCGTTGCGACGGGTCGAAGCCGACGCCGTCGTCCATGACCTCGAACCGCAGCCGGTCCGCGTCGACGTCGAGGTGGAGGTCGACGGCGGAGGCCTGACCGTGACGGTGTGCGTTGTTGATCGCCTCGAGGCAGGTGAAGTAGACCGCGCTCTCGACGGCCCGGTCGAACCGGCCGAGGTCCGCCGCGTGGAGCCGCACCGTGGTCGGCGCTTCCCGCGCGTGGGAGCGCAGCGCAGCGACCAGCCCTGACTCCTCCAGGATCGGCGGATGCAGGCCGCGAGCCAGCCGCCGCAACGAGCGCACGGCGGCGTCGATCTCGTCAGCGATCGCGTCGAGCTCCGAGGCGAGCGCACGATCTCCGGGGTGGGCCAGGCTCCGGGCCAGGCCGACACGGACCTTCAGTGCGATCAGCTGCGACTGGGCGCCGTCGTGGATGTCGCGTTCGAGCTCGCGCCGTGCCTGGTCGTGGATGGTGACGAGCCGCTGTCGGGATCCGCGCAACTCGGTCAGCTGTTCTCGGAGCTCTCGGGTCAGGTGCTGGTTCCTGAGGATCACGCCGAGCAACCGCGCGACGTCCCGGACCACCTCGGCGGCGTCACGGGTGAGGTCCCCGGCGACCTCGGCGTAGAGGCGGACCTCGCCGAGCCGGTCAGCGTGGTGGACGATCCCCTCGCGTAGCGCGGGTGTGTCGAGGTGGCCGGCACCACTCGCGGCGCCCAGGGTGAGCTCCCCGTCCCGGTCGACCCACACCTCGGCCCGTTCGGCGCCGGTCGAGTGCCGCAGCAGATCCGTGACGTCGGTCAGTGCCTCCTGGCCGCCGCCGGGCCGCGCGGTGCGTTCGGCGAGTCTCGACAGCACCTGGTCGCGGTCGGTGTGCTGCCCGTAGAGCAGCCGGTCGATGAGGCGGCGGGAGCGACGTCGTGCGGGTTCGACCAGCACCGCGAGGACCGCCACCGCGACGAGTGGGAGGAGGGTCGATCGCTGCCGGCCACCGATGATGGCGCCGACGCCGACCACGATCGCCACGTAGGTGGTGGTGAGGCCCGCGGCCAGGACGGTGGCGACGGCGGCGCGGCCGAGGAAGGGGTCCAGATCGTGGACCCGGTAGCGGGCGGCCGCCAGTGCGTAGGTCGCCAACAGCACGAGGATGCAGAACAGGATCCCCGGAGCCCAGACCTCCTGCCATGGCCACGTCACCGTGCCGAACACGGCCAGCAGGATCACGGCGGTTCCGACGGCGCGGAACTGTCCTCGTTGCGCCGGGGCCGTGCGCTGCCACCGCACCACGATCGCGACGACGGCTCCCAGCGCGCTGAAGAGGACGAGCACCGCACCGACGCCCGCCAGGGTCGCGGTCAGCCCGTGCTGCTCCAGCGGGAACTCGCTCTGGCTGATGGAGATGCGGCGCGTCGGCCAGACGACGATCGAGTGGGCAACGGCGAGGAGCAGCGTGCCGAGCCCTGCGGTGACCGGAAGCCAGCGCCAGCGACGCCCCGGCAATCGCCCGTCCGGGAAGATCGCGGGGAGCCACACGACCAGGGGCACCACGATGATCAGCCACAGCCACGCCGTGACCCACAGGGGGATCGAGGCCGTCAGCGGCAGGTCCGCGGGGCGGAACGACACCTCCGGGCCCAGGACGACCCCGGCGGCCGCGATGCCAGCGTCGGCGCTCGCCGCGACGAGGACGTGGAGGGCCGAGGCGGTGCCGCTGATCAGCAGGACCCGGCCGGCGCCGTGCCCTGGTCGCCGACGCAGGATCAGCCGTCCCAACCAGAGGACGAGCATGGCCGGCGGACCGTTGTGGAACATCCACCAGCCGTAGAAGGCGTCGAGCGGTCGCCCTCGGGCCAGCATCCATCCGAAGGCGACGAGTACCAGCGCCGTGCCGGTGGAGGCCAGGACGGTCAGGGCGGGTGTCGAAGGCGGCTCTCGACACCCCCGGTGACCCTGGGACCCGGGCGGACGCTCTCCCGCCGGTGCTGGGCGGACCTCACGGGAGTCCATGCGGACCATCATGACAGGTTCGTCGCCTGGTGGGGAGCCCCGTCGGTGACATTGACCCCGCCCGTGGGGTCCGAGGACGGCGAGGGGGCTGACACCCGACCGGGGTGTGGTCAACCGCACCCCGACTCGGAGGGTGGCTCCCTATCGGCCCCGTGGCGGTCGAGCGACGCTGCGCTGGACGGCCGGCCGGACCCACCGGCGCGACGAGATGGACGGAACGGCACGATGGTGACCGCCGAGCCACGATCACCGGGCGACGCCGGATCGCCGCCTGGGTCATGGCGCCGACTGCTCGTGGTGAGCGCCACGGTCGTCGCCGTTTACGACGTGGTCTTCCTGGCCCTGGTCGGTGAGGTGATCCCGCCGCTGCTGGCTGGCGCGGTCCTCACCGCGATCGGCCTCGGCCTCCTGCCACGGTTCCGGCGGGGTGGTGTCGCGGTGCTCGGGGTGACGAGCGCCGTGCTGCTGGTCGCGGTGATGCCCTTCGTTGCCGCGCACCTGCCCCACCCGAGCTCGCCGATCGACTTCACCCACGCCGCGATCGCGCTCCTCGGCCGTGCGACCGCGGTGATCGCCGCGATCGCTGCGTGGCGTGAGGCGTCTGCGGCGTCCGGTCGACGCGTCGGCACGCTGGTGGTGGCGCTGGTCGCCGCCAGCCTCGTCGTGTCGGGTGTCGCGATGATCAGCACCGTGCCCGACCGCGAGCGTGCCGGGGACGTCGTGGCCGAACTCACCGACGCGGCCTTCCCCGCAAGTCTGACCGTGCCGACCGGCGGCGCGATCCACCTCGACAACCGGGACCGGTTCCGCCACACCTACACCGTTGCCGGCACGCCGTTGGACGTGCAGCTCCCGGCGACGACCGCCGTGCGGTTCACGGTCGACCTTCCGCCGGGCGCCTACGACGTGATCTGCGACATCCCGGGCCACGAGTCCATGTCCGGCCAGCTGATCGTCGAGTGACGCACGCGCCCCGTCCGACACATCACCGAGCCGATCCATCACCGACCCGATCCATCACCGACCCGACCTCCCGTGACACGAGAGAGGAACCACGATGCAACAGACCGGAGCCACGATGCGACGAACCACCCTCATCCTCGTCCTGACCCTGGTGTTGAGCGTCGGCGTGCTCGCCGGGCCGACCTTCGCCGCCGGAGGGCCAGGCGGCCCGCACCACGAAGGCGGCCCCCCACCGCACCCACACATGCTGTTGATCCACCCCGAGATCGGTCTGGTCGACGGGGCGCCGTCACTGGTCGGGTTCCGTCGGTGCGTCGACCTGGCGGGGAACCGGTTGGTGCCCAACCATGCACACCACGACCACATCCACACCGGCGCAGCCGGGACCGCGCTGTCCACCAACGCCGGACATGCGGTGGTGCCAGGCGCACCCCTGACGCCCTGGGCCGACTGCAGCGCGCTCGAGGGCGCCCTGCCGATCCCCCTCTGACCCCCGCCGGCTGAGGGGCGTGGCATCGGCCCGCGGGGCCGATGCCACGCCCGCGTGATCATCCCCCGCCACCAACCCCGGTCGGTCCCACAAGCGATCCGACGCCGCAGGCGTCGAACGCACCTTGCTGCTGGCGCCGCTGCGGACGCCGTGGCCGCCCCGGCCGGGCTACGCCGGTGCCTGACCCCCTTGGACGGAGTCCGCCCCGACGTCGGCGACGTCGAAGGTGTGCACCGGTCCGTCCACCTCGACGCGCACCGGGCGGCCTCGTTCGAGGTCCAGTTGCGGGCCACGGCGGGCACGCACCACCTCGCCGGACGGCAGGGTCACCTGGGTCAGCTGGTCGTGGCCGAAGTACGAGATGCCGCTGACCACGCCCGGCGCCTCCGGGTCCGCCCGCAGGCGCACCGACTCCGGTCGGATCACCACCGCGACGTGTGTGTCGGAGATCGGTCGCGCGGTGGGCAGGCGACCGATCGGGGTGTCGACCAGGTAGGTGCCCGCACGCGTCCCGTCGAGCACGTCCGCTTCGCCGACGAACTCGGCGACGAAGCGGGTGGCGGGCGCGGTGTAGAGGGCCTGGGGGTGCGCGAACTGGTGGATCCGGCCCGATTCCATGACCGCCACCCGGTCCGCGAGGGACAGCGCCTCCTCCTGGTCGTGGGTGACGAACACGGCCGTCTGTTCCGCGTCCCGCAGGATCGTGCGCACCTCCTCGCGGACGGCCGCACGCAAGGTCGCGTCCAGGTTGGAGAACGGCTCGTCGAGCAGCACCAGGTCGGGGCGGGTGACGATGGCCCGGGCCAGTGCGACCCGTTGCTGCTGGCCTCCCGACAGCGCGGTGGGGTAGCGGTCCTCGACGCCCTCCAGGCCCACCAGCGTCAGCGCGTCGGCGGTGCGGCGCTCGCGTTCGGCTCGGGGTCGGCCGGCGAGGCCGTAGGCGATGTTCCGGCCGACCGTCAGGTGGGGGAACAGGGCGTAGTCCTGGAACACCAGCCCGACGTTGCGTTTCTCCGGGGGTACGGCGACCCCGGGGCCGCTGACCAGCGACCCGTCGATCGCGATCGTGCCCGCATCGGGGTCGGCCAGGCCGGCCACCATCCGCAGGACCGTCGTCTTGCCGCAGCCGGACGGGCCGAGCAGCGCCGTGAGGCTGCCCCGCGGCACCTCCAGATCGACCCCGTCGACCGCCACCGTGGTACCGAAGCGCTTCTCGAGGCCCCGGACGTCGAGGGCTGGGGGGCCGGCGGCCGACGCGTCGCCCGGATCCGAGGGCCCATCGGTGGGCCGGGCAGGGGCGTCACTGGCCACGGAGGGCTCCTGGTGCGGGATCGGGGGCGTCGCGCGAGGACGGTGCTGGTCCGGGGGGCGGCCACGGCCGGGTCGACCCAGCCGGTAGGTTAGGCTACCCTTCTAGGAGCCTGCTTCCCCCAGCCGACGGAGCCACCGTGGCCCTCGACGCGCTCACCGCGCCCCGAGCCGACGTCACGCCGCGGTCTGATGCGGCGGCGGGGGAGACGAGCGTCGCGGCCATCGTCACGGAGGTGCTCGAGGTCCTCCTCGAGCACGACGAGCACGGCACCGCCACCAGCGGAGCGGAGCTCGCCCGACGCATCCCGGTCCCGACCTGGACCGTCGACGCTGCGGTCCAACAACTGTTGGCCGACGGCACAGCCACGATCGCGGGTGACGGGATCGTCCTCTCCGAGGCGGGACGGCCCAAGGCCATCCGGGCCGTCCGACGCCATCGCCTGACCGAACGGATGCTGTCGGACCTGCTCGGTCTCGAATGGTGGAAGGTGCACCACGAAGCCGAGCGGTGGCAGGGCGTGGTCTCCGACGATGTGGAAGCCCGCCTGCTGGAACTGCTCGGCGACCCGGGGACCTGCCCGCACGGCAACCCGATCCCGGGATCGGCGAACCGGCCGACCTACCGCGAGGAGACCAGCCTCGCCGACGCCCGGCCCGGCCCGGTCCGGGTGGTGCGCATCACCGAGACGCTCGAGAACGACGACGAGGCGCTCCAGTTGCTGCAGAACTGCGGCTTCGTCCCGGGGCGCGACGCGGAGGTCAAGCGCACCGAGGACGGTTGGGTGCTGGTCGCCGGCTCCGTCCGTGACGCGGCGCTGCCCCCGCACGTGGCAGCGCACACCTACGTCGAGCCGTTCTGATCGGTCCGAGCCACCCGCTTCCAGTCCGTGACGGCCGGCGCGGTAGGGTCACGACATGAGCGAACCCGAGCCGCTGCCGGATCACCCCGAGCGACGACGCCACGTCGTCGTGCTCGGCGATCGTGTCCTGGTTGCCCCACCTGAGGACGCTGAGCGACGGACCAAGGCCGGCATCCTCATCCCGGCGACGGCCCAGTCGGTCGACCGCAAGGGCTTGTGGGGCGAGACGTTGGGGGTCGGGCCACACGTCCGTCAGGTCCACACCGGCGACGACGTCCTCTACCTGCCGGATGACGCGATCGAGGTGGACATCCAGGGGGAGGCGTTCCTGATCGTGCGCGAGCGTGATGTGCACGCCGTGGCTTCCCGCGACCGTGAGGACGCCACGGGGCTGTACCTCTAGTCCTCATGGAGCGGCCGTGCGTCGTTCGCGTCAACTCGCGCGACTCGGACGCGCCAGGCCGGTCCGGTCCTCACTACGCTCCGCGGCACGCGAGAGGGAGCCTGGTTGGTGAGCGCCGCATCGTCCGCTGCCGTCGGACCACCTCCGGGGATGCCCGTGCGGCTGTCCTCGAACGAGTCGCCGTTCGGTCCCTCCCCGGCGGCGATGGAGGCCGCGCAACTGGCGTTGGTCGAGGGACACCGCTACCCGGACGACCAGAGCGTGGACCTGCGTACCGCGGTGGCCGCGCACGAGGGGGTCGCGTTCGATCAGGTCGCGGTCGGGACGGGGTCTGCGGCCCTGTTGATGGACATCATCCCTCACGTCTGCGGTGACGTGGACGATGCGGAGGTGGTGGCGTTCAGCCGGTCCTTCGTCGTCTACCGCCTGGCGGCCCGCAACGCACGAGCCCGCTACGTCGAGGTGCCAACGGCCGGACCGGCCACGTTGGACCGCGACGGGTACGGACGTGATGTCGATGCCCTGCTCGACCACGTCAGCGATGCCACCCGCGTGGTGGCGATCGACAACCCCGGCAACCCCACCGGCGCGCACCTGACCGGGGAGCAGCTCGAACGGCTGCTGTCCGCGCTCCCCGAGCACGTCACGGTCGTCATCGACGAGGCCTACCACCACTTCGCCACGGGGCAACGCGGGTACCAGCGCGTGGCCGAGCTCTCGGTCGACCACCCCCGGCTGCTGGTGCTGACGACCTTCTCCAAGGCCTACGCCCTCGCGGGCCTGCGGGTGGGGGCCGTCACCGGCCCTGCGGAGCTGGTCGGCCCGATCGACGGCCGTCGGACGCGCTTCAACGTCGCGGTCACCGGCCAGGCCGCCGCCATCGCCAGCCTCGAGGACGCGGCGCACCTGCGGCACACGGTCGAGGGCACCCTCGAAGGACGGGCTCGGATGGCGGCCGGCTTGCAGGAGCTGGGGGTGCCGTTCACCGACGGCCTGGGAAACTTCCTCACCCTCGAGCTCGGGGCACCCAGTCCCCCGTACGTGGAGGCCTACGCCGAGCACGGGGTCGGGGTCCGCCCGCTGGCCCCGTACGGCATGGACGAGCAGCTGCGGGTCTCGGTGGGGACCCCGTCGGAGGTCGGGGCGTTCCTCACCGCGTCCGCCGAGGTGCTGGCCGACGCCCCGTCACGGCTGGGCGCGACCGCGCGGTGAACGGCAGGCCGCCTCGTCGCGGCCCGCGGTAGCCCTTCCGATACCGTCGGGGACCTGGTCCGTCGAGAAGGCATCCGCTGGTGGTCGTACGTCGCCTCCTGCTCCTCGTCGTCCTGCTGCTGACCGCCTGCAGCGGTTCGTCGACGGTCGATTTCGGTCCGTCGTCGGCGGGCAGCGGGGGTTCGTCCGCGGTCCGCAGCGACGAGGTCGACGCCATGCTGGCGCCCGTTCCCGACGAGATCCCCCCCGAGGACGCTCGGCTGTTCGAGGGCGGATGGCCGGAAGCGGCGGCGTACGTCCGTCGGGAGGCCGAGGCCGGCAACCCGGTGCTCGTCAACATCTTCGCCAGCTGGTGCGGGCCCTGCCGCAACGAGATGCCGATGCTGACCGAGGCGGCCGAGGACAACCCCGACGTGACGTTCCTGGGCATCGACCATCAGGACCGCTTCGAGGACGGCGAGGAGTTCGTCGACGAGTTCGACGTGGACTTCGCCACGATCCATGACATCGAGGGCGACGTCGCCCACAATGTCGGCGGGATCGGGATGCCCACCACCGTGGTGTTCGACGCGGACGGCAAGCTCGCCGAGCGCGTCGTCGGCGAGGTGACCGAGAGCACCCTGGCCGAGCTCCTCGACGCCGCACGTGGCTGAGGGCCGGGTGGCGGACCGGCCGCAGGGTGGCTCGCGACCGGGCCATGGTCGTAACCTGACGGGTGACCGAGTCGGGGGTCTGCGGTGATCCGTCTGCTGGTCGTCTTCCTCCCGGTGCTCCTGATCGCGGGGCTGGTGCTGTGGTTCTGGGCCGTCCGGGACGCCTTCGGGCGTCACCCGGACCGCTTCGCGACGTTCACGCGGGCGACGTGGCTGGCGATCAACCTGCTGATCCCGGTGCTCGGCGCCGCGTTGTACTGGGCGATCGGCCGGGAAGCGGACCGCACCGCCCGGTGACCCGGGCCGCGTGCCGGCGCGTCGTCAGCTGTCGGCGTGCCGTCGAGCGAGGACGGCCTCAGCGACGCGCGAGGCCGGCGGCTTGCCGAGCGTCTGTGCCAGCCAGCCGGTGGTGTCGACGAGCCCTTCGAGGTCGACACCGGTGACGACCCCCGAGCCGTGCAGCGCGTAGACCAGGTCCTCGGTGGCGAGGTTGCCCTTCGCGCCGGCCGCGTAGGGGCAGCCACCCAGTCCGCCGGCGGAGGTGTCCGCGATGCTCACGCCCGCCTCGAGCGCAGCGAGCGTGTTGGCCAGGCCCTGCCCGTAGGTGTCGTGCAGGTGCACCGCCAGCCGGTCCAGCAGCACCTGCGGCGCGAGTTGCTCGATCAGGTGCTGGACCTGACCGCCGGTGCCGACCCCGACCGTGTCGCCCAGGGACACCTCGTCGCACCCGAGCTCGAACAGCGACACCGTGACCCGGCGGACGTCGTCGACGGGGACCTCGCCCTGGTATGGACAGCCGCAGACCATGGACGCGTAGCCGCGGACGCGGAGCCCCTCGTGGCGGGCTCGACGCACCACCGGCTCGAACATCTCCAGGCTCTCGGCGATCGAGCGGTTGAGGTTGCGTTGGCTGAACTCCTCGGACGCAGCAGCGAACACGGCGATCTCGTGCACACCGGCGGCGAGGGCACGGTCCAGGCCCCGCTCGTTGGGGACCAGCACCGGGTAGCGGACCCCCTCCACCGGCGTGATACCCGCCAGCACGTCCTCGGCGTCGGCGAGTTGCGGGACCCAGTCCGGATGGACGAACGACGTCGCTTCCACCACCGGCAGGCCGACCCGGGCGAGCCGGTCGATCAGGTCGATCTTGACCTGGGTCGGCACCGTGCCCGGCTCGTTCTGGAGCCCGTCACGGGGCCCGACCTCGACGATCGTCACCGACTCGGGGAGGTTCACCTCGGGGATCCTGTCACTGCGGCCGCGGCGTCCGGGTCGGCATCGACCGCCGGCTCGAAGGCTAGGAGCGGCGTGCCGGTGTCGACCCGGTCCCCGACCTGCACGTGCAACGTGGTCACCCGGCCGTCGCTGGGGGCGGTGATCGGATGCTCCATCTTCATCGCTTCCATCACCGCCAGGGTGGCACCGGCCGTGACCGTCTGTCCGGCCTCGACCGGCAGGGCCAGGACCGAGCCGGGCAGCGGGGAGGTGTAGGACGCCTCGCCGGTCGGCGCCGACGCGTCGGCGTGACGTACGGCGGGTTCGGCGACCAGTTCGAGCGTGCGACCGTCGAGGTGGACGAAGGCGTGCGGTCGCCCGTCGGCACGCACCGTGACGTCGGTGACCGCGTCGGTGGGGACGGGCACGTGCGTGTCGGCCACCTCGACGTCGCGGTGGCCGAGCCGCTCGCGGACGCGCGCCTGGGTGGTCGCGAGCGGGTCGGCGGCCGGCTGTCGCAGCCACACCGGCCAGCCGCCCACGCCGCCTGGCCGGAACGCGCCGAGTCGCG
>SKJX01000212.1 GCA_007121785.1 Nitriliruptoraceae bacterium
CACCGGCCTGGCCAACGGCGCGATCCTGGCGCTGGCGGCGCTCGGCTTCGTGATCATCTTCAAGGCGACCGGGGTGATCAACTTCGCCCAGGGCTACTTCCTGCTGGTCGGTGCCTACGTCGTGTGGTCGGTGGTCGTCCAGGGCGGTTTGCACTGGTCGCTGGCCGTGGTGATCGCGCTTGCGGTGGCCGTCGGGATCGGGCTGACCACCGAGCGCTTCGTGTTGCGCCCGCTGGTCGGCGAGAACGTCATCTCGGTGATCATGGTCACGATCGGTCTGTCGTCGATACTCGAAGGCGGCGTTCAGTACCTGTGGGGGACCGAGCCGCGGCGGATGCCACCGTTCATCCCCCGAGGCACCGTCGAGGTCCTCGGCACCCCGGTGTCGGTGACGCGGATCTGGGCGGTGATCATCGCGGGCGTCGCGCTGCTCGCCCTGACCCTGTTCTTCCAACGTTCGCGCCACGGGATCGCCATGCGGGCCGTGGCCGACGACCAGCAGGCCGCGATGGTGGTCGGCATCAGCGTGCGACGGGTCTTCGCGATGGCCTGGGCGCTGGCCGCGGTCAGCGCGGTGTTCGCCGGCGTGATCGTGGCCAACATCTTCGGGGTGTCCTCCGAGGTCGCCGTCTTCGGCCTGCTCGTCTTCCCGGTGGTGATCCTCGGTGGGCTGGACTCCGTCCCCGGTGCGATGGTGGCCGGGACCATCATCGGCCTGCTGATGACCTACACCGCCGGCTACGTCGGCGGCGGGCTCCAGCAGGTCATCCCCTACGTGATCCTGGTCCTGATCCTGCTGGTGCGGCCCTACGGGCTGTTCGGCGAGGTCCGGATCGAACGAGTCTGAGGGGCCCTGTCCATGGCAACCGCCACCGGAATCCACCACACGACCTACGAGTCGGATCTCTCGCTACGGCCGACCCGCGCCGAGCGAGTGCGGCTGGTGCTGATCGTGCTGCTCGTGGTCGTCGCTCCGTTCGTGCTCAGCCCCTTCTGGCTCTCGGTGGCGAACAACATCGGGATCGCGATCGTCGGCGCCGTCGGGCTCAACATCCTCACCGGCCACACCGGCCTGATCAGCCTCGGCAGCGGTGCGTTCCTCGGTGTCGGCGCCTACACCTCCGCGATCCTGGTCTCGCGCTTCGAGGTGCCCACCCTCGTCGCCATCGTGCTCGCGGTGGCGGTGACGACGGCGATCGGCACGTTCTTCGGGCTGCCCTCGCTGCGCCTCAAGGGCCTCTACCTGGCGATGGCCACGCTCGCGGCGCAGTTCATTCTGATGTTCGCGATGCGCAACTGGGACTTCGTCACCGGCGGTGTCGACGCGATCGTCGTCGGCTCGCCGGAGCTGTTCGGCTGGCAGTTGCGCGGCGACTTCCAGTGGTACTGGGTGATCTTCGCGGTCGCGGTCCTGGTCGTGCTCGGTGCCCGCAACCTGTTCCGCACCGGCCTGGGACGCGCGTTCCACGCGGTGCGCGATCAGGACATCGCCGCCGCGGTCATGGGCATCGACGTCGGCCGTTACAAGCTGCTGTCGTTCGCCGTGTCCTCGGCACTGATCGGTCTCGCGGGCGCGATGACCGCGCACTACCGCACGATCGTGACCTGGGAGCGGTTCACGCTGGACGTGTCGGTCCTCTACCTGGCGATGATCATCGTCGGTGGGCTCGGCAGCGTCGCCGGATCGGTCTACGGCGCCACGTTCATGACGATCCTGCCCGCGGCGATCCAGCAGTTCGCCCGCAACGTGCGCGACACGATCCCGGCCTTGGCACGCGAGATCCCGGCGATCCAGCTGATCGTCTTCGGTCTGGTGATCGTGCTGTTCCTGCTGTTCGAACCGCGGGGACTCGACCGAACCTGGCAACGGGTGAAGGACTACTTCCGGTTGTGGCCGTTCCGCTACTGACCGGTCACGGGAGGGCTTGTGCATTCGGAGGGTGCACAGGGGGAGTGTGAGACGGAGTCGATCGAAGGTCGGAGACGACCAGGGAGAGTGGGAGATTATGAAGACATACCTCGCCGTGATGGCGGCGATGGCGTTGCTGCTCGCCGCCTGTGGAGACGACGCGGAGACGGAGGTCGCCGCAGACGACGACGATCCGATCGTCATCGGCAACATCGCGGACCTTTCCGGCGCAACCGGTGACGTCGGTACGCCGTACTCGGAGGGCATCCGCGGCTACGTCGACTGGCGCAACGAACAGGGCGGCATCGACGGCCGGCCGATCGAGCTGATGTGGGAGGACTACCAGTACGACGTGGCCATCGCCGAATCGCTCTACACCGACTACCTCGCGGAGGGCGCGGTCGCCATCCAGGGCTGGGGCACCGCCGACACCGAGGCCCTGCGCGGCCGGGTCAACGAGGACGAGGTGCCGTTCATGTCGGCGTCGTACTCCGAGGAGCTGACCCGCTACGAGGAGACGCCCTACAACTTCATCGTCGCTACCAGCTACTCCGACCAGCTCCGCATCGCCCTGCGCTGGATCCACGAGAACGACCCGGGCGCGGAGGTCGCGGTGTTCCACCACGACAGCCCGTTCGGAACCTCACCGGTCGGTGATGGCGAGGACTACGTTGCCGACGAAGGACTCGACCTCGGCTACCAGTCGCACGTCATGCCCGGCGGGGCCACCGACTTCGTCGGCGAGTTGCGCCGGATCAGTGACGACGGCGTCTCGCACGTCGTCATCCAGAACGTGGAGAGCCCCGCGGCGCTGCTCGCCAGCGACATCGCCGACCAGGGCCTGGACATCCAGCTGCACCTGCTCAACTGGGCGGCCGGTGAGCAGTTCGTCGAGCTGGCCGGTGACGCCGCAGAGGGTGCCATCGGTATCCAGCCGTGGACCCCGACCGACGTGGAGGTTCCCGGTCAGGAGGACGCCCGCGACCATCTCGAAGGCGAGGGCGAGGAGCTGGTCAACCTGCAGTACACGCAGGGCTGGTGGAAGATGGACCTGATGGCCACGGCGATCGAGTCGCTCGTGGAGGCGGGCGAGGAGGTCACCGGAGCGGCGATCGCCGACGCCCTCGAGCAGATCGACGGCTTCGATACCGGCGGGGTGTCCCTGCCGATCGACATGACACCGCGTGACGGCGGCAAGCGCGCCGGCATGATCTGTTCGCCCCTGTGGGTCGTCGAGGACGGCGTCTGGATCGAGGAAGCCGATGAGTTCTGCCCGTGATGACGGGCCGGGGGGTCACGGCGTCACCGCCGTGGCCCCCGACGGGTCCGCGACCGACGACCGAGCGATCCTCGAGCTGAACAACGTCGAGGTGATCTACGAGGAGGTCATCCTCGTCCTGCGCGGCTTGTCGCTCCAGGTGCCGGAGGGCAAGGTCGTGGCTCTGCTCGGCTCGAACGGGGCCGGCAAGAGCACGACGCTGAAGGCCATCTGCGGGCTGCTTCCCAGCGAGCACGGTGAGATCACCGATGGTGACGTCCGGTTCGACGACCACGACACCACCCACATCGACGCTTCGGAGATCGTGCGGCACGGGGCATCACTGGTGATGGAGGGTCGGCGGGTGTTCGAGCACCTGACCGTCCACGAGAACCTCACCGCCGGAGCGCACACCCGGCGTGACTCCTACGACGATGACCTCGACATGGTCTACGGCTACTTCCCGCGTCTCGACGACATGCGGGCGCGGGTGGCCGGCTACCTCTCGGGCGGCGAGCAGCAGATGCTGGCGATCGGCCGGGCCCTGATGGCCAAGCCTCGACTGCTGATGCTCGATGAGCCGTCGCTCGGCCTCGCGCCGATGCTGGTCTCGGAGATCTTCGGGATCATCCAGCGGGTCAACGAGGAGCTTGGCACCACCGTGTTGCTCGTCGAACAGAACGCCCAGCGGGCGCTGGAGATCGCCGATCACGGCTACATCATGGAGCAGGGCCGCATCGTGCTCGAGGGCCCCGCCCGGGATCTGGTCGAGAACCCGGACGTCAAGGAGTTCTACCTCGGACTCGGCGAGGGCGGCACCCGCCGCAGTTACCGGGAGGTCAAGCACTACAAGCGGCGGAAACGGTGGTTGTGACCATGGAGGAGGCCGTACGGCGTTATGCCCGCGGGTTCGACGATCAGGTACCGCAGCTCGCTGCGGCCGCCCGGTCCTGTCCCGGCCTCGGTCAGCGGTTGGATGCGGCCGGGGTCGGACCCGACCAACTGGTCGACGTCGCCGCGTTGGACCGGCTGCCGATCCTGACCAAGGACGCGCTGCTCGAGCTGCAGCAGGCGGATCCGCCGTTCGCCGGCATGGTCGCCGCCGACGCGCCGGTCCGGCGCTTCTTCCAGTCGCCCGGTCCGCTGTACGAGGCCGAGCTGGACATCGCCGATCCGTGGCGGTGGGCGCCGGCCCTGCGCGCCGCGGGCTTCGGTGCGGACGATGTGGTCCTCAACGCGTTCGGCTACCACCTCTCACCGGCCGGGGCGATGTTCGAGGAGGCGGCACGCGCCGTCGGTGCCCGGGTGGTGCCGGGCGGGGTCGGCAACGCCGACCTGCAGCTCGATGCCTGCATCGACCTCGGGGTCACCGCCTACATCGGCCTGCCGAGCTACCTCGCCTCGCTGCTCGAGCGCGCCGAGGAGCGACGCATCGATCACGACCTGGGACTCGTGAGGGCGTTCGTCACCGCTGAGCCGCTGCCACCGAGCCTGCGCGAGTCACTGGCCCGGCGCGTGCCGGTCGTGCACCAGGGCTACGGCACGGCCGAGACCGGCAACCTCGGCTACGAGAGCGACGCGTTGGACGGCCTGCACGTGCCCGACGATGCGCTGGTGCAGATCTGTGACCTGACCACCGGGGAGGCACGCTACGACGGTGGCGAGGGGCAGGTGGTGGTCACGGTCTTCTCGACCGCGGCACCCGTGGTGCGTTTCGGCACGGGTGACCTCTCCGCATGGGCGACCGAACCGAGCCACAGCGATCTGCCGACCCCGCGCATCCGCGGCTGGCTCGGCCGGGTCGGCGACGCGATCAAGGTGCGGGGGATGTTCCTGCACCCGCGCCAGATCGGCGGGGTGATGGCCGATGTCGATGGGGTCGAGCGGTACCGCTTCGTGGTGGACCGCGATGGCCACCGCGACGTCCTGCGCTGCGAGGTCGTCGCCGGCGCCGGTCGCGACGGCGATGCACTGGCCGACGAGGTCGCCCGGCGGGTTCGTGACGGCCTGCGGTTCTCGGTCAGCGTCAGCCTCTTGGATGAGCTCGACGACGACGACCGGGTCCTGGTCGATCGTCGCGACTGGGGCTGAGCACTTCGTCACCCGCCGCGCTCCACCTCGCCGTACGCCGAGGGCCTGTCCGGCGAGGTGCTCTCGATCAGCAACGACTGGAGCGCGATGCCGGTCTGGCCAGCCTCATCGTGCAACGTCGTCATCGTGCGACCGACACCGTTCGGGTGGCCGAGCGACGTGGCCACGATCCCGATCCAGTCACCCACGGGGTTTCGGTCGAGCTGGACCGTGATGTCCGCGTTGATATAGGCGAAGCGATCCATCGGCAGGGGAGCGCCGACACCGTTGCCGAAGTCCGCGGCGGCGGCCGCCCGAGCCAACGGTGTCGGGGCGAGCCCGTCCTCCACGATCGGTGAGCGGAGGGCGACCCAGGCCACCGCCCCGCCCGCTTGCCCGAGTTCGGCGGGATCCACCCGCAGGTCGACCGCTTCGTGGAACCCTGCCGGCCACCCCGGGTTGCCTCGGAACCGTGGCAGGTCCCGGGCGCCCGCCGACGGCCCACGCGTGCTGAGCTCGGCGGCATCCGCCAGTGCCGCGGTCAGGGCCGGTGTCGGTTGCGCCTCCCTGATCCGCAGCAGCGATGCCCGAGCGACGGTGCGGTCATCCAGGTCCGTCAGGCTGACCTCGGCCAGCTGGATCCGTCGGCCCTCACGAGGTACGTGGGTGGTCGCGAGCAGCGGGCGCTGGGCCACCGGCCGCAACAGGTCGATGGTCAAGCGTGATGCGACCATCGGCACCGGCGGCTCGATCGAGTCCGCCAGCTGGGCGAGCAGCGCCGCCACGGCACCGCCATGAGCGTGCTGGGGATCCCAGGGCCCGGCGGTCAGCCGGGTCGGGATGTAGTGCTCGCCGTCCCGGTCGAACAGCACCGGTGCCATCGCCCGCTCCTGCCGTCAGCCCGGCACCGGCCCGGTCGCCCAGACTCAGGTTGCGGTCGCGCGGGTGCCAAGGTACGCCTGCTGGACCTCGGGGTTGTCAGCGACCTCTTCGGGGCGACCGTCAGCGATCACCTTGCCGAAGTTGAGCACGACGATCCGATCGGCGATGTCGAGCACCACCCCCAGGTTGTGCTCGACCAGGACCTGCGTCAGACCTCGTTCCTCCCGCAGGTCGAGCAGGTACCGGGCGATGTCCTCGGTCTCCTCCTGGTTCATCCCCGCGACGGGCTCGTCCAGGAGCAACAGATCCGGTTGGCTGGCCAGGGCGCGTCCCAGGACGACCCGCTTCCGCCACCCGTACGGCAGCGCTCCGACCGGTTGGTGGCGAACGTGGGCCAGGTCGAGGAACTCGATGACCTCCTCCACGACCGCCCGTCCCGCGAGTTCATCGCGCAGTCCCCGCCCGATGCGGAGCATGTCCGCCCCGGCGCCATGCGGCATGCGCAGGTTGTGACCGGTCATCAGGTTGTCGAGCACGGTCTGGTGCTCGAACAACGCGAGTTCCTGGAAGGTTCGAGCGATCCCACGAGCGGTGCGTTGATGCGGCCGCAGCGTGTCCAGGGAGGTCCCACGATGCCGGATCACACCTTCCTGCTGTCGGTGGACACCACAGATGCAGTTGAACAGCGAGCTCTTCCCGGCACCGTTGGGCCCGATCACGGCGAGCAGCTCACCTTCGTTGACGGCGATCGACACGTCGTCGAGTGCGGTCAGGCCTTTGAACCGCAGCGTCAGGTGGGCGATCTCGAGCGCGGCGCTGCCCTCAGGAGAGCCAGCGCTTGCGTCGGCGGTAGTGCTTGACGTCGGCGTAGTGACGGCGGTCACCCCCCTTCTGTTGTCCGAGGTAGAACTCTATGATGTCGGGGTCGGAGCGGAGTGTGGCGCTGTCCGCGTCCATCACCACCCGACCGTTCTCGATCACGTACCCGTGGTCGGCGAGTTCGAGTGCCATCGCCGTGTTCTGCTCGACCAGGAGGACGGTCGTCCCGTCGGCCCGGATGCTGCTGATCGTGTCCGCGACCGACTCCACAAGCAGTGGCGCGAGCCCGAGCGAAGGTTCGTCGAGCACCAACAGGCGTGGCCGCTTCATCAGGGCCCGGCCGATCGCCAGCATCTGCTGCTCGCCACCGGAGAGGTAGCCAGCGCGTTGCTGGCGGCGTTCGTCCAGACGGGGGAACCGGTCGAAGACCGCGTCGAGGGCGTCGGTGTCGCCGCTCGCGGCCCGCAGGTTCTCCAGGACGGTCATGGTGGAGAAGATCCGGCGGCCCTCCATCACCTGGGCAACGCCACGGTCGACCGGTCCGGCGGCACGTGAACCGGTGATGTCCTGACCGTCGAGCGCGACCGAGCCCTTGACGATCGTGCCCTCATGGAACTCGAGGAGCCCGGTGATGGCACGGAGGGCCGTCGTCTTGCCGGCGCCGTTCGGCCCCAAGAGCGCGACGATCGAGCCCTCGGTGACCTCGAGGGTGATCCCACGCAGGGCGTGGATCACCTCCTTGTAGGTCACCTCGAGACCGGTCACCGCCAGCTGGGGGGTCGTCCGGGGACGCACGGCCGGACGGGTGTCACTGACGTCGTCCTGGGGGTCCATCCGTGCTCCTACCTCGCTGCGGACGGTCGGCGGCAGCGGTGCGGTCGGGTCCATGGTCTGGAGTTCGGTTCGCCGCGGCTCGTGACGGCTGGCGGTGATCGGCTCGTTTGGACAGTAGCTGACTTCGCCTCTAGTATCCTAACCCGTCGACCCGGGTAGGGCCGAAAGGCGCGGGGGACTAGGGCCGAACGACCGGTCCATCGGGAGGACGGGAGCCGCAGCGACTCCGGTCAGGGAGAGCCACGTGACCGCAACGCACGCGGAGTCGGCGACGCCGCCGTCTCACACCGACGACCCCGGGTCCTGGCGGACGACGGGCTGGGAGAACGGTGCGCCGAGCCTCCCGCAGCTCCTGGTTCGCTGGGAGGCGTACGACCCGGACGCCGTGGCACTCCGGGTCAAGCGTCGGGGCCGTTGGAAGCAACTCACCTACGCCGAGTGGGCGGCGACGACCCGTCGTTTCGCTGCCGGTCTGGCCGCGCTGGGCGTGGACCACGGCGACCGTGTCGCGATCCACTCGGAGAACCGCCCCGAGTGGGTCGGTGCCTGTATCGGCGCGCAGTGGCTCGGTGCAGTTCCGTTCGGCATCTACCCGACGAGTCCCGCTTCCGAGCTCCTCCATCAGCTCGATGACGCTGGTGTCGGCGTCCTCGTGGCCGAGGATCAGGAACAGCTCGACAAGGCGATGGAGGTGATCGACGCCGCCGCCACGCTCCACCACGTGATCGTCCTCGAACGGCGTGGGACCACGGCCATCCTCGAGGAGGACGACCGTGTCATCCACGTCGACGACGTCCTCGAGTTGGGTGACCGCGGGTTGGCGAAGCAGCCCGAGCGGTTCGACCAGCCGATCGCCGCGGACCCGGATGACCTCGCGGTCCTGATCTACACCTCGGGCACGACCGGGAAGCCGAAGGGAGCGATGCTCACCTGGCGTAACGTCGGTGCCGCGATCCGTCTCCAAGCACACGTCCTCGAGGTGTCGCGCTCCGACGAGGTGCTGTCCTACCTGCCCCTCTGCCACGTGGCCGAGCAGGTGATGAGCCTGTACACGCCGTTGGGGTGCGGCGCCCGGATCAACTTCGCCGAGTCGATCGACACGGTGCAGGCGGACCTTCGATCGGTCCAGCCGACCCTGTTGTTCGCCGTGCCCCGCATCACCGAGAAGTTGGTCGCCTCGATCCAGGACCGCGTGACCGACGCGACCTGGCCCAAGCGGGCGACGTTCGCCTTCGTCGACCGTGTGGGCACCCAGCTACTCGACCGGCGCCTGGCCAGGACCCCGACCACCTACCGCTGGTACGAGCAGGTCGTCCGGGCGGTGCTCTGGGTCTTGATGAACCGATCCCTACGCAAGCACGTCGGCATGACGCGGGTCCGAGCGGCCATCTCCGGTGGTGCGCCGGCCTCACCGGAGGTGCTCCGCTTCCTGTTACGCATGGGCGTCCCGGTGATCGAAGGCCTCGGGATGACCGAGGCGACCGGCACGATCAGCCTCGACGATCCGGATGACCTCCAGGTCGGATCCGTCGGCCGTCCGGTGCCGGGGGTGGAGGTCCGCATCGCTGACGACGGCGAGATCCTCGTCCGTGGCGACACCGTCTTCGCCGGGTACTGGCAGCGGCCCGACGCCACGGCGGAGACCATCGACCACGACGGCTGGCTGCACACCGGTGACATCGGCCGGTACGAGCCGGACGGACACCTGCGCCTCACCGATCGCAAGAAGGACATCATCATCACGGCGGGTGGGAAGAACCTCTCACCGTCGGAGATCGAGAACGGGATCAAGGCCTCGCCGTACGTCAAGGAGGCCGTGGTCATCGGCGACCGGCGGCGGTATGTGACCGCGTTGCTGCAGATCGAGCGCGACACGGTCGCCAACTGGGCGCAACGAGAAGGCGTGGCGTTCACGACCTTCCGGGATCTCACGATGCGACCGGAGGTCGTCGCGTTGCTCCGGCAGGAGGTCGAGCGGGCGAACCAGGACCTCGCGCGGGTCGAGCAGGTCAAGGACTTCCGTGTGCTGCCCCGTGAGCTGGATCAGGACGACGATGAGTTGACCGCCACCCAGAAGGTCCGTCGTGCGGTCGTGGCTGATCGCTACGCCGAACTGATCGAGGAGATGTACCGGTGAGCGGGCATGTGAGCCTCATCATCAGCAGCCTGGCGGTGGGATCGATCTACACGTTGATCGCCCTCGGGTTCGTGGTGGTCTTCCGAGCTTCGTCAGCGCTCAACTTCGCGCACGTCGGCGTCATGCTGCTCGGTGGCTACGTCACGTTCCAGGTATCGCGGCTGTGGGAACTCGGCCTCCTGCTGGGGGTGCTGGTGGCGGCGGCGGTCTCGGCGGCGGTGGCGGTCGTGATCTACCTGACGGTGGCACGTCCCCTCACGGGTAGGCCGGTGATGGCCGTGGCGATCGCCACGATCGGCGTGGACATGGCGATGCGTACGGCGGTCGGGTCCTACCCACCGTGGACAGGCGAGAGCGTCGAGGTCGGTGGCCCCTGGGGTGCGGACACCTCGCTCGTCCTGGGCGTCCCGGTCTACACCTCGCACCTGTGGATCATCGCCACCGGCATGGTCGTGGTGGGTGCGCTCGTCCTGACCGTTGAGCGCTCACGTTGGGGGCTGTGGTTCCGCGCGATCGCCGAGGATGAGGAGTCCGCAGCCGCGATCGGTGTCCCCGTCCGCCCGGTCCTCCTGGCCGCGTGGATGCTGGCCGGACTCCTGGCGGCCCTCGCCGGAGCGTTCGTGGGCACCTTCCCGCGGCTCCTCCAGCCGGCCAGCGCGGAGTTCGCGTTCCGGGCGATCCCCGCGGTGGTCATCGGAGGGCTGAACTCGATCACCGGCGCCGTCGTCGGCGGCGTGCTGGTGGGGTTCGTCGAGGTCTACACGGCAGCCTTGGCCCCTGGCGAGCTCGGTGTGAACGTCCACCACGTGGCGCCGTACGTGTTGATGCTGGCCGTCCTGCTCTGGCGCGCTGAAGGTCTCTTCGGCACGCCAGACGTTCGGAGGCTGTGATGGCTGCCCCAACCGGGTTCCCGTTCCCACCGACCACGAACCGTCGTCGACCGCGGCTGGCACGGTCCGACTTCCACACCACCTGGCGGTCCGAGCTGCGGTTGTGGAACTCCACCACCAAGCGTGGGGCCGTGTGGCTCCTGGTCGTCCTCGCACTGGCGGCACCGATGTTGCTCGACGCCGCATGGCTGCGGGTGTTGGTCGTCGCCCTGATCGCGTCGGTCGCCGCCATGAGCCTGAACCTGCTCACCGGCGTTGCCGGACAGCTGTCCCTGGGACACGCAGCGTTCGTTGGCATCGGTGCGTACGTCGCCGCGTACGTCACCGACACGCTCGGTTGGTCGTTCTGGTGGTCGGCCCCGGCAGCGATGATCCTCGCCGGTGCAGCCGGACTGGTGCTGGCGCCGATCGCACTGCGCGTGCGCGGGCTCTACCTCGCCGTCGTCACCCTCGGCCTGGTGTTCCTGGCCAGCCACATCTTCCGCAACTGGGAGAGCGTCACCGGCGGGGTCGGTGGCGCCCGCATCGAGTCGCCGACGATCCTCGGGATCGATCTGGTGCGAGGCGGCACGCTCGGACCGCTCACGCTGGGCCAGAACCAGGGTTACTACCTCGTGATGCTCGTGATCGCCGGCGTGACCTACCTCCTGCTGCGCAACCTCGCTCGTGGCCGCACCGGCCGGGACATGGTGGCGGTGCGAGACGATGACCTGGCAGCGAGCGTGGTCGGTGTCGACGTCTTCAGCGCGAAGATGCTGGCGTTCGTGATCAGCTCGGCGTTCGCGGGGTTGTCGGGCGCCATGCTCGGCGGCTTCCTGCGGTTCATCAACTACGACCAGTGGGACCTGACGCTGTCGGTCGAGTACCTGGTCATGGTCGCTCTGGGAGGCTCGGGGATCATCGGCGCGGCGTTCGCCGGTGCGTTGTTCGTCACCGCCGTCCCCGAACTGCTCGACCGTGCCGCACCGTTGTTGCCGTGGCTGAGCGAGGCCGGCGGTGGGCTGACGCCCGAGCGGGCCAGCGCGATCCTGTTCGGGTTGTTGCTGGCGGCGGTGGTCGTCACTGAGCCCCTCGGGCTGTACGGCGTGTGGCTGCGGTTGAAGCGCTACCTGACGACCTGGCCGTTCACCTACTGAACGGCGCAACACCATCCGTCGGCGCCCTGTCGACGGTCGGACCGATGGGGAGGGAGCACCATGATGAGGAACGCGCTCGACCGGCGCCGCCGGAAGACGTCGATGATCGCGGTCGCTGCTGCGGTGATGCTGGTCGTCGCCGCCTGCGGCGACGGTGACGGTGAGGGAGCCGATGCTGCCATCGCCGACGACGAGGATGGCGAAGTGACCGAGGTCGAGGAGGTGGCGAGTGACCTGCCCGAGGAGTGCGACGTGACGCAAGGGGTCACCGACGACACGATCTCCTTGACCATGCTCAACGACCTCAGTGGTCCGACGGCCGCGCTCGGGGCGCCCGATATCGGTGAGGCGTTCCGAGCCCACTTCGATGCGATCAACGCCGAGGGTGGTATCGATGGGCGCGAGGTCGAGGTCGAGATCCTCGACCACGGCTACAGCCCGGTCGATGCGGCCCAGCGGTACGAGGAGGTCCGGACCGAGACCGCGATGGTGGCCAGCGTCTTCGGCAGTCCGCCGCTGGAAGCGATCGCGCAGGACCTGGTGGCTGACTGCCTGCTCTCGTTCCAGAGCGGATCGAGTGGGCAGCTCGCCCAGGAGTACGAGACGATCTTCGCGCCGACCACACCCTACGGCTATGAGATCCTCAACATCATCGGCTGGGTGGTCGAGGAGCTCGAGGAGGAAGACGCCTCCTTCGCCTTCGCCTACCAGTCGGATGCCTTGGGTGAAGAGGTCCGACAGGCCGCCGAGTTCGCTGCGGAGCACTACGACTTCGACTTCGTG
The DNA here is from genome assembly GCA_007121785.1 of Nitriliruptoraceae bacterium. Lineage (GTDB taxonomy): Bacteria > Actinomycetota > Nitriliruptoria > Nitriliruptorales > Nitriliruptoraceae > SKTG01. The sequence continues at coordinate 12,719 of SKJX01000212.1, forward strand.
GAGACGGCCACCCACGGGCCCGGTGACCAGGACCTGAGTGGCCAACTGCAGAACCTGCTGGCTGCGGACCCCGACTACGTGGTCTACGGCGGCCTGCCCGAACAGCTCGCCTTCCTCTCGGCCGGCGCGATCGCTGCCGGCAGTGACGTCGAGTTCATCAGCGCGACGCCCGGGTTCGTTCCCGCGGTGCTGGCATCTCCCGCAGCGGACGCGGTGCAGCAGAACGTCTACATCTCCAGCCCGCTCAGCGAATGGGAGGGTGATGAGGAGGCTCGCGTCACCATGCGTGAGGAGATAGAGACCCATGCGCCGGACACCGCGCCGGGCCAAGGGCCCGTCATCGGCTACTCCAACGCGCGGGTCGTCGCCGAGGTGCTGCGGATCGCGAGCGAGGCAGGCGATCTCTCGCTGGCCGGCCTGCGAGCCGCTGCCATCGAACTCGAGAGCTTCGACGCCGATGGGTTGCTGCCGGAGATGAGCTACGGACAGTTCGAGGAGGCCCCCCGCGTCCCGAGCCACGCCAGCCGGATCTGGCAGCCCGAGGAGGGGCCGGCGCAGGGGATGGTCCCGTTGACCGACCAGTTCGTCTCGTCAGCGAGCTCGGAGTACACCGAACCCGGCCAGTGACCTGACCAGCGGGGCGGTCCGTCGAGCGAGCGGCCGCCCCGTGCTCACCGACGGCTTCGCTTGCCTACTGGCTTCGCCGAACGTAGTGTAATTCCCGAACCTTGAGGAGGTCCGGATGTCCACCACGCAGGGACCCGATGCACCCGTGCTCGTCGGGCGGTCGCTCGACGATGCCGACGAACAGAACCCCTACGTTTACGGGGTCTACGCCCCGGTGCACGACGAGATCGATGCCGACGGGTTGGAGGTCGTGGGGGAGATCCCCAAGGACCTCAACGGCGTGTTCCTCCGCAACGGTCCGAACCCGCGGTACGAAGCCGACGGCCGCTACCACTGGTTCGACGGCGACGGGATGGTGCACGGCATCCACCTGGAGAACGGCACCGCCCGCTACCGCAACCGGTGGGTGCGTACCGCGGCGTTCGAGGCGGAGTCCGAGGCCGGCCGGTCGCTGTGGACCGGGGTGATGGAGGACCCGAGAGGCAACCCGTTCGGTAACCATCACGGCCTGAACCTCAAGGACACAGCCAACACCGACGTCATCTTCCACCGCGGCAAGGTGCTTGCGACCTGGTACCTGTGCGGCACGCCCTACGCGCTGGATCCGCTCAGTCTGGAGACGCTCGGTGCCGAGGACTTCCTGGGCACGTTGACCGGCGACGTCATGACCCACCCGAAGGTCGATGAGCGCACCGGCGAACTGTTCTGGTTCGACTACGGCCCGACCCCGCCGTACATGCGGTACGGGGTCGTCGGGCCTGAGGGCGCGGTCGACCACGTCACCGACATCGACCTTCCGGGTCCGCGCCTGCCCCACGACCTGGCGATCACCGACAACTACGCCGTGCTGATGGATCTGCCGCTCTTCCAGGACATGGACGCGGCGCGGGCCGGTCGCCACAAGCTGGTCTTCGACCGCGAGACCCCGTCACGGTTCGGCGTGATCCCACGGAGAGGCGACGGCGCCACGATCCGCTGGTTCGACGCCAGCCCGTGTTACATCTACCACGTGGTCAACGCGTTCGAGGACGACAACGAGGTCGTGCTCGACGTCTGTCGGGTCAAGAACCCGAAGCCGGTCAGCGATCGCAAGTCCAAGCTCGCCCAGATGCTCGAGTACCTGCGCCTCGACGCCCAACTGTGGCGCTACCGGTTCGACCTTCGGACCGGCCGCACGACCGAAGGGCCGGTCGACGACGCGAACACCGAGTTCCCGAGCATCGATGCGCGACTCACCGGCCAACCGAACCGCTATGCCTACAACGTCAGCATCTCCCCGGAGGAGACGCTGATGTTCGACGGCATCGTCCGCTACGACCGTCTCACCGGCGAGAAGCAGGAGCACCGGTTCGGTCCCGGGCGCTGGGGCAGCGAGTCGCCGTTCGCTCCTCGGGACGGCTCCACCGGCGAGGACGACGGCTACCTGGTCTCGTTCGTGCAGGA
>SKJX01000180.1 GCA_007121785.1 Nitriliruptoraceae bacterium
GGCGGCACACCCGGAGACGCTGACGCCACAGCCGCAGACGCCGCCGCACCCTGACGCCGCCCGCGCCCTCCCCGCCGTGGGTCGCCGCGGGCGATGCGCTGCTCGAGCGCCAGCGGCGGCAGCCGTCGGCGAGCCGGGTCGTCCATCACCTCGATGATCCGCTGCATGCCCTGCGCACCGCCGCCGTCGACCCGACGCGCCACCGCCCGTTCGTGCATGCGCTGGCGGCGCTCGGGGTCGAGCAGGGCGTCCAACGCCGCATCGACCCGCTCCGGCGCGCCGTCACCGAGGTCGATGCCGATCCCGATCCGGTGGGCGAAGCGGGCGCGGGCGGCCTGGTCGTCCAGCGAGGTCGACCGGTTGGGCAGCCAGGCGGTCGGCACGCCCGCCAACGCCAGCTCGTGGAAGCTGTTGTACCCGGCGGCGGCCACGGCCAGATCGAACGCGGCCAGGTAGCGCGCGAGCGGGTAGACGCTCAACGGTCGGACGTGATCGGGCAGCGACACGTCACGTTGGGCGATCACCGAGCGGATCACCCGCACCTGAATCCCCCCCTCGCGGGAGAGCCGTTCGATCACCTGCCCGACGACGCTGGACGGATCGTCGATGTTGCCGGCCCCGAGGTTGACGAGCACGGCCGGCTCGTCCGGGTCGAGGCCGAGCTCGGCACGGGCCGTGGCCCGGTCGAGCAGCTCGGCGTGGTCGAGGTAGGTCACCGGCGCCAGCTGCGTGGCGCGCGTCCGCTCCGCTCGGGTCGCGCCGCGATCGTCGTCGGCGGCCAGCTCCCCCGGTTCGAGCACCGCGTCGAACCTCGACGTCTCACGGTCCAGCACCCGGTTGCTGATGCCGGGCCGCCACATCGCCCGCCGCGACCACAGCAGCGCGACGTCGGGACGTTCCGCGACGGCGTCGAGCAGCCCCTGATACGGCGCGGTGCCATCGAAGACGACCGCGCGGGCGTCGTAGCGGTCGATCAGCTCCACGACCCGTTCGCGCAGCATCGGGTGCCAGTGCAGGGGGTGGGCGTCGGACTCGGTGCGCGACGCCAGGTACTCCACCAGGTAGCCGGTGTCGTCGACGACCTGCAACGCCTGGGAGAAGGTCAGGAACACCGGCTCGACGTCATCGGGCGCATGCTTGGCGTAGGACATCAGCCGCATGAGGTGGCCGACGCCGACCCCGTTGGAGCTGACCAGCAGGAGGCGACGTCGAGGTGGCACGTCGTCGATGGGCACGGGCACCGACCCGTCCTGCGTCAGCTCGGCGAGCGGCACGGGGGCCCCGGACGTGTGCTGGTCACCTGCGGGCGGCCCGATCAGCGCGCCGAGCCGGCGACGGTGCACGCGATGGTCGAACCAGTCCTCGGCCACGGCCCGCGCCTGCAGGGCGGCGTCGCGGTAGCGGACCGGGTCGGCGTGCAGTGCCTGCACGTGGGCGAGCACCCCGACCGGATCGAGTTCGGTGACGCCCGGCCCGATCCGTTCGGCCAGGTGGGGGGCGACCACGGTGGGCAGGCCGCTGGCCAACGCCTCGAGCAGGCGGTGCCGTTCGGTGTCCTGCCCCGGCTCGGGGAACCGCACGTAGGCGTCCAACCCCGCCAGGAACCAGCGGGGCCGCACCATCCCGGCGGCGTGCAGCAGCCAGTTCGACGGCGGGAAGGACCCGAACCGGCCGCGGAGGCTGTGACCACCGCCGAGCAGGTGCACCTCGACATCCTCGCGGTCCGGGTGGACCTGCAGCAGGCTGGCCTCGTCGGCGGGCCACGGGGCGGTGACGGTGCGGGTGTGCCAGCCGAGCACGGGCAGCTGCGAGACGATCCTGGCCGGGCGCGGCCGCCACGCGGCGACGTCGACCACCGGCGTCCAGTCGTCCTCGAGCAGCCGACGGTCGTCGCGGGCCAGCACGGCACGGACCACGGGGTCGGTCGGTGCCCACCACGGTGCGGTACCGAGCCACGCCTCCAACCGGTGCTCGACGTCGGTGAGGCCGGTGGTCGGCGCCCCGTCCGCGACGATCACGCACACCTCGGCGACGGCCGGCGGCAGCTTGGCCGGCTCGATCCCGTCCAGGGCATCCGCACCGTGGACGACCACGAGCCCGGCGTGGACCGGCGCCGCGTCCAGGAGCAGCTCGGCCTCGCCACGCTCCACCCGCTCGACCAGACGGGCATCGAGCCGGCCGGCCCCGTCGTCGCCAGCCGCCAGGGGCAGCAGCGCGGTGCGGTAGCCGGCGCGCGCCTGGGCGCGGATCTCCTGCGCGACCGTGTCGACGACGCCGTCGAGCGGGCGACCCGGTCCGCTCCCGGCCGCCCCCAGCGGGCGACCAGGTCGGGGCGCGCCCACCCCGAGCGGATCCGGGGGCGCGCATCGTGTGGCTGGTACGACGAGCAGGACGTCGACCCGACGGGTCACGCTGATACCTCCACCAGGGGGCCGTGCACCGCGGTGCTGCGGTGCACGCGGGCCGGAGCCTACGACAGCGACCCGCCGCGCATGGCCCGCCGTCCCCCGGTCAACGGCCCGCCGCGCATGGTCCGCCGCGCACCGATCAACGACCCGCCGCGCATGGCCCGCCGTCCCCCGGTCAACGGCCCGCCGGTGATCGTCCCCCTCCGGCACGGTCACCGGATCATCGTCGATCGGTCACCCGTCGCCCGCATGGCGTTCACCCACCGACCCCATGCTGCAATCGGTGCTGCAACCCGGCATCATCACCCCCGTTCGAACACGCCCGCACGGAGCGACCCGCTCCGGAAGGACCGAGCCCATGGCACAGCCCCCCACGCCGGCCGGCGACGGCCCCGACGGTCTCGCCACGTCCACCACGGACTGGCCGACGCCGGACGGGCTGGGCTCGACCCCGCAGACGGCGGTGCCCGCTGACGAGCAGCTGGCCCCCGCGGTGCGTGAGGTCATCGACCGGCTGCGCGACGAGCGGTGGACGGTGGGCGTGATCGGTCTGGGCTACGTCGGCCTGCCGTTGGCGGTCGCGGCCAGCCAACGCGGCCTCGACGTGATCGGCTTCGACATCGACGACGCCAAGGTCGCCGCCGTCTCGGCCGGTCACAGCCACGTCGGCGACGTCGACGACGACACCCTCAAGGCGGCGGTGCACGCGGGCGCACGGTTCACCACCGACCAGCAGCAGCTCAGCGAGGCCGACGCGATCCTGGTCGCGGTGCCGTCGCCGCTGGGACGCAACCGCCAGCCCGACCTGTCGTTCATCGAAGCGGCGGCGGCGACCATCACCCGGGTCGCCCGGCCGGGCCAGCTGATCTCGTTGGAGTCGACGACCTACCCGGGCACCACCGAGGACCACCTGCTCCCGGCGGTCCAGGCGGCCGGGTTGACCCTCGACACGGACGTGTTCGTCACCTTCTCACCCGAACGCGTCGATCCCGGCAACGAACTGACCACCTCGTCGATCCCGAAGGTCGTCGGCGGGGTCACCCCAACCTCCACCGCCGTCGGGGTGGCGGCCTACCTGCGACTGGTCGACACCGTCCATCCGGTGTCGACGGCGCGGGCCGCGGAACTGACCAAGCTGCTGGAGAACACCTACCGGGCCGTCAACATCGCCATGGTCAACGAGCTCACCCACGTCGCCGACACGTTCGGCATCGACATCTGGGAGGTCATCGACGCGGCCGCCAGCAAACCGTTCGGGTTCCAGCCGTTCTACCCGGGCCCGGGCGTGGGCGGGCACTGCATCCCGCTCGATCCCCAGTTCCTGGCGTGGCGGGCCCGGGAGCTGCGCACGCCGACGCGGTTCATCGACCTCGCCGAGGACGTCAACGTCCACATGCCCGACTACGTCGTCGGCCGGGTGACGCGCCTGCTCAACGACGTCGGTACGGCCGTCTCGCGGGCGCGGATCCTGGGGGTCGGCGCCGCGTACAAGCGCGACGTCGGCGACGACCGTGAGTCGCCCGCCATCGACGTGCTGCGGCTGTTGCGGTCCGCCGGCGCCACCGTGACCGTCTTCGACCCGCACGTGCCCCCCGACCAGCTGGCCCGCCACGGCTTCGACATCGTCGACGACCTGACCGCGGCCGCCGACCACGACCTGGCGATCGTCCTGACCGACCACCGCTCGATCGACTTCGCGGAGCTGGCCGAGCACGCGCCCCGGGTGTTCGACACCCGCGGCGTCTACCGCCGGCTCGGGCTGCATCCGAGCACCGTCCACCACCTCTAGCGCGGCACGACACCGGTCCGCCACCGCCACGTACCCGCCCCGACGAGGTCGACGTGAAGGCACTGGTCGTCACCACCGTCCACGACCCGTTGGACGCGCGCATCCACCACCGGCAGGTCCGTGCGCTGCTCCAGGCCGACGTCGAGGTGACCTACGCGGCGCCGTGGCGCGCGACCGGTACACCCCTCAGCGAGGTGGCCGCCGGCGCGCGGGCGGTCGACCTGCCGCGCGCGAGCGGACGGCGGCGGCTCCGGTCGCTGCTGGCCGCCCGCCGGACGATCGCCCGGCTCGGACGCGAGCACGACGTCGTGCTCCTGCACGACCCGGAGCTGCTGCTGGCCGTGTTGGGTCGGCTCCGCCGGCTGCCACCGGTGGTGCTCGACGTCCACGAGGACCTGCCGGCGTCGGTCGCCGACCGTCGGTGGATCCCGCGTGGGCTGCGGCGACCGGCGGTGCGGCTCGCCAACTGGCTCGAACGCCGCGCCGAACGTGCCCTGGCCGGCCTGCTGCTGGCCGAGACCGCCTACGCGGAGCGGTTCGATGACGACCATCCGGTGGTCGCCAACCTGCCGTGGATGCCGACGGCCCTGTCGCCGGCTGCCCAGCATCAGCGGGTCGTCTACGTCGGCCGGCTGTCGACCGGCCGTGGGGTCCACGACCTGGTGGACCTCGCCGAGCGGCTCGACCGCGACGGCGACCCGCGGGTGGAGCTGATCGGGCCAGCCGACCGGGACGTCGTCGACGCGGTCGAGGCGGCGGTGCACCGCGGCACGCTCGACTGGCACGGACGGCTGCCCAACGACGTGGCGCTCGCCCGGGTCGAGGGGACGGTCGCGGGCCTGTCGCCGCTGCACGACCTGCCGAACTACCGCTCGTCGATGCCGACCAAGATCGTGGAGTACCTCGCCCACCAGGTCCCGGCGATCACGACCCCCCTACCGGAGGCGAGGCGACTGATCGAGGCGACCGGCGCCGGGTACGTGGTGCCGTTCGAGGACGTCGACGCGCTGGTGGAGGCCGTGCGGTCGTTGGCCGCGGACCCGGAGACCTGCCGTCGGCTGGGCGCCGCTGGCCACGCCTACGTCGCCGAGGGGCACAGCTGGGACGCGGTTGCGCCGGCGTTCGTGGAGTACCTCCGCGACCTGGCCGGGGACGCCGCATCCGGTGCGTTCGGCGGCGGGAGCGCCACGCTGGCCGACCGGCCTCCCGGTCACAGCAGCGGTGGCCGCCCGTAGCGCAGCATCCGCCAGGCGGTGCGCCAGCGGATCGGGGTGCGGTCGACCTCGCGGACCCGCAACCCGTCGATGAAGCCGGCCAGCAGGGCGCGACGCCCACCTGGTGAGCGCACCGCTCCGATCACCGCCCACAGCAGGACGTAGACGACCGCCAGCGGTGCCGGCAGGTGCTGGCGAGCCAGCAGCACCCGGTTGCGGCCCGTGAGGTGGTGGTAAGCGGCGTGCCGTGCCGGCGCGACCGCCGGGTGCGCCAGCTGCAGGTCACCGGCGTAGCGGATGCGGTAGCCGGCGTCGAGCAGCCGCCACGCCAGGCTCGTCTCCTCGTGCGCGTAGAAGAACCGTCCCGGCAGCCCCCCGGCCTGCTGGTAGGCGACCCGACGGACCAGGCTGGCACCACCCAGGAACGTGGTCACCCACGAGCTGCGGGACGGGTCACCGACCCGCAGCCGCGGCACGTGGCGGCGTTCGGTCCGGCCGGTGTCCGGGTCGACGATCCGCATGCTGATCGCCCCGAGCGTCGGGTCGGCAGCGAACGCGGCCGTCGCACGGGCCAGCACGTCCCCGCCGACGAGCACGCCGTCGTCGTCCAGGAACAGCACCACCTCGACGTCGTCGAGCGCGTCGACCCCGAGGTTGCGCCCCTCGGGGATGCCGAGGTTGCTCCCGGGCCGCAGGACCGTCACGTCGGTCCCCTCCGCCGCACCGAGGCCGAGGTCGAGGTCGTCCGGCTCGGGGTCGTCCGGCTCGGCGGCCTCGTCGGGCAGGTCGACGTCGGCGGCGAGCCCATCGCCTTCGAGCACACCGGGCGCGTCCGGGATCTCGACGTTGTGCACGACGACGATCCGCGGGTCGACATCACGTTGGCGGCGGACCGAGTCCAACGCCGCCGCCAGCTCGGTGGGCCGCTCGCCGGTGGTGAGCACCACCACCCCGACCCGCAGCGGGCGGGTCAGCGGCGCCGCTGACCGTGCACGGTGGCTCCGGCCGGTCATCGCAGCCGCCTCGAGGTCAGGATCGTCACGGGATGGCCGACGGCGACCAGCAGCGCGACCGCGCCGACGGCGACCAGCAGCACCTGGGTCGCCAGCACGTCGCCACGGACGGCGTCGACCACCGCAGCGACGACCAGCAGCAACGACAGCTCGACGGCGCCGATCAGCCGGTGCAACGGCAGGTAGGCGAAGACCCGCCGCAGCCGGCGCACCGTCCCGACCGAGGAGGTGGCGTCGGCCTCCGGCGCCGCCGGCAGCCCCCCGACGCTGCGCGCGACCACGACCAGGTCGGACTCGAGCTTGCCGATGACCACCAGCAACGCGGCGAGCGCGCCGACCGCGACCCACCAGCTGGGGTCGGTCGACGGCCCGCCGGCGGCGCGCAGGCCCAGCCCGACCACCAGCGCCGACTCCACGACGTGGTGGCCGAGCCGGTCGAGGTACACCCCGGCAGCGCTGGTGGTCGCACGCATCCGGGCGACCTCGCCGTCGACGCAGTCGAGCAGCAGGTACAGCTGGATCAGCACCAGGACCGTGACGGCGCCGACGAGGGTGGGCCAGCTGGCCAGTGCCGCGGCGGCCAATCCCACGACGATCATCAGCACGGTCAGCTGATCCGGGGTGACCGCCAGCGGCACCAGCCACCGGGTGACGTGCCCCGACAGGGTGCGCATGTAGAGGCGCCCGGCCCAGTGTTCGGCGCTGCGGCGTTCCAGGACCCCCGCCTGGCCGACGCGCCGGACCTCAGCCAGCGTCGGTCGCGCCGACGCTCGTGCGCTGGACATGGTCCGGCTCCTCCACGCGTGGCAACGTGGGATCGAGGGCTTGGAGGACGGGGTCGAGGATCGTGTGCCGGCCGGGCGTGAGGTCATGGGTCGTTGCCGCCAGGGCGGTGGCGGGTCGCGAGACGGTCGAGTTCGTAGACGCACGGTAGGCGCTCCGCAGCCGTCGGCACGTCCCGTGGGCCTCGGGACCGCGCCGGTCGTGCAGCCACCGTCCGGGTCGGCCGCCGGTCCGGTGGTCAGGCGGTCGACGGTCGAATCAGTCGCCGGTCGGGTGGAGCTGGCCGCGTACGGCCCCGCCGGGAGCCCCTTCCGTCGCGACCTGCACGAAGGTGTCCTGCGGCGCGTCGACGAGGTCGGCAAAGCGCACCTCGCTGTCGGCCTCGACCACGACATCGGTGACCACCCCGCCGGTGGCGTCATCCAAGTCGTCGGCGTCAGCCAGCTCCAGCACGACCGGGGCCTGCTCATCGGCGACGTCGCCGAGGTGGATGGTGGCGGCCTGATCGGCGTACGGCCCGGGAACCCGGGAGAGGTCGAGGCTGTAGGCGAGCGTGCCGTTGAACGCGTTCACCGTCAGGGTGGCGTTGCCCCGCAGGTCGTCGGGCTCGTCCGTCAATCCGTCCGCGTCCTGGCCATCGTCAGCCGCCACGGGGTCGAGTTCGGCCACCAGCACTGTCGAGGTGCGTGCGGTCGGCCGCCAGCGCTGATGTTCATCGAGGTAGTCCGCGCCCCGCATCAGGAAGGTCGCCAGCTGCCCGCGGGTCACGGGGTCACCGGGCACGAAATGGTCGGTGGTGACCCCGCTGGTCACTCCGATGCTGGCCAGCGCCGCGATCTGCTCGTGGAAGGTGCTGCCTTCGACGTCGTCGAACCGCTCGAGGTCGCCATCGGGTGGCAGCGGCCCGCCGGTGGTCAGCACGTCGGCGTAGCTGATGGCGTTGGTCACGACCGCAGCGAACTGTCCGCGGGTCAGGGTCTGGTCCGGCGCGAACGTGTCGTCACTGCGGCCGGACACGACGCCGGCCTCGGCCAGCGCCTCGATCGCTTCCTGGTGGACGCTGTCCTGCGCGTCGGCGAAGCGGGGCTCCTCCGGCAGGGGCATGGCGATCCCGACCGCCTGCTCGATCCAGCCCCGCACGATGCTGGCGACCTGCTCGCGGGTGATCGACTCACCCGGGCGGTAGCTGCCGTCGTCGAACCCTGCCACCAGTCCGAGCGTCGCGGCGCAGGTGACTGCCAGCTCATGCGGTTCACCGACGTCCTCGAAGGTGATCGAGTCGACGTCAGCGGCCGGGCACACCCGATCGGTGCCGCGGGTGGTCGGCTCGTCCGCGGCACCGACCCCGGGCAGCAGCGCGACGACGAACGCGAGCAGCGCGACGACGGCGGCGCGCGGCACACGTCCGCGCCCCATCGTTGCACCGCGCTGCATCAGGCTCCCGTCCCGTCCACCTACCGCGTACCGAGTCTGCCACCTCGACGCCGCTCACGCCGAAGGTGGGGCGGCACGAACACCGCTCACGATCGGGTAGGGACCGGGCTCTCCCCGACCCCTCCCACACCACCGTACGTGCGGGTCCGCATACGGCGGTTCGTCAGGCTCCTCGACGACGGTGCCAGCGGTAGTCGAATCAAGCAGGCCCTGGTCGTCCCCGTAGCTGGTGGGCATGGCCCGTTGTAGGGGGCAGAGCCAGCGAGACGCCAGGCGCCTTTGCTGGTCATCCCCCACTGGTAGGCCGGGTCCGGTGGCATGCCAAGCGCACGCAGTGCACCGACGCGGGTTCGCGCCCGCTTCCACTGTGTCCAGCGCACGGCCCGGAGCCGTCGGCGCAGCCACTCATCGACCGCTTCGAGACGTTGGTGTCCGTCCGCGATAGCGAAGTAGGCGCACCAACCGGCGGTGTAGCGGTTCAGCTTCGTGATGCGGTGTTCCATGGAGACACCCCAGTTGCGGCGGGTCAACTGCTTGAGCCGCATCTTGAGACGCTTGAACGCCTTGGGAGCGACCCGCAGTCTGACCTTGCCGCCCGGCACGAAGTAGAACGCGAAGCCCAGCAACCCTGCCACCGAAGCGGTCGAGACGCTGGGCTTCTCCCGGTTGACCTTCAGCTTCAACCGGCCCTCGACGACCTCGGTGATGCCCTCCAAGACCCGGTGGGCCGCCCGTTCGCTACGCACGAAAACGCGGACGTCGTCGGCGTAGGGAACAAACCAGTGGCCCCGGCGCTCCAGCTCACGATCGAGGTCGTCCAGCATGATGTTGGACAACAGCGGCGACAGCGGCGCTTCAGTTCCGAGAACCCCGGATCGAAGATCGGCTCCAACACCTGGGTGATGGCCTGCTGGATCAACCGATCCAGCACCGTCGGGACACCAAGCATCCTCGACCCGCCATCGGGCTTGGGGATCTCGACCGGCTGGACCGGCGAGGCCTTGTAGTGTCCCGCATCGAGCGACTCACGGATCTCGTCCCAGTGCTGATGGAGCCACGGCCGCAGCTGCTCCGTGGTCACCCCATCCACACCAGGCACGCCCGCGTTGCGCTCCACGCGCCGTAGCGCCCGGGTCAGATTGGCCTTCGAGAACACCTGCTCCCACAAGCCATCCACCCGGACGGGCTGAGACGACGACTTGGGCGGCTCCGGACCGTCACTACGCCCACCCCCAGGCCCCGACGGACTCACTGTCTCCTCTCACGGGTGCCCGACTGCCGCGGGTTGGCTGCGATCAACGCGACCATCACCAGCCACCACATCCATCCTCTCGGCCTTGACGTTCGGCCCTTCCCAGCCCGCACCCCTCCTGGTGCGTAGGTATCGAGATCCCCGCTGGTACTACGGCCTCTGCTGACTCCTGCCCAGCGCACCATCCCGTCTCCGCGATGGTCGTCGACGTCACCGTCGGCCTTCAGGCTTCCTCCCCGCGACACCTCACGATGCCGCAGCTGCCATCGGCTCGGAGTTCGACACCACCACCTCCTCCAGGGGACTTCCACCCCAAGAACATGCCCCTGCCGGGCGTACCACGAAGGTGGGGCGACCCGAAGGCCGCCCCACCTGGTCAGGACCGCGAAGCACTCAGCTTGGCTTCGAACTGGCCATCAGCCCTCCTGCCTGCGACGGCGGACCAGCAGCCCGCCGCTCAGCAGTGACACGAGACCGAGGAGCAACAGCGCAACGATCGATCCGCCGGTGCGGGCCAGCGTGACGCCCATCACCTCGGTCTCGGCCGCCGGTGCGCTCACCGAGGCCGGCGTGCGATCAGCCGCCGGGGTGCGGTCGACGACCTCACCACCGACGTCGGTGTCCGGCTCCTCCGGTTCGTCGGCTGCCGGGGTGCGGTCGACGAACTCGCTGTCGACGTCGGTGCCCGGCTCGTCGATGTCGTTGTCCTCTTCCTCGACACCGTTCTCTCCGTTCTCGCCGTTCTCGCCGTTCTCGCCGTTCTCTCCGTTCTCTCCGTTCTCGCCGTTGTCCCCGTTCTCTCCGTTGTCCCCGTTGTCCCCGTTCTCTCCGTTGTCGCCGTTGTCCCCGTTGTCCCCGTTCTCGCCGTTCTCGCCGTTCTCGCCGTTCTCGCCGTTGTCCCCGTTGTCGCCGTTGTCGCCGTTGTCCCCGTTGTCCCCGTTGTCGCCGTTGTCGCCGTTGTCGCCGTTCTCGCCGTTCTCGCCGTTCTCGCCGTTGTCGCCGTTGTCGCCGTTGTCCCCGTTGTCGCCGTTGTCAGCTTCGAGGCAGTGGGAGATGACGAACTGCCGCCCGTTCATCTCGGTTCCATCGAAGGTGACGGTCACAGTGGACGGGTCGACGTCCCCATCGGGAACCTCGAACAGCCAGGCGCCGTTGCCGTCTTTCTTGACCGTGTGACCGACATTCAGACTGGCGGCCTCGATGTCTGTCCCGGTCAGGTTGAACTGGTAGCCGTCGGGGCAGTCTGAGGGCCCCTGGCCGCTCCAGGTGATCGTCTGCCCCTCCACAGTCTCGCTCTCGGGAGGACCGCCACCCTCAGAAGGACCGCCGTTCTCGGGAGGACCGCCACCCTCAGAAGGGCCGCCGTTCTCGGGAGGACCGCCGTTCTCAGGAGGACCACCGTTCTCAGGAGGACCACCGTTCTCAGGAGGACCACCGTTCTCAGGAGGACCACCGTTCTCAGGAGGACCACCGTTCTCAGGAGGACCGCCACCCTCAGGGGGACCGCCACCCTCAGAAGGACCGCCACCCTCAGAAGGACCGCCACCCTCAGAAGGACCGGCCTCCCCCGGGGGACCACCCCCAGGGTTGTCCCCGTGATTGCCCGCGCTTGCCGGGGCAACCAACCCCACAGTGAGGAGCATGACTGCGAACAGCACGCCCCAAGACTTCCGCTTCGATGTCATGATCCAGAACCCCTGTAGATAGGCGTCGACCCCCTGCTGGAGTCGACTCGTCGGTCACTCCGGGGCCGGTCTCGCCTCTCGCTCCCCTCGGGCTGCCGGGTTCTGGACCCGGTACGGCGACCGTGACATCACGGCCCGAGGATCAACGCTTCCCCTTCATCCGCCACAAGGTGGCGGACCGCGCAGGTTCCCCTACGCATGGTGAGATGGTCCACACTTCAGCCACTCTCCGCAAGCTGTCCATCCATACTGTCACGCAACGTGAGCGATCTCGTGCTGATCCGTGACATCGTGCGCCCAAGTGTTACTTTGCGTTACTGGCGCGTGCATCCGCCGCGCGCCCGCTTCCGTGCGGTGTTCCGCGTTCGCTCATCTGGGGACACACGGATGTCCCTCGTGCACGGAACACACGCGGCGTCCACCACGTCCGCTCCGAGCCTCAACGAAGCGCGGTCAAGCCATAACGTGCGTTCGCGCGCGGGCGCAGGACGCAAGGCGTCAGCCAGGCTGCTGCCGGTACCACCGCACCGCACGTTCCAGTCCGTCACGCCAGTCGACCTGCGGCTGCCAGCCCAGGAGTTCGCGCGCGAGGGTCGTGTCCGGCCGCCGGACCTGTGGATCGTCCTGGGGCCGGTCCGCGAACACCACCGACGAGCTCGAACCGCAGATGTCGCGGATGACCTCGGCGAGTTCACCGACCGTCACTTCTTCGTCCCCGCCGAGGTTGATCGGGCCGGCGTGCTCACTGGTCAACAGCCGAAGGAACCCGTCGACCATGTCGTCGACGAAGCACAGTGACCGGGTCTGCGTACCGTCGCCGTGCACGCTGAGTGGTTCCCCGGCCCGCGCCTGGCGGATGAAGGTCGGAACGGCCCGGCCATCGTCCATGCGCATCCGTGGGCCGTAGGTGTTGAAGATCCGGGCGATGCGGATCTCGATGTCGTGGGTCCGGTGGTAGGCGAACGCCAGCGCCTCCGCGAACCGCTTGGCTTCGTCGTAGACCCCACGCGGCCCGATCGGGTTGACGTGCCCCCAGTAAGTCTCCGGCTGCGGATGCACCTGCGGGTCGCCGTACACCTCCGAGGTCGACGCGAGCATGAACCGCGCGCCTTTGGCTCGGGCCAGACCCAGCGCGTTGTGTGTCCCCAACGAGCCGACCTTCAGGGTCTGGATCGGCAGCTTGAGGTAGTCGATCGGCGACGCCGGCGAGGCGAAGTGCAGCACCGCGTCGATCTCACCACCGACGTCGAGGTAGGTGGTGACGTCCTGGTGGACCAAGTGGAACCGCTCGTGCGCATCCAGATGGGCGATGTTGCTGCGAGCACCCGTGAGGAAGTTGTCGAAGCAGATCACCGACGCTCCGCCGGCGACCAACCGGTCGGCCAGGTGCGAGCCGAGGAAGCCAGCACCTCCGGTCAGCACGATCCGCCAGCCATCCACGTCGGCGGTCACGTTCCCTCCACAGTCGCCTAGGTCTGGACGGGGACGCTAGCGGACCGCCTGCCCACCCCTTCGCGCACCGCGACACCCACCCCTCCGCACACCACGACGCCGACCACCTCAACGACCTCGACGTCCGGGCACCCATCGACGCGGCCGCGACGGGTAGCGTTCGCGAGCGTCCCGCCCGGTACTGCCCTGCCAGCAAGCTCAAGACCTGCGACCTCGAGGTACTCCGTGAAGCTCAGCCTCGTCATGCCCGTCTACAACGAGGGTCCGACGCTGCGCACGGTCCTGGAGCGGCTCGGGACCGTGGACATGCCGGTCCCGTGGGAGCTGATCGTCGTCGACGACGGCTCGCACGACGGCGCGGCGGACGCGATCGACCGGGCGTGGGTGCCGGGCGCCGAGCGGGTGCTGGTGGTCAAGGCCCGCGCGAACCGAGGTAAGGGCTCGGCGCTGCGCAAGGGGTTCGAGCTGGCGACGGGCGACATCCTGGGCGTGCAGGACGCCGACCTGGAGTACGACCCGGTCCAGATCCCCGAGCTGCTCGCGCCGATCCTGGCGGGAGACACCGACGTCGTCTACGGCACGCGGCAGTTCGGCTCCCACGCCTCGTACTCCTTCTGGTACGTGGTGGGCAACCGAGCGATCAGCTTGGCCGCCTCGGCGCTGTTCGACCGGTACGTCACCGACGCCTACACCTGTTACAAGTTCTTCACCCGTCAGCGGTACGAGCAGCTGCGGTTGACCGCTGACGGGTTCGAGATCGAGGCGGAGCTCACCGGCGGGCTGCTGCGCACCGGCGCCCGGCTCTACGAGATCCCGATCTCCTACGCCGCACGCAGCCGCGCCGAAGGCAAGAAGATCAAGCCGTCCGACGGGATCCGCGGCATCCTCCGGCTGCTGCGTGTCCGCGTGCGGGGCTGGTAGCCGCTGGTGGACGACGACCCCTCCGCGGAGCACCACTGGACCGGCCGGGCGACTGGGTGGATCGCGGCCGGCTCAGCGATCAACGGGCTCGGGGCGTTCCTGTTCCAGATCGTCGGCACGCGGGTGCTCGGCGCGGACGGCTACGCCCCCGTGGGGGTGTTGTGGACCCTGCAGTACCTGTGGGTCGCGGTGGCGGTCACCGCCCTGGAGGCCTACGTCACGCGGTTGGTGACGGTGCGCGGCCACGACGCCGCCCGGCTGCGCCGGTTCCTGCGGCTGCTGCGCCGCTGGCTGATCGGCGCCGCCCTGGTCACCGGGCTGGTGGCGGCCGCTGCCGCCGATCTGCTGTTCGCCGGCTACACCCAGCTGGGCTGGTCGCTGGGGCTGCTGGTCCTGGGCTACGGGTGGTACGGGGTCGTGCGTGGCCGGGCGGCCGGCATGGACCGCTTCCGGGCGTACGCGTTGGCGACCGCCGGCGAGTCGACGCTGCGGCTGCTTGCGGCCGTGGTGGTCCTGGCGGTGGCGGCCAGCACGCCGGCGTTGGCGTGGGTGTTCCCGCTGGGCCCGTTGGCCGTCGCTGCCTGGGCGTGGCTGCGCAGCCATCCGACCGCGCGGCCGCGCGGCCACCGGCGGACGCTGCGGCACTTGACCGCCCGACCGCTCGGACGCCGACGGACGCAGGCGGACTCGACAGCCCAGCCGCGCGGCCACCCGGGCGCACAGCCGGACTCGACAGCCCAGTCGCGCGGCCACCCGGGCGCACAGCCGGACTCGACC
>SKJX01000154.1 GCA_007121785.1 Nitriliruptoraceae bacterium
GAGCGAGCCGGCGAGTCCAGCCAGCAGGTAGACACCCAGCAGATGGGCCGCACCGGCGAAGCGTTCGATGCGGGCACCGAACAGCCCGATGATCAGGACGGTCCCCGCGAGGTGGACGAGCACCTGGGTCGAGAACAGCACGGTGAGCAACGTCCAGGGCTGCGCCGCCACGCCCTCCCAGTTCGATGGCAGCGATACGACGTCGAACAGTCCGTCATCGAGGTCGATCCCACGAAGACGAGGACGTTGACGACGATCAACGTGGTTGACATCGGTGCCGCAGCGATGGCGGCGCGGATGTTCGGGATCCGCATGAGCACTCCTCTGCCGCGCGATCCAGCTGCTGGGGTCAGGTCGCGACACGGGCGGCCCGGCATCGTCCTGCAGCCGGCGGGCGTTGGTCAGGGGCGAGAGTCCCATCCGGGTGGAGCTGCCCCGGCGGCCCCCCCGGCCAGGACCACCTCGACCCTGTGCCAGAACGCTCCGGGAGGCGCGACGTGAGCCGGAGGATCGCCAGGGCGAGGCTCAGCGCCCCAAGCAGGATCGAGGATGCCAAGCAGTCGGCCGCGGACGTGCGTCTCGTCCAGCGGCATCCCAGGGGTGTCCACGGACAGGCTCGCCTCCCCGTAGGCAGCTATCCGATCTCCTCCCGTGGCGGACACGAGCCTTCCCCTGTGACGGACAGCGGTTGTCGCCGGCCCTGACCTTCGTGCTGATCTCGGTCACAGCGAGCGATCGATCCCTCTCGGTACGACGGCGGTGTTGACGCGTGGCCGACCCGCCGGCACCCGACGGGCGCGCACGGTGTTCCTAGTCCCGAGCTCGCCGTCATCCGATCGGAAGGATCCACGATGACTGACACACCCGATCGGCAAGACCGCCGCTCGCGAGCTCCCCCTCAACGGGATCACCAGCCTGGACCAGGTGGCACGCCGTTGGCGGGACGAACTGGTGTCGCTCCACGGCGTCAGGCCCAAGGCGATCCGGATCCTGGAGGGGACGCTGGCCGCGATGGGGCCGCGTACGGCGGAGCCACGTCGACACCACCATGCGGAGGTCGATCAAGCGGGGAGCACGGCCTGCTTGTCGAGCTCCCTGAGTCGTGCGGTCTGCGCCAGCAGCAGTCTCCAACACATCGTCGGATGCTCATCGAGGAGCCGGAGGAATGCCGTCCGGTAGATCATGATGCCCTCGACCGCCGAATCCGCGGTGACCGTCGCCGAGCGAGGTTCACCATCGATGATCGCCATCTCACCGATCACATCGCCCGGCCCGACCGTCGCGAGGACCCGACCACCGTGGACCACCTTGGCCGTCCCCGAGGCGATGACCACCAGGTTCTGACCCGAGTCGAGCTCCTTCAGGATGACCTTGCCCGGCTCGTAGCGCACGTCGGAACTCACCTTCGCCACGGCCTTCAGCTGACGAGTGGTGAGGCGCGCGAAGAGAGGGAGCCCCTCGAGGATGCCCACGCGCTCCACCTGGCTGCGCCTGTCCATCAGCCTGCTCCCACGTCGAGCCGACGCGACACGACCACCCCGGACGCACTCAGCCGACGAAGCATCCACCGAAACCTCCGGGAGCGCAAGCTGCACTTCCTTCGACGCCAGGAAGGCCCCCGCAAAGACGCTCCACCGGGAGCGGCGACGTCATCACCGTGTCGGAGGTCGCTGCGATCAGCAGGTGGGGACAGCCGGAGCCCGGTGATGTCCACGGTCGGCGAGCAACCGCCGGACCTCGACGGCGTCACCGAGCGGTTGCCGGGCTACAGGGCTCGACCGAGCTGCTGCGGTGGAGCTGGGGGACGGCACCTTCAACCTCGCCATGGGTGGCCTCCTGTCGCGGGTCCTGTGCCACCTCGCGGTCGGCGGCGGACTCGCGGCTTCCGCCAGGGTCATCACCCTCGCGGTGGCCTTGGCGGGACCATGGCACTGCTGGTCGTGTGGTGCGGTTCCCTCGCAGCGCTCACGGCGGTGTTGAGGATCGCTGCCGGCAGGAGCGGACCGATCGCGTCGCGGCCACCCGATGTCGTGGGCCCCGCGACGCAACGACCAGGCGACTGCGTCACAGGCACTCGCGGGGCGCGCCGGTCGGTGCCGGCACGCCCCGATCGTCGATCTCCACGGGCAGCAGGCAGGCGGTCACCGTGCCGTCCGGATCGATGATCCACTCACCCACCGCCGTCGTCGCGCCCGCCTGCGACAGCCGTGGCCACACGAAGTTGCCGAGGTTCCAGAACACCGGCGCGCCGTCGACCTGCTCCAACGGCTGCAGACGGTGGGCGTGGTGGCCGAACACGACGTCGGCCCCGGCCGCGATCATGGCCTCGGCCTTCACCACGTCCTCCGGCCGCGGCTCGAGGGCGCCTTCCGCGCCCCAGTGCACCGTGGCGACCACCAGGTCCGCGTCGTCGCGGGCGGCTGCCACAGCCTCCGCCATCCTGACCGGGTCGTAGCCGGTGGCCTGCCCCGGCAGGTCTCCCCGGGCTGTCCACGACGGCTCCGGGACGACCCCGCCGAACCCGAGGATCGCGATCCGCCAACCGGCGACCTCGACGATGCCTGGCGCGTACGCCTCGGCCTCGTCCGCCCCGGCCCCGACGGCGACGATCCCGGCCGCCTCGACGTTGCCGACCCCCTCGAACATCGCCGGCACGCCGTAGTCGCCGCTGTGGTTGTTGGCGAGGCTCACCACATCGACACCAGCCTCACGCATGGCCGGCAGGGCATCGAGTTCGCAGCGGAACACGAACCGCTTCGGTTGCGGGACGCCACCTCGGGTCGGCGCGCACTCGAGGTTCGCGAGGACGAGATCCGCCTCCGCGAAGGTGTCGCGGATCCCGTCCCAGACCGCTTCGTAGCCGAGCGTGTCCAGGGTCGGGAGGTACTCGGGATCGAGGCTGACATCGCCCACGTGGTGCACCACCAACCGGCCACGCTGCTCGTCCGCCGCCTCGCTGCCCTCGACAGGGGGCCCCTCCGCACTCCCCGCAACGACGGGCGGCTCCTCGCTGCCCTCGACGGCGGGCGCCTCGTCGACCGAAGCAGGCGCTGCCACGCCGACGTCGCCGGTCAGCGCGAGCGTGACCCCGACGGCCCCAACCGCCAGCAGGACACACACGGCGGCGATGCCCGCCATCGCGGGGGAGGACCGGGGACGGCGTCGCGGCACGGCAGCACACCCAGTGACATCGGGATAGGGGATCGGAGAGACGGTACCCGTGGGCCAACGGGCTGGAGCAGGTCATGTTCCCCGTCGCTGGAGGCCGGCGAAGACGCCGACGAGGGGGCCTCGACCCGTGGTCCCGCGCGTAGGCGGGTGGCGGAGGTCCCTGGCCGGGGCACCCACGACCTGCTTCGCTCCGAGGCGGCACGCTGACCGTGGCCGCCTCCTGGCTTCCGAGCCATCCGGGGGTTCGTCAAGGGCGAGGTGCTGAGACTCCGACGGCATCGGGCGGAGGGCCCGATCGACGTCATGTCCATGCACGTCGCCACAGCCGTTGCCGCCGATCCTGCGGTGGTGCGAACAGGGGAACCGGTTGCCCATGGACGGTCCTGGAGCACGACGTTCCCGGCGCGCAGCATGGCGACGCTTCCGCCGGGGGTTGCGACCGGGGGATCGAGCGTGGCGCGGGGCGAGGTACGGGTTGATCCTCGCCATCACCGTGGGCCTGGCGGCGGCCGGCACGGCGCTGAGGAGCGGCCGGCCGCTGCTCGCGGACGCCGTGCTGGCGACCGTCGTCGGCTGGTTCGCCATCGGGCTGCTGACGGGGGCCCTGCTCCTGCTGGCCAGGCTGGTCCGCTGGATCCCGGCCCGCCTGCTCGCCCTGGGCGTCGCTGGCCTGGTGGGAGTGGGAGCGGTGCTCGTGATGCCCGTCAACCCCGGGGGCCTTGCGGTCGCCGGCGTCTTCCTCGTATCGGGCGGGTTGGCCGGGGCCGCGATCGCGACCCTGCGGCCACCCCGCGTCGCGGGACGTCGCCGGGTGCTCGCGACGCTCTGCCTCGTGGTCGGAGTGCTGGGGCTCGTCGCGGTGCCGCTGTGGTTGGCGTGGCCTGGCCCGGAACCCGACGGCGCCGCGCTGCCACCTACCGGTCCGTTCGCCGTCAGCAGCCTCACCTACGGTGCCGGCGACCATCGCCATCGACCCGTGTTCGGCGAGGCCGTGGACATCGTCACGGACACCGTCGACGGCACGGCGTTCCTGGACAACTGGTCGGGGTGGCGCGGGGCGCTGCGCACGCGCTACTGGGGCTTCGGCCCCGAGCGACTCC